>NZ_LAMX01000046.1:0-71601 GCF_001275035.1 Rheinheimera sp. KL1
AGCGAAGTTATCCAAGGCAAATCAAAAGGAAATCCAGCAAATATGCGTACAAAAAATAATGCCAGTCAGCTTAACTGACTGGCATTACGCAGCAGCGGGCTTTTTTATTCTCAATGGCGCGGCTTAATGCGGATTCGCAGAGCCAATCACAAACTGCCCTTCTTGTGCATCAACAGTCACTATTGAATTAGGTTTAACCTGCCCCTTGAGTAAGGTCTGCGCCAAGGGGTTTTCTATATAGTGCTGAATAGCACGTTTTAACGGCCGTGCACCAAAGACTGCATCAAAACCAGCTGCAGCTAACAGATCCAAAGCGCTATCAGTCACCGACAAACCAAAGCCTTTATCCTGCAAACGCAAACGCAGACGCTGCAACTGAATCGAAGCAATGTGGCGGATATGAGCGTTATCCAGCGGATGGAATACCACGGTTTCATCCAGACGGTTTAAAAACTCAGGTCTGAAATGTTTACTCAGTACTTCCATCAGCATGTCTTTCATTTGCTGATAATCCTGATGCTGATAATGCTCCTGAATAAGGTCTGAGCCTAAATTCGAGGTCATAATGATCACTGTGTTTTTAAAATCCACAGTACGACCTTGTCCGTCGGTTAAACGACCATCGTCCAGTACCTGCAACAGAATATTAAACACATCCGGATGCGCCTTTTCTACCTCATCCAGCAGTACTACGGAATAAGGTTTGCGCCGCACAGCTTCAGTTAAATACCCTCCCTCTTCATAACCAACATAACCAGGAGGTGCTCCAACTAAACGCGAGACACTGTGTTTTTCCATAAACTCCGACATATCAATGCGGATCAGCGCCTCTTCGGTATCAAACAGGAACTGCGCTAAAGCTTTGGTCAGCTCAGTTTTACCAACCCCTGTCGGGCCTAAAAACAAGAAAGAGCCTATAGGTTTATTCGGGTCGGCTAAACCTGCACGGGAGCGGCGGATAGAATTCGAGACCGCTTCTAAAGCTTCTGTCTGGCCTACTACACGTCTTTGCAGTTCCTGCTCCATCCGAAGCAGCTTATCACGCTCGCCTTCCAGCATTTTACTGACCGGAATACCAGTGGCCTTGGACAGGACATCGGCAATTTCCTGCTCTGTTACTTTATTCCTGAGCAAAGTCATTTCGTGCATTTCAGCCTGAGAGGCTAAATCCAGGCGTTTTTCTAACGCCGGAATACGTTCGTATTTCAGCTGTGACATGCGGTTTAAATCACCAGCACGGCGAGCCACTTCCATATCCAGTCGGGCTTGTTCTAAGTCCGCTTTGATATTCTGTGTGCCTTGTAAGGCCGCTTTTTCTGAAGTCCAGACTTCATCCAGCTCGTTGTATTTCAAATCCAGTTCACGAATTTGCTCCTGGATCATGTCACGGCGTTTTTTGGTCGCATCATCAGTTTCTTTGGCAAGCGCATTGTCTTCCAGCTTCAGCTGAATAATACGCCGCTCTAATCTGTCCAACTCTTCTGGCTTGGAGTCCATCTGCATTCGGATGCTGGACGCTGCTTCGTCAATTAAGTCTATGGCTTTATCCGGCAGTTGCCGGTCACTGACATAACGGTGTGACAAAGTAGCAGCCGCCACTATGGCCGGATCGGTAATTTCGACCGCATGATGCAACTCGTAGCGTTCTTTTAGGCCACGTAAAATGGCGATAGTATCTTCTACTGAGGGCTCATCCACTATGACTTTCTGGAAACGTCGCTCCAGTGCCGCATCTTTTTCAATGTATTTGCGGTATTCATCCAAAGTGGTCGCACCTAAACAATGCAGTTCACCCCGCGCTAACGCAGGTTTGAGCATATTGCCAGCGTCCATAGCACCATCGGCTTTGCCTGCACCGACCATGGTATGAATTTCATCGATAAACAGAATCACCCGGCCTTCTTCTTTTGAAAGCTCGTTCAATACCGCCTTTAAACGTTCTTCAAATTCACCACGGTACTTAGCCCCCGCCAATAACGAGCCCATATCCAAAGACAATACCCGCTTGTCTTTTAAACCTTCCGGTACTTCTTTATTGATAATACGCAGCGCTAAACCTTCGACTATGGCGGTTTTACCTACACCAGGTTCACCAATCAGTACCGGGTTGTTTTTAGTGCGGCGCTGCAAAACCTGAATACAACGGCGGATTTCTTCATCCCGGCCTATCACCGGGTCTAACTTACCGGCTTCAGCCCGCGCTGTTAAATCCACCGTATATTTGTTCAGAGCCTGACGGCTGTCTTCTGCGTTCGGATCATCCACATTCTGGCCGCCACGGATCTGATCTATAGCTTTTTCCACTGCCGCTTTGTCTAATCCAAGCAGGCGTAATAAATGGCCCAGTTCAGATTTATCCTCACAGGCGGCCAACACAAATAACTCGCTGGAAATGTACTGATCTTTTCGCTTCTGCGCGTATTTATCACACAAATTCAGCATATTAATAGTGGCCGCAGACAGCTGAACATTCGCATCCGCGCCTTCTACCTTGGGCAATCGCTCTAAGGCTTGGGATAATTTGGAACGCAGTTCGTTGGTGTTGATACCAATTTTGCTAAATAAATCTTTAGTGGATCCACCTTCCTGATCCAGCAAAGCAAACATCAAATGAATAGGTTCTATAAACTGATGGTCACGGCCCAAAGCCATAGATTGAGCTTCGGCTATGGCCAATTGGAATTTGCTGGTGAATCTGTCGAGTCTCATAACATCTCCGCATAAGTCAAACTGCTGTTGACATTAAGATGGGGGAGAGCTGACTAATTATCAAGCAGTAAAACGTCAAAAATTTGACTTATATCAATCCATCCAGATACAGGAGGCCATGCGACCTGTTTGGCCATCACGGCGATAGGAGTAAAAACGTTGTGGGTCGGAGTACGTACAAAAACCGCCACCGTATAATGGAGTCACACCAGAAGCGTTCAAACGAAATCGCGCCAGTTGATATAAGTCAGCCAGCCATTTACCGGTTTTATCCGGCACTGCTGCAAAAGCAGCATCAGCTTTGGCATCTTTTTCCACAAAAGCTTGCCGTACTTCGTCACCAACTTCAAAAGCGCTGGGGCCAATAGCTGGACCTAACCAAGCCATTACCCGACGGGGATCAGGGAATTGTAGCAATGTCTGTTCCAGCACTCCATCCACTAAACCTCGCCACCCCGCATGAGCGGCCGCCACCTGAGTACCATCCAGATCACAAAACAATACCGGCAGACAATCTGCTGTCAGTACCACTGACACCAGGCCTTTGGTTTTAGTGGTGCTGGCATCGGCAGTCACAGGTCCTGCAGAAAAATCAGTGTGTTCAAGCAACAGACAGTCTGTGCCATGCACCTGATTGAGCCATAAAGGTTCAGCTGGCATCTTGGCCTCTTGCCTGAACAGCTGACGATTCTGCGCCACAGCTTCAGGCCTGTCATGGACATGACTGCCTAAATTCAAGCCAGCATAAGGAGGCAAAGAGACGCCCCCCTCACGAGTACTGATTGCTGTTTTGACATTCAATGGCGCAGGCCAGTCTGCTTTGAACATCAGGTAAAGTCCAGACCATGGATTTCAGTGTCTTCACGTAGCGCCAGCGTCAGTTGAACCATATCGTCCGGAATAGGCGCATGCCATTCCATAATTTCACTGGTAATAGGATGGGCTAAACGCAGCATAGCCGCATGTAATGCCTGACGTTTAAAACCACGCAATACAGTCAGCAGAGCTTCATCAGCTTTACGCGGTGGACGTGGACGTCCTGCGTATACTGGATCGCCTACCAGCGGGTAATTGATATAGGTCATATGCACACGAATTTGGTGGGTACGACCTGTTTCCAGACGTAAACGCAAACGAGTGTGGGCACGGAATTTTTCCATTACACGGTAGTGGGTTACAGCAGGACGACCTGAGCTGGTTACCGCCATATGAGTACGTTTGGTAGGGTGACGGCCTATTGGCTCATCCACTGTGCCGCCCGCTGTCATAGTGCCATGGCAGATCGCTTCGTATTCACGGGTAATTTCCCGCTCCTGCATCGCTTCCACTAAATGGGTCTGAGCCGGAATAGTTTTGGCAATCACCATTAAACCTGTGGTGTCTTTATCTAAACGATGCACTATACCCGCACGTGGCACTTCAGCAATAGAAGGACAGTGGTGTAATAACGCGTTAAGTAAAGTACCGTCGGCATTGCCCGCACCAGGATGCACCACTAAACCCGCAGGTTTATTGATCACCATAATGTGCTCGTCTTCATAAACGATATTCAGATCAATAGGCTCAGCTTCAAAACGTTCATCGTCCGGTAACTCGGCCTGGATCAATACAGACTCCCCTCCCAGTAACTTTTCTCTGGGGGTGTTGCAGAGCTGGCCATTGATTTGAACCCAATCGGCTAAAATCCACTCTTTTATTCTGGAACGCGAATAGTCCGGGAACATTTCCGCTAATACCTGATCTAAGCGCTTACCAAAAAGATGGTCAGGTACAATTTCTGCAAGTTTTATCTGTTTTGTCATGTCGGAACCAGTTATCCTGTGTGCATACCCGAACTGTCTGGGTTAGAATCGGGCTATAAAAGTCTATTTTAACGGTTTTACTCCAGACTAAATAGCCAATAGGTTTAAGTAGTAGCGGATTTTTAAATGAAAGTGAATTTTTTAGCCATAATCGCCCTAGCTTTAACACTTACCGCCTGTGCGGGGAACAAAAATGCCGAAGAAGAGCTGGTTAATACCAACCAGTCTGCTCAGCAAATGTATGAAGAAGCCAAAAATGTGCTGGACTCAGGTCTGTATAACAGAGCTATTGAGCTGTTAAAGGCGATGGAAAGTCGTTATCCATTTGGCCCACTGTCTCGTCAGGTGCAGTTGGATCTGATTTATGCCTACTACCAAAGTGGTGATACCACTCAGTCGTTAGCCAGTATCGACCGTTTTATCCGGTTAAATCCAAACCATCCGGATTTAGACTACGCCTACTACATGCGTGGCCTGAGCAATATTAAAGCAGATGAAAACTCCTTTCAGGAGTTTGTTGGCATAGACAGAGCTGACCGCGATATGTCCAGCACCAAACAAGGTTTTGAAGATTTCAAAATTCTGGTGAGCACTTACCCAAACAGTAAATATGCCAACGATGCCAGAAAGCGTATGTTTGCCATCAAAGAAAAACTGGTTCGTTACGAATTACTAGTTGCTGATTATTATGTTCGTCGTGGTGCTCATCTGGCAGCGGCTAACCGTTGTAAATACATTGTTGAGTACTATCGTGATTCACCACAGGTAGAGCAAGCACTGAAGATTATGGTCGAAAGTTACGATAAATTAGGCTTGGCGAAATTACGTGATGACGCTAAAGCGGTGTTGTTGCTGAACTTCCCTAACGCTCTGAATTAATATACCCGTCGTAATTGAAGCCGCAGCTTTGTTGACTGCGTCTGATTTTAAGAAGAAGAGTATCGCCCCAGTCACATAGTTCACTATGCGCCTGGGGTCTTAATCACTTGTCGCCTCGCTGCAACATCAATTACCTAGGGTATAAAAACAGAAAAAACGGCTTTTAGGCCGTTTTTTTTATGTCTGCTTATGCCTAACTTTGCGTTTACAACGCATCCAAGGCTTCTGATAATTTACTGACTGCAACTACTGTCATGCCTGGAATGGCCTCTTTGGGCGCATTGGCAACTGGCACTATAGCGCGTTTAAAGCCATGTTTCGCTGCTTCTTTTAAGCGCTCCTGACCGCTGGGTACAGGACGGATTTCACCGGACAACCCCACTTCACCAAACACCACCAACTCATTAGGCAGAGCCTTATTTTTAAAGCTGGAGACCAATGCCAGCAAAGTGGCTAAATCAGCACTGGTTTCGTTGACTTTGACGCCCCCCACCACGTTGACAAACACATCCTGATCCGCCATTTGAATACCGGCATGACGATGTAATACAGCTAGTAACATCGAAATACGGTTTTGCTCCATCCCCAAAGTGACGCGACGTGGGTTATTTAGCGGTGAATAATCCACTAAGCCTTGAATTTCCACTAGCAAAGGTCGGGTTCCCTCCCACAGCACCATCACAATAGAGCCTGGCGTGTCTTCTTTGCCACGGCTTAAAAATATCGCGGATGGGTTTTTCACCTCACGCATACCTTGCCCTGTCATGGCAAAAACACCCAGTTCATTCACAGCACCAAAACGGTTTTTATTACCTCGTAACGTGCGGTATCTGTTGTCCGTATCACCATCCAGTAAAATAGAACAGTCGATACAATGCTCAAGAACTTTGGGACCAGCTAAAGAACCATCTTTGGTAACATGACCGACCATAATCACGGCGACATTATGCTGCTTGGCAAAACGGGTTAAATAAGCCGCGCTTTCCCGCACTTGCGACACACTGCCTGGCGCAGACTGAATATCGCTCATCTGCATCACCTGAATGGAGTCTATGACCATAATGCGCGGCTTTTCCTGCTGCGCCAGCTGGCAAATAGTTTCAACATTGGTTTCAGCCAGCATCATTAAGTTTTGTGTCGGTAAACCTAATCTGTGAGCTCGCAGCGCTACTTGTTGCAGCGACTCCTCACCCGTGACATACAGAGCTTTATCTGCTGTTGCCAGACCACACATAATTTGCAGCAGCAAGGTACTTTTACCTGCACCAGGGCTACCGCCTATTAAGATGGCAGAACCTGGCACAATACCACCTCCCAGAACCCGGTCAAATTCGGCAAAACCAGAGCTAAATCGCGGTACATCCTGCAGGTCGACCTGATCCAACCGGATCACTTTGGCAGCAGTCGCACCAGCATAACCGTCAAAACGTTGCTGTTTTGTCAGGCTTGGCAAGCGCACTTCGCTAATGCTGTTCCAGGCACCACATTCTGTGCATTGGCCTTGCCAGCGCACAAAGTCTGCGCCACAGTCATTGCAGACGTAAGCACTTTTAGTTTTAGCCATTTTTTAATCTCTTTTTATTAAAAGGCACGATTATTGCTTTTACATCGTACTGGTTTTACTCTAACCCAATTATTGATGCGGGGCATGATGCCCTGTAAGTGTTTAAGCGAGCATGACAACAAACGACTTACAAGCTCATAGCAGCGTGCTGGAACGCCTGAAACCCCTTATTAACACAAAGATGTTTGATGAGGAATTTAAGTTATTGACCGCAGACTTAGCCAAATCACAACAATTCCTGATCAAAATGGAATTAAAACGTCTGGCCCAACCCTGCAGCTATTATATAGATTTACGTGGCAGGGTCGACGGCGAAGTTCGTCCTTTTGAGTATAAGGGTCAGACTCATTATCTGGATGAAGTGGCAATACAGACCTTTGAAAAAGGACTGAGACAATATGGCCAATACACTATTGGGATTTTTGAAGATGTCACCAACACCGATAACAACTTCAGAGTAAGACATCAGCAGGAAACCAATAAAAGGCTGCAGGATGTGTTATCCAAAGAGACCACCAGCACAAGCAATCTGACTTCGCAAACCTCAGATATTGATGCAACAATAAACGATTATAAAGCAGCTCACCTGATCCGCTTTGCCGGTTATAGTGTTCGCCGCGAAGAACGGATGAATTTCTCCATTGATATTGAAGTTCTGTTGCAAGAGGACGAACGTTTTCCCGCAACGACCAGTGATTTGTCCGTTTCTGGCTGCAAGATAAAAATACCTCTTGCAATAGAGATGAGTGCCGGGCAAAAAGTTGCCATATTTTTCAGTGGTTTAGAACAAGAGTTTGCCTTAGGTATCAATAATGGCATCCCTTATCAGGTGATCGACGTTGAAGCTGCTGACAAAAGTTATTATGTCAGATTAAAACGTTTACCTCTGGCGGACGAAAAAGGCTTTTCAGAGTTTCTGCAGCATTTTATTCATGGCAATAAAAGACGCTATAAGGTCAATCTGGATAACACCTATGAAGCGGTATTTATCAAAGGTTACGAACAGTTTTACCTGCCACGTATCAGTTCTTTACCCGTATTTCTCTCTGTTCAGGATGGCAAAGCGACACCGAGCTGTGTATTGACCACGGAAAATAACAGGCATCTGATGCATTATTTTCAGGATGAGCGCCAGCAACATGTCTTGCCTCAGTTACTGCATGTCCGTCGCTTAAAACAATGTCTGGCCAAAGATGCCAACGAGCACAGCACTGTGCTTTATACCTTTACTCATGCAGCCAAAGGCAGATTATTCTTTTATTCAGCGACCAGTGAAGAATTGCAGCAACACTCTGAACTAAAACCTGTATTTTTTGGCTTTGGTGCGGCTAAACCCAGCTTTCGTGCGTTCAGAATGTCGGTATTACGTACTTTGCCTGCTCATGCACATATTCCATTGTCCTTACCAAACAGTGCTGATCAGGAAATACAAAAGCTAAACCAGCCCCCTACACCTTTAATCGCAAACTTTATTCGTAACTTGCGTTATATAGTGGAGCTGACTGATATCAGTACTGCGCACAGCTCTAGCCTGTATAAAGCCATGACCTATGACGCCGCTCTGCTGAATAAGCTCAAAGTATTTGGTCATGGCAAACTGGAACATATTCCTCCGATTGAAAGTGCCTCAGTGCAGTATGTCAACTTACGTTCTGAGAGCCGATTTTTACATAAAACTACAGTGATGCTGGCACAGGCTAAAGGACCTGATATTCAGGCATTTAGCCGCGACTTTTCCAGTAAAGGCCTGCAAATTGAATGTGCGGAACCTGTCAGTTTTTCAAAAGGTGATCAGGTAAAAATCAGTTTGCCGGAACTACAAAAAATCACCACTAAACATCAGCTTTCTGGCTTAGCTTATGAAGTGATGGCCGTCAGTAAAAATAAACTGATTATGAATATGCGGGTAATAGACCCAACCAATGATCATCCAGGAAAAATATTTTTCCAACAACTGATTAATAACAACAGAAGCAAACTGACCATGGCAGAGGAAACTCCTAAGTTTCCTGGCCTTGGTCCTGCATTACGAAATATGTACGTCAAGGCTTTGGATAACTTCGCGTTTTATGTACATCGACAAGGCGTGCGCTATAACCTGGATGTGGTCGCTGTTGGCGCTAAACCCAATTCACTACACAAGCTGCTGGCGCAGTTTAGTGATAATGCCAACTCAATAACTATGCTGCCGCTGTTGAAAAACAACGCCACCAATTTGCATTTTGCCAATCAGCTAAAAAAAATGAAGCGTCAGGAAGTACCATTCAGTTATGAGGTATTTTTACGTTTTATTCCAGGGCAAGACAGCATAGAGCAAAGCTTTGAAACTAAGTTTGATTTTGACTTTCAGTTGCATAGTGCAAAAAAAGCGTTTATCGATGATGTGGTCAATACTGATCTGTTGTTTGCTTTTAAAATCTTTTTATCCCGCACTGGTCGCCCTGACACCGAGCATATAGCTAAAGAACTTGGTTATGTCAGCACTTATGCTATTCACAAAGCAAAAGTACTGGAAGAGGAGCTGTGGAGCGTCGTAGGTGTAGGTGAAGTCGTTGATATTACAGATGAAGTTCTATTGCGTTCTAACCTGAGCAATACACAAATAGCGCAGCAACAGCAAAAACGACTGACGTTATTGGCGAGTATTCAACTGCCTGAATAAGCCTAGCCTCAGTACTGAGGCTCAATCTGCTTTAACCACAACACCACTTCGTTAAAGTGATCCTTACAGGCGCAAGGATGGGTCAGCATGGAAATGTGGTCATAATCCTGATGGTGGCTCTGAGCTTTCCCCAGCAAGGTATAACGTCCCTTGTTTAAGCCTGTTTCTGTCAGAAAAGCCTGTACATCCAGCGGATGACCTAACAACTGATCATTGATGGCAGCGAAATGCCAACTGACTGGCCAGCTGAGCTTGGCACAAGCGGCGGCATAATCAAAACCATCCGTCGGATCGGTAAAAGCATGACCACGGATCCAACCAATAGTATCTAATAAATACTGAGCTGGTTCGTTATCAGCACCAAAACGCCATTGTTTCGCGGGCAAATAACCATATAAACGGCAAAGCAGCGGTGATAGTCTGTTCCAGACCAAATCAATATGCAGACGTTTTTTGAAGCCTCCGACACGAATCACCCTTTTACTGCCAAAAGTGATGATGGCTTTTACCTTAGGCAGCAAGTGTGGAAAACGAGCTAAACTTGCGGCCAGCACCACACCAGCCCAAGAATGCGCAATCACGACTACAGGCTGTTGATACTGCTGCTGTAGATGCTGAATAAGAGACGGAATATCCTGACAAATCAGTTGCTGCTGACTGTGATTAAAATCCCTGCTGGCTTTAGGCTGAGATAAGCCCCGCCCGGCAAAGTCTGCGCAAGTCACATAAAAACCATGGTCTGCTAAAAAACAGCCTAAACCGCGACCCTTTTCATTATAAAAAATCCGGCTGTTTTCAATGGCGCCATGCAGCATCAGCACCGGATAAGCGGAATCGGGCTGGACTGGTGTGAGCTGGCGCAAATGCAGCTGATAATCAGCAACTGTCAGCCATTCAGATTGTTGGTGATGTTGCATCAGCAGTCCAATAAATAAAGTAATTGCAGCAGCGAACCTTGTCGTATCGCCGCTTTGGCCTGCGCCTGTACTTTAGGTTTGGCATGAAAAGCCACCCCAAGGGCTGCGACAGCAAGCATAGGTAAATCGTTAGCGCCATCACCGATAGCGACAGTCTGACTGGACGGAATATGGTATTGGCTGGCGATTCGTTGCACCACGTCCGCTTTGGTCTGAGCATCCACCACAGCCCCCAACACCTGCCCTGTCAGCTTGCCATTGATAATTTCCAGTTGATTAGCAAAAGTAGCTGTCAGTTGTAAACGCTGTTTTAGAGCTTCGGTAAAATAAGTAAAACCACCGGATGCGATCACCACTTGCCATTGATGTTGCTGTAAAAATGCGACTAAAGATTCTAAACCTGGCATCAGTGGCACGGCGTCTAACACTTGTTTCAGAATTGTCTGTGGGGCATCTTTGAGCGTGGCGACACGTTGTCGCAGGCTTTGGGCAAAATCCAGCTCACCGTTCATAGCTCGGGCTGTGACAGCTGCCACTTGCTCACCAACACCGGCTAGTTTGGCAATTTCATCAATGCACTCAATCTGAATGGCTGTCGAATCCATATCCATCACCAATACACCAGGTTGCTGTAACAACACAGGAGCTGGCAGATAGACCAATTCAGCAGTCCAGAGCTCACTCAACTGGCGTAAAGCCAGAATTTGCTCTGCGCTTAGGGCTTGCGGTAAGTCGATACGCACGGCCAAAGCTAAATCGGCATGAGGTCGATACAGACTCAAGGGATAAGCCGCATCAGCAGGCAATAACTTAAGCACCGCAAATAGCTGCGATAGCGTGAAACTCCCTGAAAAAATCCGCAGGCTGGCGGAGCTTTGCCTTGTGATTAATCCGGACCAGAATTCTGGCGCTGAAACAGCATCAGTAGCTTCACGTTCGCTTTGATAATAGCCGGAAGCGTGCAAATGCACTGTGTCGTGCGTTGCGCCATATGCTGTTAACCATTGAATTAAACTGTTGTCAGCAAAGGAGTTTGGGTCAATCTTATAATAAAAGCTCAAAAGGCCACCTGTACTTCATTCTGTTGCCGTGGCATTCTACCGACATTTTTAAGCCATTGTCAGTGTAAAAATCAGGCAAATTAATGCAATTAAGCGGTTATCAGCACAATAAAAACTCAAAATACTTCAGACTGGCTCAGCTGTTGCTGGCTTTGCTCGGGATTTGGGTGCTTTCACAGTGGTGGTGGAACAGTAACCAACAGGGCGAACTGTTGTTCCAGCAACAAAGCGCTGAACTGATGCGGTCTACTCTTGTGGCTTTGTCTCATACTGCTGCTTACCTGATAGACAACGACCAGTTGGAAAGCTTAAATCAGCTCACCACCCATATTGCCGCCACCCCTTATTTGCAGGATGTCGTAGTGTACGATGCCAACGGCGTGAAGTTATCTGCCTCAGAAGGCACAGCCGCAGCTCAGTTGTTATACGCCCCTCAACACGAACAAGCTTTGCTTGCCATGGTGCAGGAGATTACTCAGGACAACAGAGTGATTGGTTATATCAAAATCAGTATGAAGCTCGATGCCAGCTTGTTGCCAGTGACTCAGGCCTGGCAGCAGTTGATGCAGCAGGTATTCTGGATGTTGTTACTCGCTGGCGTGGTCGCTTTTATGCTACGCGGCACCTGGAGCAAAATTGTGCATCAATGGCAAAAATGGCGCAAAGGCAAACAAGCGGACGCTGCCAATTTGCTTTAGGTTATTTTATTTAACAGCTGTGCTGTTGTGTTCCAAAGCGCTTTTGCTATCTGCAGCGGATCTTCGCCTCTTAACTCCGCCAACTCTGTTAGTACCAAAGGTAACTGAGCTGGTGTATTGATCTGGCCCTGAAAACCATTTAGCGGCATAGAAGGAGAATCAGTTTCCAGTACTAAAGCCTCCAACGGAAATTGTTTCACTGCCTTGCGGGCTTTCTCAGCACGCTCATAAGTAATAGTACCGCCAATCCCCAGCTTAAAGCCCATATCAATAAAGGCTTTGCCTTGTTGGAAACTACCGGAAAACGCATGCAATATGCCGCCTTGGCTAAATTGCTGCTGTTTCAGGGTATGTAGCAGCTCATTCTGTGATTTGCGATGGTGCAAAATCACTGGCTTTTTTAGTTTGCCTGCCAGCTGTAATTGAGCCTCAAAACACTGCCGTTGCAAAGCGAAACTATGTTCATCCAAAGCGAAGTCCAGCCCTATTTCACCTATAGCACTGACTTCGGGTAAAGCGGCTAAAGCTTCAAGCTGCGATAGAGCCTCACGTTCAGATTCGCTTGCCCACCAGGGATGCACACCCAAGGCAATGTAAAAACCATAACGCTGCTTTAATGCCAGCAAAGGCAACCAGGCGGAGGATTGCACTGCAGGCACTAAAAAGTCATCCACCCCCACAGCTTTAGCGCTCGCCAGATGCAACTCCAGATCAGGCAATAACTCTGGTAAATCCAGATGACAGTGGCTATCAAATAATACAGGCCGCGTTTCGGCGGCCTGTGACGGAAGAGTTAAGGGCATAAACGCTCTATGGCCCAGCTTTGATCGGCTTGCTGTTTGTACATAAAGCGGTCATGCAGCCGGTGCTCGCCGCCTTGCCAGAATTCAATCTGATGGGGTTTAACTAAAAAGCCGCCCCAAAACGAAGGCACGGGCACTTCACCATGCTCAAATTTATGTTTAATTTCAGCAAACTTTTGCATCAACACCTGACGGGTCGAAACTGGACGGCTTTGCTCTGAAGCCCAGGCCGCCAGCTGACTCTCTTTAGGTCTGGACAAGAAGTAACTCATCACCTGACTGGTCGGAACCCGCTCTGCCGTGCCATAAACGATGACCTGACGCTCCAGTGGATGCCATGGAAAATGCAGACAAACTTTAGGGTTGTGCTCGAGCTCAGAGCCTTACGGCTACCTAAGTTGGTATAAAACACAAAACCTTTACTGCTGACATCTTTAAGCAAAACCAGACGTTGTGATGGCTGACCTGACGCATCCACTGTCGCTACACACATAGCAGTAGGGTCTGGTAATTCTGCAGTTACAGCGTCGTTTAACCAGGCTTCAAACTGCACAAATGGATCGGCGTTGAGCTTATCCAGGTCCAGTTTATCCATAGTATAACTGCGGCGAATATCAGCAATTTTCATCAGTTTGTCCTTGAACAGCGAAGATCTATAGGAGATTCCTGGCCTGAAGCGGATTACATCCGCTCCATCACTTCAATGCCTAACAAATCCAGGCCTTGTTTTAAAGTACTGGCCACCAAAATACTCAGCATTAAACGGCTGTTTTTTATATCTGGTTCAATGCCTTCTTTTAAAATAGGGCAAGCTTCGTAGAAACTCATAAACTGGCTGGATAACTCGTATAAATAGTTACACAACAGGTTAGGCACAGCATCTTTCATCACGGCCTGTAAAGTTTCTTCTAAGCGTAACAGTTTGACGGCTAACTGCTTTTCCTGCTCTTCCAGCAGTTGCAGCGGAGCTACAAAGCTCTCGTCGATACCGGCTTTGCGCAAAATGCCGCTGACCCGGGTATAGGCATATTGCAGGTAAGGAGCTGTAGCACCCTCAAAACTTAGCATCGCATCCCAGCTAAAGACGTAATCACTGGTGCGGTTTTTCGACAAGTCGGCAAATTTCACCGCGCCTATACCTACTTTACGCGCCACCTCAGCCATTTCTTCAGCGCTTAAATCAGAGGACTTTTGCTCAACCACGGCCTTTGCACGCACTACGGCTTCTTCTAACAATTCAGCCAGTTTGACAGTGCCACCGGTACGGGTTTTAAACGGCTTACCGTCTTCACCCATCATGGTACCAAAAGGACAGTGATCATAAGCCACATGGTCTTTTAACAAGCCGGCTTTACGGGCCACTAATTCCACTTGTTTAAAGTGCAGTGCCTGACGGGCATCAGTAAAAATCACGATACGATCGGCACCCAAATCAACACTACGGTACTGACAGGCGGCTAAATCTGTAGTGGCATACAGGAAACCACCACCGGTTTTTTGCACGATAAAAGGCGAAGGATTGCCTTCTTTATCTGCCAGTTCTTGCAAAAACACCACTAAAGCGCCTTCACTTTCAACCGCTAAACCCTGCTGCTTTAAGCTATCCACTATAGGCTGCAACATAGCGTTATACGCGCTTTCTGGCTTGATATGCTCATGGCCTAAGGTGACTTTTAAGGTTTTGTAGACTTCATCGCTGTGCTTAATCGAAGTATCGATAAACAGCTGCCACAACTTCTGGCAATGTGCATCGCCACTTTGTAATTTCACCACGTAATCACGCGACTTATCGGCAAAACCTGCTTCATCGTCAAAACGTTTTTTTGCTTCGCGGTAAAAGTCTTCAAGGTCGGCTAAGGCCACTTGCTCTAAATCGATACCGGCAGCCAGCTTGTCTTCCAGATGCGCAATCAGCATACCAAACTGCGTACCCCAATCGCCCATATGGTTCTGACGTATGACTTTATCGCCCCAGAATTCCAGACAACGCACTACTGCATCGCCAATAATGGTGGAGCGTAAATGTCCAACGTGCATCTCTTTAGCCAGGTTAGGCGCTGAGTAATCCACTACGATAGTTTGTGGAGCCGGGTTTGCACTTAAAGTTAAGCGTGGGTTTTGTGAAGCACCGGCTAACTGTGCCGCTATCCAGTCTTTGCGTAGCGTGACGTTAATAAAACCTGGGCCTGCAATTTCTACTTTCTCAGCCAGTTCAGCTAAATCCAGTTGTTGCACCAGCTGCTCCGCTAAAGCACGCGGATTTGTTTTGAGTAACTTGGCCGCAGCCATAGCGCCGTTAATTTGGTAATCGCCAAATTCAACTTTAGTGCTGATGGTCACCGCTGTGTTGGTGTCAGGAGGCAACCCCAATGCCACCATAGCGGCCTGGGTTTTGCTCGATAGTAATTCTTTGATATTCATAAAAAACCTTTAGCGCCTGAATTAATGTTCACGGGTTTTATGGAATTTGATCTTCGGATAACGTTCTATCGACAAATTCAGGTTCACCATAGTAGGAGCCAGATAAGTCAGGTTATCGCCACCGTCCAAAGCCAGGTTCATACTGGCTTTGTTTTTAAACTCGCTCAGGGCTTTCTGATCATCACTGTATACCCAACGCGCAGTCGTCACGTTGACACTTTCGTAAATCGCATCGACGTTGTACTCAGATTTTAAACGATGCACTACCACATCAAACTGCAGCACACCGACAGCACCTACGATCAAATCATTGTTATCCAGCGGACGGAACACCTGTACCGCGCCTTCTTCCGACAACTGCACTAAACCTTTAAGTAACTGCTTTTGTTTTAAAGGATCACGCAAACGAATACGGCGGAATAACTCAGGCGCAAAGTTTGGAATACCTGTGAAGTTAAACTTCTCACCAGAGGTAAAAGTATCACCAATCTGAATAGTGCCGTGGTTATGTAAACCTATGATATCGCCAGGGTAGGCTTCCTCAACATGCTCACGATCGCCCGCTAAAAAGGTTAATGCCTGTGGCACCAGCATATCTTTGCCAATACGCACATGGTGCATTTTCATGCCCTTTTCATATTTACCTGAACAGATACGTAAAAAGGCCACACGGTCACGATGTTTCGGGTCCATATTGGCCTGAATTTTAAACACGAATCCGGTAAAAGCAGGTTCAGACGGCTCAATAACACGAGTGGTAGTCGCACGGTGTTGTGGTGCAGGTGCCCATTCAGTTAAACCGTCCAGCATATGATCCACACCAAAGTTACCTAAGGCGGTACCAAAAAATACCGGCGTGAGTTCGCCCTTGCGGAACAACTCTAAATCAAATTCGTGACTGGCTCCTTTGACCAACTCCATCTCTTCGCGCAATTGGCCAGCGTAATAACCAATACGTTGATCCAGTTCAGGATTGTTGATGCCTTTAATCACATCCAGCTCCTGGATGGTATGGCCCATACCTGATTTGTATAAAATAATTTCGTCGCGGTAAATGTGATAAACACCTTTGAACTCTTTACCCGAGGCAATAGGCCAGGTAATAGGGGCACAGGCGATTTTTAATACGCTTTCTACTTCATCTAATAAATCAACAGGATCACGAATATCGCGGTCCATTTTGTTCATAAAAGTGATGATTGGCGTATCACGTAAACGGGTGACCTCCATCAGTTTAATGGTCCGGTCTTCAACACCTTTAGCGCCGTCAATCACCATTAAACATGAATCCACCGCCGTTAAAGTTCGGTAAGTATCTTCAGAGAAGTCTTCGTGACCTGGAGTATCCAGCAGGTTGACTAAGCAATCGGCATAAGGAAACTGCATTACAGAAGTAGTGACCGAGATCCCCCGCTCTTTCTCCATTTCCATCCAGTCTGAGGTGGCGTATTGGCCAGACTTTTTACCTTTGACCGTCCCTGCTTTTTGGATCAACTGTCCAAACAACAACACTTTTTCAGTGATGGTGGTTTTACCGGCATCGGGGTGAGAGATGATCGCAAAGGTCCTTCGCTTATTGATTTCATTGAGAAAATCTTGGTTTGCCATGTATAAATTCTTTTAGTTTGTACACGGATTTGTACACACTTTTGGAAGTACTCTCTTTTCAGTTCTTCGCTTGTCAAATCCGTCGTGTTAATCGTAATTGGCCGCTATTTTCGCTGATCTTGACTTTATAAACAATCAATGGTTATCTAATCTGTTACCATTTACTCTCAGCGTGCGCCAATGCTCAGTTGTAGCTGTTTGCAATCGTTGCTTCTTCAGCTCATGAACAACTGTGGCTAAACCACAAATTCCTTCGCTACCAGAAATCGATGATAGCTTGTCGTACTACACCGATTATGGTGCAGTTGCCGTTGATCGGTATTGCCGGGTATTGCGGGTTCAAAGGTTTTAGATACTTCTGTTCACCATCAATAACCAACTGCTTAAATGTTGCTTCTTTCGAATCATCCAAACGCGCAACAACCAATGAACCTGAAGAGTAAGGTAACTCAGGATCAACAACGATCACTGCTCCCTCAGGTATGGATTTTTTTCCGCTTGGATTTTCCATACTGTCGCCTTTTACGCGAAGTGCGAAACAACCCTCATGTGCTTTCCCAGTGACTTCACGCCACTCCTCAGCATCTTCATGGGCAAATCCCTCCGCTATTTCAGTCCAATCACCGGCCTGAACCCAGTTAATAAGAGGAATTCTTCCCTTAATATCAGGCCCGACTTCTACATTACCGACCCCCAAGCCAATCTCGCCATCACCTGTGGCGAGCCAATGAGCATTCACGCGAAGCGCCTCCGCGATCTGCATGGTGTAACGAGACCTAGCCGATTTACCAGAGCAAATCTGGCTGATCGACTGCTGTTTGATACCAATGCGACGAGCCAACTCAGACTGAGTCACCCCAGTAAGCTGCAAGGCATGGTTTAGTCGTTCGGATAAAGTTTTCATAAGCCCGTATTCTACAAATAAAACTGTAGCCTTTCAACAATTTTAACTGTTGACTTATCTACAGTTTAAACTGTAACATTCAGTCTTGTAACAGTTTTTATTGTAACAGGAGACGGTATGGAAGTGTTCAACACGACACAAAAACATCTCCGCCGTGCCATTGACTTGGTCGGCGGGCAATCAGCATTAGCACGAGCCATCAACTCAAAGCAGCAAAACGTCTGGTTTTGGTTGAATAAATCAGGGCGTGTTCCCGCTGAATTCGTTTTACCCATCGAACAAGCTACGCAAGGACAGGTAACCCGATCCCAGTTAAGACCGGACATCTATCCCGAATGCCCAAGCGAGCTGAAAGCCAGTAACCAGTAGGATTAAGGGCAAGTAATGGTCAGCATTTTACGTAAACACAGAAGCGAGTACCTGCATGCGTGATTATGGCAAGGTCTATACCCGCTTTTGGCTAAAGCAAAACGTTTTGTCCTGGAGTGACTCTGCGAAGTTGCTAGGACTGTATTTGCTTACATGCCCACACTGTAATTTGCTTGGCTGCTTTCGATTGCCGATTGGTTACGTTGCTTCTGACTTGAACTGGGATGAGCAACAAGTTGCTAAGGCTTTAAGTGAGCTAGAACAAGATAAGTTCCTGATTCGTTGCGAGGAATCCGGTTGGACTTTGATTCGGAGCTTTCTGAAGCACAACCCAATCGAAAACCCAAACCAAGGTAAGGCAGCCTTTCGGTTACTTAAAGATGTACCTGCCGACTTCGTTGGTATGGCATCGCTTTTGAAGTCACTTGCCGCTTTCCAAGCTCGGCTTCCAGAAGAATTTTCATCATTGTTTATGCCTGATGGCAACCCGGTAAGGGACTCTCAACGGTCGGATGACTCTGAGAGAAGCAATAAGTCAACAGTTAAAACTGTTGACCACATACAGTTTGAAGACTTCTGGGATGTACAAATACGCAAAGAAAAAAAAGCGAAAGCCAAAGAAGAATGGCTACGCATGGGCCTCAATGAAGACCATGAACTCGCCTTGGAAGTGCTAACACGCTGGAAAGAGCAACGTGACAACCGATTGCAGTATCAAGATCGGACGAAGACCCCTATGCCACATAACTGGCTTTTAAACCGGCAATGGGAAGACGAGTACGTTCGCATTGATGAAGCACAGCAAACACCTACGAGCCTAAAAGGCAGCAATCACCAGTTGAATATTGAAGAAAGCAATCGTCGCATCGCTGAAAGTTGGGCCGGACCAGGTATTCGGGAGGTTCGTTCAAGTGCAGGAGGTTGATAAACGCGAGTTTGCTGAGGTCTGGGGAGCCGCTTGGGCCATGTATGGCAAAAGCGTATCACCGCAATTGCTATCCATCGCATTTGAAGCCCTTCGTGCTTATAGCATTGAAGAAGTGCGAATCGGTCTGACTCGGCATATTCAATCACCGGATACTGGGCAATTTTTTCCAAAGCCCGCTGACGTCATCAAGCATATCGATGGCAACTCGGGTTCAAGAGCCATGGTTGCTTGGAACAAAGTTGACAAGGCTGTTCGTCGGGTTGGCGCTTGGACATCCGTGATGTTTGACGATGCGCTTATTCACCGCGTTATTTCAGACATGGGGGGATGGGTTGAACTCTGCAAGGTAGATGACAGGGAATACCCCTTTAAGCAAAAAGAGTTTTTAACACGCTACCAGGCTTACTTGCTGCGGGACGAAGTGGGTGAATACCCAAGGCTATTACAGGGTATTGCAGACCATCAGAACCAGCAAAAAGGATTTGATATGCAAGCGCCTGTTGCCGTGGGTGACTGGTCAAAAGCGGCACAAGTTTACACGAGAGGCATCGCCAATTTTAGCGCAGTGCCTTTGAAAAGAATAAGCCCGAAAGCCATTCAGGCGCTTCTCGGAAATCAATTAGAGGACAAAAATGAAAACGATTAAAGCAAAAACCGTTGCCCTAGTGATAGCCATGTCCGCAAGCACTTCAGTCTATGCGTTTCCGGGCTATCAGTGGGAAAAAGCAGCACAAAGTGTTGGTATTGATCCAGTCATGCTCTACGCCGTTGCCTTGGCTGAGTCGGCCTCACATCGAGGTCTTAACATGACCAGTCCATGGCCATACGCAATTCGCAATGGTTCAAACGCAACCTACGCCAAATCTAAGACAGAAGCGGAGCAACTGTTAAACCAAGCACTGCAAGAGAGTGAAAAATACCAGCTCGATATTGGCCTTATGCAAATCAATTTGCATTGGCATGGGCATCGAGTGAGCTCAGCAGCTGAACTGCTAGACCCCATCACCAACCTTACTGTCGGCTCTAGTATTTTGGCCGAAGCAATCAAGTCTTCACCAAACGATTTAGAGCTTGGCATAGGCCGCTATCACAGTTGGAACGAAGAGCGTGCACGCTGGTATGGGCAAAGAGTGCTTTCTATCTATCGCAATATTTTACATGAACTGGAGGTCCGTCAATGACAACCAATCAACAAGACTTCTATCAATTAAATTTGGCGTACCTACACGCAGCACGTGAATTAGCGCGAATTGATCCGCAAGAGGCGGTCTTGCGCTTTGGACTTACACGCGACGTGGTGGATGCACTGATTAATGCCGGTGTTGACGACCTGCAACGAGTGGCGACCTCATCATTCATGCTGTTTCAACCAAGGGGTAACCAAAGCCAACTGATTGAGATGGTGAAGAGCAAAGGCACAGGTATCCCAAGAATCGCTTATTTATTATCAACCCTAAACAACAAGGGGGATGCATGATTGATAACCTGTCCAAAAGTGAGCTGTTTACCCGAGCCTCGCTGCTTATTAAGTACGGATTTCGAACGACCATTATCGCGCTCGATACAGGTTTGCCAATCCACATTATCAGAAGGCTGCACAAAGAAGTGACTGGCAAGTCACCTTGTCCTGGTCAATTGCCAGAATCTGATGCCATCGTTAAAAGCAGAAGAGCCCTAGTTGAAGGCTCCCTGCTGATGGCGCTTTATGTCAATATTGGTGGTGATAATGTCTACAAGCAATTAAATATCGATGCTTTGATGAAGGCTTACGATGCGTACTTGGTTGCAAGAGAAGAGGCAGATCTTCCAGCTGAAATCCCCTGGAAAAAACTGACCATCAATGAAGGTTGGGTTCTAGCTCGTGATTTAAGATCACAGCTTGCATCCTTACACCGGTGTCGATGCGGTAGTCTGTATTTGACGGTATCTCAACAGCGCATTCAGCTTAAATGTCCTGTGTGCGAGATTATGGCCGAGCAAACCACTAGAGCACTTTTTGAGAACTAACATGCTGATACATGATTTGATTGTGCACCGCCCGTGCACTTTGAGAGTACTAAGATGACAAACTTACTTAAATCTTTACCAGCACGCTGCTGGGTTATATCACTGGGGCTTTTTCTGGCGACTTTGGCTGCGGCTCATTTTTTTCCATCAGAAATATTAACGGCATCTGCCAAGTTAGCGGCTCTGCCATTTCTGTTCTGCACCGTCGTTTTTTTCAGCTACTTGGGATTCAAAGCGACCTGCAACCCCATCAGCCTTATGGCCATCACCACTATGTTTTTAGCAATCGCATATTGGCAAGTGAGTTGGACAATTGCTGGTTTGGGACTCTTTTTCATAGCTATTTGTACTGGAATTAGATTCTTGAGCAGCCAAGTTAAAGATTCGGGTAGAACTTTGAGCATTGAAGAAAAATGGTATTGGTATAAGCTCCATTCGTTTTTTGATGGTTTTTATCCAAGGTATCCCCAAAAGCCAAAAAAATAGCCAGCCCACCACAAGCTGGCTACCTTCTATTTTCAGTTCCTTCCTGATGCCTGGTTATAGGCCCTAATATCGATCAAGTTGTTCTGAGCATAATCTCCCGCAAGGGATGCATTTGAGATCACCGCTATCTGCTTATCCACAAATGCTTTATCTTCTTCGGACACACTGTCGAGGATGTAAGCGCCACTCTCATCCTTTTGACGATAGTCATTTAGCATTTGCTCCCTTAGACCAAGCATTTCAGGCGACCAACTCGATGAGTCTTCAGAGTTGAAAACGCGCCCCGCCAAACCTTCATTGAAAGCTTGAGCGAACACTTGACTTTGAATCGGGGTCAATCCCATTCTCTGCCCTTCGCTGTATGCTTCCTGTTTAAAATCATCGGCGTACTGTTCTAAGAACTCACCATACCGATTGTTAACTGCCGCACCAAATGCCCCCGCCAACATGGCTTCAGACTTAGTGCCCCAGTTTACTTCGGAGGCATACTGCGAACTCGAACCACTGTATGCATCATTAAACGCCGTCAATGGATTTTCCAAAGTGGTTCCGGCATCAACGGCGGCTTTTAAGCCATCCCAGGTTGATTTGCTGGCCACCGTTGCATTGTGCAAGAAACCTCGTGAGCCAGGATCTTCAAGCGCTTGTTCTTTGTAACTCTCATAGTCTTCGCCAAAGTGATTCAAGGTATGCAGTGCTGCATCAGTATGCTTGCCACTGAAATCACCAATAGCACTGGCGCTGTTGAAGAACATTTCAACACCAGAAACTCCGCTATCATCAGCCATAATGCGTGATCGCCACTGAGATCCAGCTTCACTGTTTAGTCCAGATTGATAGGTACTTGTGTCAGAAGCTACGGCCTGCTGAGCTTGCTGCTGATGCGCATTCAACTGTTCATCTATACCAGACAGATTGGTTTGGTAAGCCGATTGAGCTGCGTTGAACTGAGTTTGAACTGTTGCTGCATCCTCGTATCCGCCCAATACACCCGATTCAACTTGGCTTTGAATACCACCAAAAGTAGGTGCAGTTGATGACATGCCTTCATTAGAGCGCGGCTGAATTGATCGTAAATCGGCTCCGGTAGCCATGGCCATAACCGTCATTGCAGCTTGATAATCATTGTCGCGTTCAGCGGGCGTTGAAGAGTTGCTATAGGTTAAAGACTCCATAGCTGCGGCCACATACGCCTGATTATCATCAGGTAACAAGCGCTGATACATTGGAAGGTTTTCACGTAAACGGTTACCTGCTTCAACATGCTGGTTCATATAGCGACCTAAATAATCCATGACTTCAGGATTGTCCGCCGCTAATCGGGTTAACGTCGCACCATCCGTGTTTCTTTGTCCTGATAGACTGTAGCTGGCCTGATCAAGCTCACTAAAGCGATTTGATGCCGTGACAACGTCTTGTGCTGAACTCTGAAGTGACTGATAGTCTTGGTTAGACAAGGACATCTCAAAGCCAGAACGTCTTGAGTCTGAAAGGTCCTTAACCATTGCATCGCGATACTCAGCACGTCGTGAATCACTCGATGCCAAGCTTTGCATCTCCCCTGTGAGCGTATTTGCGGTCGTAGATCGAGAACTGCCTTCTGACGACTCAACTTGGCCACTAAAGTTACCACCTAAATCCAGCCCTGCTCGTACCCTTGATAGTTTTGGTACACGAGATGAGTCTGGCTTATCGACTCCTGGCAAGTTGCCCTGTGGAGAATCATTGCCGCCAGTACCAAGAAGCCTTCCTAGAAAGCCCTTATCAGCAACTTCTTTCTCACCGGGATTAGTAATAGTTCCATCGCCACCGACCCTTAGGCCTCCCGATAGCACGCCCGATACCAAGCCACGTACAGCATCTTTTTTATCGTCTCCAAAACCATACCGAGTTTGCAGGTCATCAGTAACCTGATTAACAACGGCGCTAGATGCGGAGTTAGATGAGCCGATCTGACGTCCAACCGAAGACAGGTTGTCGTAACTTAGCTTTTCACCAAAAGTTCGACTCATAGTATTCCCAACCTGACGACTAAAGGCTTGGGTTGCCTGAGTCATGGATTCTTTTGCAGAGCCGACCATTGAACCCACTGCGTTTCCGACAGAGAAACTGCTTAGTAAGTTTGACGCGCCGGTCATAGCAGAACCAGTGAGGGCTGAATTCTGGAACATTGACTGTGATTGCATTACCGGGGCATTTTTCGCGACATCTGGACTTGCCAGCTTTTCATCAATGGAGTCACCGTTTTGAAGACGTCCAGCCAAGTGGGTTGCAGTTATTGCTGAGCCATACACGAGCATGAGCGAAATCGCTGGAACACTCGACGCCAACATGCCGCCAGTAGCTATCCAGGTTTGCAGCACTGAATCCATCTGCATCATCCCAGCAAAAGATGGCACTTCTGTACCTGCAAAGGCATCAAGCGCCGACATTTTCCCTGCAACGGTTAAATGAATATACAGGTTAATGATGGCCATGACAGGCATCCAAAGTTGAATCCAAAGCAGGATTAACAAGTACTTACCGGCCATTCGCATCCCGATTTGGCCAAGGGCTATCACAAAGGCCATCAAAGGGGTGATGGCGTAAATGAACCCCTCAAAAAACGTCATCATCGGACGAACGATACTTTGGAAAAGAGTCTGCTCCGCCGCCCATTGTGTATTGCGCTGTTCAATCGCTTGGTTAACCATAACGGCGGCGGTGAAAGCTTGATCATCCATATACTTGCCCGTCACGCTTTGCTCATAAATAGGCAAAAGCACTGACGCGCTCATGTACTCTTGGGTGTTAACCGAAGCCAAACCAAGGTTATTCAGTGCATTCCGGATCACGTCATCAGTGTCAGTGGCTGACGAAGTCCCCAATGAGGCTGACAGAACCTGTTTAAGCCTCGGAATGAAGGTTGATTCTGTCATGAGTTTCAGTTGGCTATAGGCATCGGTGCAGTCCAGATCGCTACTGCTACCACTGAGCATGATGCGCGTGCCATAAATGCGCGAATCAAACCTAATCGCAGTCATCGGGTTAGGATCACTCAGCACCTGATCGAGGTTCTTTTGGCCAATGTCGATACCAATCAAGGTGCACTCTTTAATGTAGTTAAACCACGACTGCTCGATATCCGAGCCGCCGACACGATTTGCATCACCCAACCCAGAGCGATCCATAACCTGTTTTCTCACTTTAATCAGTGACTGTAAACTGGATGCAAAGCCGTATTCCGTCATGGCGGGAGTTGAGAACGCCGTTTCAAACAATCGCGTGATTTGAAAGCCAACAGTTGAAATCGTACTACCTGCGGCAGCAACACCGATGGGCACATTATCAACCACTCGAACTTGCCCCGTGTACGCATCCTCAATACTCACTCGGGTACTGGGTCCAAACATGGTTGCAAAGACTAGCCATGAGACTAAAACGTGCTGAAAGTTAATCCCACGACCACCTTGCATTAAGGCCTGAACAGAGACCATCAATACCCCAATGAGCAAGCCAATCCGAACCATTGAAGTAAAGTCGCCTGTACCAGTAATCATCGCGACAGCGTTCAAGACCTGCTCTAAAAATGCCGAATCCCCGATGGAATAGATCTCCCACATTATCTATTCCCCCAGCGCCGTAGATTTAACGGTGTAATAACGCTGTTTGCGAATGGTCTGAATCACCTGGTTAAAATGCGCCAGCAATTCTTGCTCTGAGCCGTATCTTCGCTGCAACGCAGCGTACTCCTCATTGATTTGGCGACGTGCACGTTCAAGGTCTTCCGTTAATAACTTCGCATAGGCATGATCTTCCACACCGGAGGTACTTCTAGCTGCATTGAGCATGTCTTCAACCAATGCTCGGGCCATCTCAACAGCAATAAATGGCGCAGCTCTTGAAGCAAACGACCTAGCAGCCCCTTCATTTAATGCAGAAAGTGTTCGAATCATGCCGCCAATGCTTGCAGGAGCCGAGGTCATAAAAGCCTTTTCGGTGGTGCTAGCTGCCCCAGTATTTCGAGCAAACTTAAAAATAATGCCGTTACTAGAACCTGTACCAAGAAGTAAATTTTCGACCTGAGTTGATAACCCGGTTAGGGTCACGTTAGTGATTGTCGGATTTAGACAGCCGTCTTGTGTCACTGTGTCACATCGGTACATAGCGACGTTACCGCCATGAATTAGATGCTCAATAGTCACTTTATTGCCATTCAGTCTGGTCAGTTTTGGGGCTTTACCTTGACCATCAGCCGCATTAGCCAAATCACCAACGATGATCGAACCAGTCACCGACATAACCGCTTCAAGAAAAAGATCATCCCCCGATGCAAACCAGCTTGATGCCGAGTGACGTTTCAGTGCTCGCCAGACCAAGTTACCTTTAATCGTTTTGTTCACATCAGATGCCGCGACACTTGAAGCATTCTCGTAAGGGTTCTTACCGTTGGATTCACTCCAACTGGTAAAAATGTCTCCAGCCCCTTTAAGTGAGCTCAACATGCTGGCCTCTGTTTGCCCCTTCTTACCAAAGGCGGCCAGGGTATCGTTCACGACTCCCTGAGCCATTTGACAGGAATTGCCAAAATACTCGTTCAACTGCTGGATTTTCTTTTGCAGTGTCTCCATGTGCTGGGAGCATTTCTCACACATAGCACTGAGCGCCAATTGGAATGCGTATCCCTTGGCGTTTGCAGCAACAGAGCGAAGTAATTGAACAAACTGATCCGCGTTGACAAATGACAAACTTCCCGCGAACATATCAATTCCGCCACAACCGGCTTGGAATGACGGTGGCACCATAGAGACGAGGTTCTCATTCATGATCCTGTTACGAACAACAACACTTCCTCCAGATATAACGCCACGTCGTTGACTCTCGAATACACCAGGCGCAGTGCTGTTGGTCATTGAACCAAACAACTGGTTCATCTCCTGTTGCAAACTTGCTTGGCTCATAGACGAAAAACCAATCGCACAGGCGATTAGCGATACTTGAAATACTTTTTTCATCGTTATAACCCTCCTTGTGCACGCAGATAGCGAACAAGGAACTCAGGGTCCTGTAATATCTTTTCGTTAAGCTCTTGGGCTGACATCGCGAGTGACACGCCCGGTTGAACAGGTCTGGTGGCATAGTAAGTTTGATCGTCAATCCAACCGGCTTGATGGGCTGCAAGAATGATTCGATTATTGAGCTCATCAAGGCTCATTGCGCCCTGGCCAATCGGAGTGATGACATTAGGCGGGTCTACTAAGAAGACCGCTGGAACAGTCGTAACGGACAACGATTGTGCTTGTCCTGAATCGACCTTGTAATTGGGAAACTCTCCACCGGGTAAAGGCAAGCCATCGACAGCAATAGCAAACACCTCGAAACCGTAGTTCAAAGCCATGGATTCGATGATAGGCGCTTGAGCATGGCAGTAAGGGCAATCCGAACGATAGAAGAAGAACAAGCCAGCCCGTTTTGCTACTTCACCTAAAGCTACATCACGTTGAGCGCCAGCTTCTCGATCCATCCGATTGGCAGCATAGGTCGCCAAGGGTCTGCGACTGATTTCATCCAAAACAGGATCGCCCATGACCACCTGCTGACTAACATCAGCAAACTGTGAGCCCTTATCCATCATGACTCGCTGGAGATACAGATAGGCTCTGACATTCTCATTCGTCGGCTCATCAATAGCCTTGTCCATGAACGACTGCATGTGCTCACGAAACCATGCAGCACTGAAGGGTTTTAGCTCGTCCTTTGTGGGCTCTATGACTCCAGATTCCGGCTTTATTTGCTCTTCAGACTCCGCTGGCTCAGGAATGACCTGATACCAAAACCAGCCTTCCTGACCACGCTGATAGAATTGCCCATCACTAGCATAGGCGGGCAAGATGAATAGAAAGAAAATAATGATTGGGATGGTCACCCATAGGATGAACCAAGGTAACAAAGGCGTTCTCATTGTCAGCTCCAGAAAATTTCATAGAGCTAACATGCTAAAGATCCCCGTTAGAGCGATTGGCCAGATAGATGAAGGAATCGTGTGTGTTTCTGACTAGCTGTTATGACCAGTAACAACAGCTAGCTTTAACGAGCCAACCTTATACTTGGACCGCTTTGAGCGAAAAGCAGGCATTAACGCCTTGCTAAGCGGCTAGTAATAGTTGGCTAAAATGTGTATAGAAGAGGAACCGGGCCAACTGTTACGAGTCCTGCCTGAGCAACTGGTTAGCAGTTTTTACCCGTTTTCCTGTTGCTTCTTATATTCGGCAAACAATTCTTCATCTGCTTTTCGCTCTGCCTCACGGTCTTTTGAAGTGTAAGTATTAACGTGTAATCTTTTAGATGAAGACTTAGTCATTCTTTCAAATTGTTCTCTGAGCTTCTTTAAATCTCCTGCCATTTTATGCAGAGGATCGCCGCCTCCAATTTCTGTAATCCCTTTTAGTTCTGCAAAATCAATGGTTAACTCATTCGAATAGTTATTACCTTCAACATCGGCAAAAGAAACAACTATTTTGAAAAACGGAGTAAAGATATCATCACCTTCAAATTTTTCTTTTAGCTCAAAAAAACTGAACAAAAAGCTATCAACTTGTTGATTAATTCCTAAGGAGTGCATGCCGTTAGAAAAGATATGAAGCTTTAAAAAATGATCCACGATTACATTTTTACCTTCGGAAATTTCAGCTCCGCTTTTATCAATGAACTTGAAATTTACATTTCGAGCAATGCCTTTTCCTAGGTTACTCACATTAATCATCATCAAATTAAATGAGATATCACTATTTCTAAGAGTTACTGAAACACTAGGCCTGATATTTTCTTTTCTAAGGGAATTAAGTTGCTCTATCTGTGCTTCCCTTAAGTACCAAGTTTCTTTAGCTAAGATGAATGTTAGAACTGCTATAGCAACAGTAGCTAAAGCAGATACCCACGAGGATAATGAGTCAGCAGTTAGAATTGAAGATAATTGAATTTGGCTACCTGCTACCATTCCAAGTATGAAAATTAGCGGAGCACTTACAAGTCCGATAACTGACACTAAAGGAATCAAACTTCTCTCATTTTTCTGTTTACTCATGGCTTTCCTTAAACTTTTAATGCTTATTCAAAAGCAAAACACTTGCAAGTCGGAAGTTTTTTGCTTTCTTTGCTGATTTTACTCACATCAAACTAACGGTGATGTACCTATTTTTCAACAGATATCTCTAAAATCAGCAAATCTGACTACGACAAAATTTATAAAGGGGATGCGCTAGTTATTCTTATTTTTACTCAAGCTGGATAGATGGAATTTTGACCAGTGGTTTGGGCTAATCAGAGGAATGATGAATAGGCATTTACCACAACACCGAATATCAGCTATTGGCACTTAACCGCCAGGCGGCTTAGGTAAACTGGCAGCAATGAGCGAAAAGCGGCTGTTAAGATCTGGCACTCTCGAAAAACGAATGTCTACTTTGCCTTATTTGCGGACATTCGATTTTCGATAGCCCAGCAAATTATTTCTAATCGTGTGGCCAAATTCAGTTTGCCACTACACTTTCACTGACAGTAGGTGATGAATCGCATAGAGCTCAGCTGCAATTGGCTTTTGCTGCTCAGGTAGCTTGTCGTATTGCTCACCTAAATCGACCTTTAGTTCGCCTCCTCTTCGAAGGCCTGTCTTCCAGTAAACCGTAAACTCACCATCAATCTGCTTTGTTAACAGGGTTAATACCATCATGTTTGTTTCTCCTATTGGTTATCTATTTTTCATTCTCCATGTTTTTTCAAATATGCAAGGCGTAAAAAAGGGGCCGAAGCCCCTTGGATCAGATATGAACTTTCGGAAAGCCCATTGCACCGTAAACATTCAGCACATCATTCCAATCCCAACTTTTCACGCCGAGTGACGTTGGTATCGGAGGGATCAACACTTGTGTCAGAATGCCTTTCTGCCAGGCCTTTTTCTTGAGTTCATTCGCTGCATTCAGGCCTGTCTCAGAGAGATCGTGGTCTGCCCAGATGTACAGCATTTTCACATTACTTGGTGGTTCGAACCTAGCCAGTAGCGTTGCATTTACAACCGACCAACATGTTTGCCCCGTTGCTCTGGTAACCGCTAAAGCTGTTTCGATACCTTCAGACACACCTAATACCTCACCAGGTTCACCTATCGGAATGGCACCACCTGTGATTGTTCGGTCACTGGGTATGGGCATCATCTTTTTAGGCTTTTCAACCGGTGCTTTGAATCCATCTTCACTTAGGTAGATCCGATGGAACGTGGCCGAACGCCCTTGCTGCGTAACGATTTTACCTAGCAGCGCTGGGTAGCTATCGATAAACAGACCATCTTCATTATGGTAAGGCAAGTTTGGATGAAACCTCAGCACCGAATCCCATTCAGGACGAAGCCGCGTAACAATGCCACGACGATGCAAGTAGTTCCAAACTGGTTGCGCACGAGTATCTGCAAGGGATAAGGTTTCTCCCCAGGTTTGATTCAAGCGATGGATAATTGCTTTGTCCTCTTCCTGCTTTTTAGTCTTCCAGTCAACCGCGTTACTCGGTATTGCCCGAGTTGGTACTTGTCCGGGTTGAATACCTAGAACTTGACCGATTGCTTCAATAGACTGAGCAAAGTTCCATCCATTAATCCAAGACAACAGTTCAAAGCCATCATGAAAGATCCCGCAGGTATTACAAACACCACCACCGGTATATTCAGCATCTTTGAACAGCCTAAAGCCATCACGACCCCCATGAACAGGACAAGCCACATGTCGGCCTTTTCGAGCAATAGCGGCATCAAGTTCTGGCACCAATGCCGCCAAGACTTGAAGCCATTGGCCATTGAGATATGGCCTTACTGTGTCAATTTGTAAAGGTAACGCCATATAACCTCCTTAAGTAAAATGCCGACTCCTACCACAGGTGGTAAAAGTCAGCTTAGGACCTGCATTAGCCGTTTGGTTAATGCAGGAACGTTAGTCAAGCTGGATACCATGTCGTCTTAATAGCCACATGATGGAATCACGAAGCACATCAGGATCGACAACCGCAGCCATCGCGCAAACACGAAAGCAAAATGGCGCTATTTCGTCATTTTGAATCCACGACAACACATCCTTGCGCAACCGAGTACTGACACGACCGTCCAGCAACACACGGATTGCATCCAATAGAATGCCTTCGCGTAACTGCCAGATTTCTGTGTCAGACCAAGTGACAGGGGCATCATCAAACTCAAATAGAAATTCGAGCTGTGCTGATGTGTGCTGATGGGACTGCTTTTGTGATGAAGGAGAATGGGCAATGCGCCCATTCATTAAAGATAACCGCGTTCGGCAAGCGAAACGCAGCCCTCGGATGCGACCACGACATGGTCAAGCGTTCGAATATCAACAAGTGACAAGGCGTCACGGAGTCGATGAGTGATGCGTTTATCAGCTTCACTGGGTTCAGGATCACCCGATGGATGGTTATGAACCAGTATCACTGCTGCCGCATTAAGTTCCAACGCCCGCTTTGTTACTTCCCTTGGATACACGCTCGCCGCATCTAAAGTGCCTTTGAATAGCTCTTCAAATCGAATAACCCGATGCTTTGTATCAAGAAACAGCACGCCAAAGACTTCGTGCTCATACTCGTGCATCAGTGTTTGCAGGTATGAGAACGCCGACGATGGCTGTTCAATTTTGCGACCTTTACTCAATCGACCACGGGCAAGCTTGAGCGCCATATCTAATATATCCGCTTCAGTCACTTGCTCAGGAACGATGTAAGTACCGGCTTCTTCGCCAGCTAAGAACTTTCTGTTTTTCATAGGAGTCTCCAAAAAAAACGGAGACGAACCCATGCCCTGACGGGGACGGAATCGTCCCCGCAGGGTGGTAAAGTTGATGTGGTTACTGAATTAACAGTTGTTGTGTTACTTCGAATAACTCACGCTTCAGATCTTTGACGTCGTTAATCACGATGCTTTGAGGAAAGAATTTCTCAACACTGCGTGTTTGAATCCCGATCCCCAGCAGCTCAAAGCCACTTCGTCTGCAACGGTCAACAATGTCATGCGTAGCAGCCCAGTCATCTGGGTCACCATCGGTTAGCACTATCATTAGCTTTCGCTTCTGTTTTTGTGCCAACAAACTGTTTGCCGCAAACCACATAGCTTGTGCCATAGGCGTACAACCTCGTGGTTTTTGGTCAAAACAGGCGGCCCGATGTCGAACCGATTGCTTGGGCAATAACGCGATAGAAACTTCCTGATGAATACCAGGAAAATAACTGACCGCAGGTACAACACCCGGTATACCTTCCAATGCCATGGCCAAAGCCAAAGCAGCTTCATTGGCAACATGAAAGTACTTGCGATTACCTTCGCCAATGGGTTTACCCATTGAGCCCGATATATCGACAAGCAAGTGCACAGCAGCATTGGGCGCAATGCGCGGCTGCCTTTGAATAAACAATCTCGACTCACCTGCTTGGGAAGCGGCAAGACGATGGGTTGCAACTCGAAGACCGTGCCGTTTGGCATGATTCCGATTGTCCTGACTGGACTGAACCATACCTCTAAGTCGGGCTCGAATTTGAGCCGACTCAGACGCCGATAAGGTCAAGATGGCCTCATCACCCAACATAGCTTGCTCTGCTTGGGGCAAACTGAGTGGAGTGACGCCTGATGTCCTTCAGCTTGTTCCGACAACACTTCTGCCACTTGTGCAAAGGTATCGGGTTCAAACTGAGCGGCACTGGCCTCTAAGGCTTGTCGCAAATTGTCAGCTTGATCAGAGTTATCTGAATCACCCGTTTCAGCAAAATCCCCCGTTGCAGACGAATCTGTTTCTGGGGTTTGACTATCACTACTGTTATTGCTGTCATTACTCGCATCTTGTCCAATGTCATTACCGCTATCAGCATCCGACTCATCCTGTGGTGGACGAGATTCTTCTTCCAACATGGCAACGATGGCATCGACAAGTTTCAGCACTTCACCTGTAGACCCTAAGCTAGGCACTGCTGTCAGCATGGCGCTTAACCGGCTCATCGCTGCGGCAGGAAAGAGTTGTCTCACTCTTTCATCAATCGCTTGATACAAAGGCGTCAGCGCTTTCTGGCCCAGAAAATGGCATCTCAAGCGGAACAACAACCATGCTTGCAAGTTAGATGCAGGCTCAAGCTGTTCAGGTACACACATTTGCTGTGTGTCCACCATGTACTCAATCACTTGCGAAATACTGCGCCTGGTTCCGGGGTAATCCTTTGCCAATTCGTTTTCAATGCGAACATCCTCAATAATATTGAGAAGTGCCTTACGGATCGGTTTGGACGACGCCTTCTGCACCATGTCAAAATTGGTATGCCGAATATGCGCCGCTTCATGAGCCAGATAACCCCAAGCTATCTGTTGATAGTGCGGGTCGTCTGGGTTTGCGGTTGGGATCACAATCCGCTCACCATCGGTAAACGCATCTTGTCCTTGAATAAGCACCTTCACACCAAACTTTTCGCCATAAGCTGCGGCAACGATTGGCAGTGCGTTTTTTAATGGATGATTCATGGGAGTCTCCTAATCATTAGGGGGAATACTCCCTCAGCGGGAGTATTTCCCCGCTGGGAATGAGGGTGTTTTAACCTATGCTTTTAGCTTATCCAGGTCGTATTTTTGACCTAACCAAGCCACCAATTGAGCAGGACTTTCATGCTGCTCAAATGACGTTTTAAGCTGGTTTAAACTGAGGATGTCATCCAATGTCAGACCGTACTGGTCTTGTAACTGAGTAGACACCTCGTGTTGATATTGCAGCCAGGCCCGCTCATGAGCGGTTTGCTGCAATGCCATGTTTGGAACAAATACCATGGCCGTTACCCAAACCCCTTGTGCGTCCGCATCTGCGATCAGCATAGGGTTCTTGGGGATTACGACACTATGTGTTGAGTACGACCGTTGTACTAACGTTCGACAACACGCCACTTCTGGTATCGATTCACTTTCAACAGAATCAGTCACACCACGAAAATGTGCTTCAAACTGGTTCAGTTGGCTGGGGTTATGGATAGTTGATTGCATAATTTCCTCTTACATAGTTCAGAGGACATGCGCCCTTCAGGGCAACATGCCCCCAAGGACGTTAGAAATAAAATGAGTTTGGTACAGTCGAACCAAGGTTTGGTCTGACGGTTGGTTGTGGTATTGCACGTAAGTTATCTGCCTGAGCAGATACCGGCTGTGCGGGTTTAGGTTCAGGTTTGGGCATCAGTTGTCTGATATCCAATTGACCTTCACCGTGCATTCTCATCTTGTCTGGATCAGACAAAATTAAAATGGTCGCCATCAGTTCGTGATAGAGATTGTCTGTCACAGGGCCGGTCTTCGGCAGACGAACAAATAAATTGTCCATCGCTTCAACCATTGGCTGAACTCGATGATCCAGGAAGGACAAACCATCCAACTTGTCTCTTAACCGTTTGAGAGGATTAAGGGCTCGCTGGCTGATTTGATTCTTACCTGCAACGGAACGCTCAAACAGTTCATTGGCATCACGAGCCACCTCCCTAAAGAGGGTGTGTCCCATACCATTGACCTTGTCATCTAAGCCACCAGCTTGGTCAGCCGGTTGCATTCGATAGATGGCATAATCGAACTGAAGCCGTTGTTCCACGTCTTCGATGGGTGATAATGCACGTCGGATTGCATCTGCAAATTCCGGGTGTTTCGCAACCCAGTCAAACGTCACCTGATCATAGTTGTCCAAGAACAACTGCTTGCACTGCGCAAACTCCTGACCGATCCGGTCAAGCTCAGGAACAATCTGATCAATTCGATCTTCAGGGACGGCATAGCCACCTAAAAACCGTACACCGACTTGCTCACACAAGCGCTGCGCTTCTTTCTTAAGCCTTTCAAAGTTCGCCAATGCCTCTGGGTCGCAAATTTTTTTACTCCCTAAGCTGGCAACATCCTTCGGTGGAAGTTGGCTGCCATTGGCTAATCTGAAATCTTCAGGCCGTAGTTTTTTTCTACCGCTCCAGATGGAACAGTCGATGTGACAAATCAAAAGTTTGTCGAGGGTTTGAATACTCATAGTGCATCCTCATGCGAGATGGGGACACACCACTCCCAACAGGAGCAATGGCCCCCGCTTGGGTGGTAGTAGTTGACGCGCTAATGGCAATACCGCTATCAGAAATAGTAATTTTGCGAATCAGGCGACGATTGGTTGAGATCGATTTTCACAGGCATTAAGTCCAGTGCTTCAGCTATCGGGCGAACCCGCTCTAAATCACTGCCTAGCAACCGCAAGACATCTTTTTCCAACTTCAGTTGGTCAGATACTTCTATCCCTTCAGGACTCGCTACTGTGAGCGAACACAGTGGTGGTAATTGACGCTTAAAGGCGAGTAACAGCAACAATGGCCACGGGCCATCATCAGTGTTAACAATGCCAGCGCCTTCACCTGACACCATGCTAATTTGATTGGTACTAGGTAATCCGCTTTTGCAAAACCCTAATGACCACTCTCCAATCCTGACCTGATTATCATCAATAACAGCCAAGCCATAGGCTGCAAGCAGCTTTGCCATATCGAACAACGCTTTTTGTGCCAGCGAGATTTGGCCATTGACGTCCTTGCGAGTACGAAACTCCCAACTGACGTTATTGGCACACGCGACGCTATCTAGCGCATTTGAGAGTTCAAATGGCCGCCCTTGATGATCAATGCCGACTTGTCCAACCAATCGATAACCCTTATTGATTTTCTCATTGATTCGTCGGTCTGCTTCAGCGTTAGGATCAGTCGAATCAATCAATCGCTGCTGCGACAATTGACCTGCTTTTCCAAACCGAACTTCAATCTCCTGGTTATCTGATCCAACGTAAATCGCCCATTCTTTGGCTGTCCCATCAGAATGACTGTAACGGTAAAGAGCAAAGCACTTTTCCATCATCAATCCTCCCAATGGTCACCGAAGACATCAGCGGCAATACGGTGAATGGCTTCACGTTGCTCCAACTCAGCACGAGCCGTCAAAGACCGAACCAGTGCATACTCCACTGCGTTGGGAGCGCCTTTAAAAGCAAGTGTTAACTTTGCCCAGCGCACCAAGGTCCTTGTGGACATGGTGATACTGAGTTCTGCACCGCCATCCGCGCCCCCAATAAAAAGACGACGAATGTCACCAGCCACTTTCACCATTTTTTGGCGAAAGACTTCTGGCAAGCCCGGCGCAACGTTCTCCAGAATGGCTTCCTCTACAGAAGGCTCTGCATAGGTCGCTTCGATGATTCTAAAGCGATCAAGAAAAGCCAAATTCTGTTGAAGCACACCTTGATACAAGCCCGTTTGGTCACCGCTGCCCGCACTGTTGCCGGTAGCGATAAAACGAAACTTGTTATGTGGCATGATGATCTCTCCGCCATTTTGTGCGATGACCAACGGGGCACCTTCCAAAATGTCATTGAGCCCAGCCAGTTCAGCAGGCTCAGCAAGATCCATTTCATTAATGATCAACAAATGGCCATGCTTGACAGCCAGTGCCAGCGGTCCATACACAAAGGTCATGTTGCCATTAACCAGTGTGTGGTGACCGATAAGATCGGACAACTCCAACCGACCGTGCGCAGTAATTTGCTGAACAGGCCAATTCAATCGAGAAGCAACTTGGCAAATTAGCGAGGTCTTACCGCATCCAGTGGGGCCTGTAATATACAAACCGTCACCGTCTGAGTTAGACAAGAATGCCAATACGTCACGTAAGTCTTCTTTTCTAAAAACATACTCGTCCTTGCGAACGGGAATGTTTGGATGGGTAGTGTCGGCACTAAATCCTTCCAGAACGAAAGCATCAGGAGCCGGGACATTAAACGCTTGATTCACTTGAACCAAGAATGGGGATTGTTCAGTCATGGTAAACCTCATCAGTTTTGACGAGGCCCCATGCCCCAGCAGGGAATGAAGTCCCCGTCGGGTAGTGTGTTGATTGTGGTATGGCTGTGTATGTAAGAGTTCAGCTCGCTCTATCATTCGTACCCAGCATTGGCTACGAGTGAAACTGCTTTCTGATGCACTCGATGTAAGCGCATGAGAAAGGAGCCGAAATCGGCTCCAAGTGAACGTTAAAAATAAAATGAGCTCGGCGAGTCACCTGGCAGAACCAAGTTCTCTTGCTCAAGGCTGATTTTGATTGGTGTTTCAACGGGCTGCTCTGGCTTATTGGTGCTGATACGCAACCGCTCTTGTGGCGCTTTTCGGTAAGCGGCTAAAACCTGTTCGTCCAGTTCGCCTAATTTGTCGGTGGCCAATTGCTTATAGTCCACCGTACCCGCCATCATGTAGCGGCTGAGTTTGACCCCAGCATAATCCGCATGAGCGTAGTTACCCATCATGGCGACCAATTTTGACTGAGCGTCTCGCATTTCCTCTTTCAAAGATTTAATGTGATTTTCCAGTCGGACAACTTCGGCATGTGCTGAGCAATACTGGCGAGACAGCGATGTCCAGCGGTATTGGGCTTCACCCTTGGGAACAAAACAATCTTGCTCAGGGCATTTTGACGGTTCTTTTTTGGTCTGTACTAACTCCCAAAACTGAAGCGCTGTTTCTTGCAACTCAGTTAAGAACGCGGCGTCTCGTTGAATTTCAAACTCAATCAGTTGATCCTCAAAATAGAAAACCAACCAACCACGCGTGCTATTGGCGACCAGTATTTGATGCTGTACTTGCACCCAATACAACTGGTACGCCTCACTTTGTTCTCTGTGAGCTTGCACATCCTCAAAAACTGACTGGCAAGGACATTTCAACTCGACGGGTTCGCCCGCATCGTTGATGCCATCAAAGCTGGCTCGAAAGATTGCGTTATGATCGGCTTCTGCACATAACGGCAGAAGAAAGTCATTATGTGCATTCTCAAATGCTCGCCTTGCTTGAGGCTCCAACCGTATACCGCGAAGCACATTAGGATTATTAGACAGGTCTTCCGGTAATACGAATCCCGTTTTTTCTGCCCATAATCGCCAAGGTGTTTTGTAGGGTGAACGCCCCATAATAATTGGGGCTTCAGATGCCGTAACTCCTGCAATGCGCCACTGGTGCCATGCAGGAGTACGTTGTGATAGGTCGATAACCTTCATATTGCCTCCTTTGAGGGGAGACTCCCCCGAAGGAGAGAACTCCCCTTCAGGGTTAAGTGGTTACTTTGCAGCTTGTGCTAACGCTGTTTGGTGCTGAACAACACTTGCTTGAACCGAATCAATTGCCGCTTTACCGGCTTGAATCGAACCTAAGACAAGGGCAACAACCAATACCAAGCGAAAAAGTGAGGCTGATTTAGTCATGGAAGATCTCCAAAAAAAGACGAGACCTTCCCCCTGACGGGAGAATAATCCCGCCAGGGTTAGTAAAATGAATGCGTGACGCTAAGAAGCTAAAGGCTGTGTGAGCGCTTTGGCTGCTTGTTGCTGTGCATTAAATATTTCTTGTTTCGCAAACGTCAGCTCAACACCTTGAAAATGTTCATTGGCATATTCCAATGCACTATTCCATGCGTTTGAAGCTTCCGCCCGCTCAATAAGCTTGTAAACAAGCCCTCGGGTTCGGGAGTCAACTTGCTCGGGTGGAATCACAGATGGCTCAACAACGTGTGTTGCTTGGCCTTCGATAATTCGCTCCGCTTCGTCTTGATCGAAAATTCCCACAAAGCCAAACGCAATGCGGGAACACTGGATCATGGATTTATGTCTTAGCATTCGCTTAGTGTGCGTCTGCCATGGACCATCTACCCGGTAAGGGCCATTTTTGCCGTTACCTTCAAAAGGCGGTCGATAGACTTCATCCAGATACTCAGTGATTTTGACTGGGTGCGAACGGTCGCGCCGGTAGATGATGCATTCCATCCATTCCGGGCATTCTTTCGCGCCATCTAGGGAGACTTTGTTTTCTGAAGTCTTAAACTCCATGCCATCAAACTGGTCATGTTGATTGATGATACGAGACCATCCATCGACACCTACCACTGGGATAATCCCAGCTTGCTTATCAGGGAACGCAAAAATTTCTTTGGTGAAAGGGTTCAAGCCGTACTGATCTGCAACCACCAAGAGCGCCATCATCTGCTCATTGGTCGGTGCACTACCGTCACGTTGCTTGAATGCTGTTGCTTTTAGGGTATCGAACAACTTGTTTGGATCGACACTAAAGCGCTCAGCAAAGCGTTGGATTAGCTTTGGTTTTTCCATTATGGACTCCGACAATCAAAGTGGGAGTCTGCCCCTGACGGGAAAGTACTCCCGGCTGGGTTAAAGCATTTTTGCTCGGTTAAAAATCTGGTTCAGGATAAGTTTGTGCCCAATTAGCTTGGGAGCTCGCATCATCCGCCGGTGATGGCTCAGATGCTTTATTCACACTATCAAGAAGCAGAAACTCGTCCGCGTCCACTTCGGTCAATCGATGCTTAATTCCATCTTTCTCCCATGATCGCGTGCGCTGAGGCCCTTGAACAAAAAGCTTCGCTCCTTTTTGGATTAAATCTTTTGCTCTTAGCCCTAACTTAAATCCACCACGATCTCGAAAAACAACCCGATGCCATTCCGTATGCTCTTTGAGCTCATTGGATTGACGGTCGCGCCATTTCTCAGAAGTGGCCAGTGAAATGCTGGTCACTAAATCACCTGATGGATAGGCTCGCGTCTCTGGCTCAGAGCCAACGTAGCCTATGAGTGTTACTTGGTTTTTCATGATGTTCTCCTCGTCTTAGTTGAACTCTGTGCACACAGTTGCTTCTACCCGGCTGGGCAAAGAAGACTGACGACGCAGATAGGTTGGTTTTTCGAGTAAAGCCATGTCGTACTGATGTGGCTCTTTGTAAAACGCAGATGTCAAACGGGGCATACCAGGAGCTTTAGGCACTGCCATTGGACGACGTTTTGGTGTTGGTGTGAGCAATCGCTTGATTTGAGTAAGTACAAATCGAAACGGGCGCACGCTTTGACGAGCAAGCAATCGCAAAAGCGACCAGCTCAGTTTTGCAAGCAACATAATGCCTGCGATTTGGATAATAAATCCGAAGATATATTCCATTGGTGACTCCTTAATTTGGTTGTGAAGGAGTCACCCCCAACTGGGGAGAACTCCCCCAGTTGGGTGGTGAAAAGGCGAACCGCAAGGAACGCATGGTTGAGCATGTAAAAACATGCAGGCTATTTGTTTAAGGAGGCTAGCTACCTCTTAGTACCACTGAGAAAACTCAGCGGCGGGCTTCCTTTGAGCTCATGCTCTCAGGCGCAGATATCACTGAAACATATCAGCAATATTTGATAGTCAGTGTAACCGTCTTATCCAGACAGGATAGTTAGAAAGATGCTCAATTCTTCCACCTAGCTGAAAGGCCATTACCTCACAGAGGATTAGGCTAGGGACTGATTATTGTCATATCAGGAGCAAACTTATGGCCCAAGCAAAACCCAATTACTCAAAACCCATCTTTGAACAATCATTCACAATTAACAGCTTACAGGCACAACGTGTCGTTGACCGTGTTTTTAGACGGACGGTCAGTGCGCTTTACGGAATCGATGTGATCCTGCGCATCATTGGCGATGAGAACGAAATTGATGAAGTGGAACAGATCATTAGCCAGTTGATCGAGGATTGCGCTAAAGCGGTAGACAACGAACAAGCTCGTTTGGACAAACTGATGGAGTCCAACGGCATCGATGAAGTACCTGACTACACCGACCCAATTACCTTCAACGCCAAAATAAGCTCGCCCCAAGTTGGCCAGTTTGTTGGCTTAGTGCGCAAACTCGATGCGTTGATGATCTCAATGGACACACTCTGGTTATCTAGCGTGCTTAGCAACAAGCAACGTGTTGATGGTAACTACGCATGGCAACAGCGCATTATCAAACTGGCTAGGCGCATTATTGATATCGAAATTCGAGCACGAAAATCAGCCCAAGCTAAGGGTAAAGAAGCAGAAGTTGCGCAAGCGGTGCCTTCAACCGATGACGATATCACTGAAGAGGAAACAGATACCCCCGCCAACTAGCCAACTGGGCTCCCATCAACCAGCCCCTCTCGAAGGGGCTATTGAAATTTAGTGTTGTGGATTTTGAAACACAGTTTTGGACATAAATGAGTCGCGGTTTCGCCTAATTAGCAGTTAACAATTTAGCAACGGTATCACTAAAAACCAAATGGGGTGGCCAAATTCACTATGACACTACACTTGGTGGAATCACATACTCCTGAACACCAGCGGCTTCCAACAATGCATAGAAGTCTGCGACATTCGCTCTTTGTCCTCTTTGCTGACAATAGGAAAATATTGCCCTTTGTTTTGCACGAGACAGTGCTACAAAAAATGTCGATAACCCTTCGGAATCGCCAGGTCGATAGGACCACCAAGCATTATCATCGATCCCCATGAAAATAGTTGTATCGAATTCCAGTCCCTTGCTTTTATGGATAGTCATCAGAGGAATCTGATTTGTACCTTCAAATTCTTCCAGGAAATTTTCCCAGGAACTCTGGGTATCAGCACAGTTTGTAAAAAACTCTTCAAGCGCTGTCAGGTTAATTTCAAGTAGATCTCCAGTAGCATAACGAGCAAATGTTTTCCGAAGATCATTCAAATCAATAAAGGTAATAATTCGTTCAAAAACGAGACGAGCATTGTCTGGTGTAAGCGATTGTCGCATCAACTCCTTGAGTTCAGAAATAAATAATGCTAATAGGCGTTCAACCTGTCTCAGTGCTTTGTCATCTTCTGGTGTTGTGTTACGAAGCAGCTGTACATCTGCTGATAATTGATTCCAAACTTGCGCATTTCGATGCCCAAGTCCCAGCCTTAGAAGATTAGTAAACAAAATAGTCAGCTCCTCAGCAAGTAAATCCTGAAGAGTAGTTTTACCTATTTTTACACTTTCATTTCTCAAGCGAAGCCCGTACTGAGTTAAATATGAAGACAGCTGCTCTTCGTAATCCTCAGGTCTTTGACGCACCAGAACGGAATAGTCCCTTGGATTCAATGATCTGCTTCGCATGTCACTCGCAATCCACTGCGCCAAGTAACTGGCCTCATGATCTACGTTACGACTAAAACAAATCCAAGCTGCATCACCAGAGACCTGACTGTGGTTACTTGTTTGAACCTCTCTAACCTCATGGTCAATAGCTTGTGCAATAACATGTTGTATCCTGACCAGTTCAGGAGAAGAGCGGTGATTAAGCAACAGCGGATATCGTTGTGCCGAAAAATCGGCCTCAAACTGATGAAACGCATCACCTCGGGCTCCTGCCCAACCCATGATCCTCTGCTTATAATCCCCCACAACCGTTACAGTTGTTTCACTATAACCGAAGGCTGACAACAGGAAATCATATTGACCATAAGTCGTATCTTGGAATTCATCCACAAAGACATATGGATACGTTGCTCTCAGAGCTCGCCGCACATGGTCATTGGTACGAATTATATATTCAGCCAGCCGATTTATTGTCATAAATGTCAGCTGTGATGGCTCTTCATCTCCGCAACTTACTTGTTCGGATAACCAATTATCATAAAGAGTCCGTTCCCCTATGTCGTTCGAAGCTAGACCAAGTCTCCTTGAGCCAACAAATGTAGACTCAAAAGTTATTGGGTTTATTCTGGCTATAGCATTCAACAATCCAGAGATATGACTATTTTTTTGCCGCTCTCTACCTAAAAAACAGGTTATCTGCTGGCGAGTTGCAAAAGTGACATCATATGGTTTTGTTGGTCTCCATTGTGGTGGCAACGCCATACGAAAACGGTCAACTATATTTTTAGAAAAAGCGTCGAAAGTCATCGAAACAAATCGACTACCTAGCTCTTCTGGACACCGTTTTTCCACCCTATCTGCGAGAATTTTTGCAGCGTCGGTCTTGAATGATATAGCTAGAATTTTCTTGTTTGGTGGGCATAGGCCTGTCTCAAGTAGATATGCAGCCTTTTGCGCTAAAAACTCTGTCTTTCCCGCTCCAGGTCCAGCTATGACGCTTATGGATTCTCTTCGCCTTAGTGCTTGCCATGCATTTGGCTCAAGATCATCGATCCCCTGGGGCTGCCAGTGATCAGATTGAATAAACTTCACTTTCCCCCCCTATCTCTGAAGGGCTGCGTGAATAGACTGAACCAAAGACCGCAATTCTTCTGGCGCGTTCTGAGCCAACTGAACTGACGGAATAGATCCAAGCACTCGGATGTGCGTGCTAGGCTTACCTCTTCCTAAAAACAGGTACCTGTACCAGCGCAAATTTTGCAGATCATCTGCATAAAATTCAGGACTTCCCTCGTCCCCCATAACTGCATTCCCAGGCTCACCACGATTAGATGGCCCGGTAGAACTTTCGTCTAGAGCAACGCAATATTGGTCAGGAAATGCCTTCAACATCGAATAATCAATATCTAATGGGCTTGAGAAGTAAACACCATAGTGCCTGAGTGCGTTAACCCAAGAGCTAATGCTAGTCAAATCAGCAGCAGACCCGGTATCAAATGCAGCAAGATTATGCTGGTATCCTAACGGGTTGAGGTATTGCCCAAATATCTCACTTGGGTCTACCCCATACTCTATCAACTTGGAGACTGCGTTCTTAATCCTACCCCAGCCACCGCCGTGCCGCCCCCAATCCAGATCGAGTAATGTAATAAAAGGAATCTGTAAATCTGTTAGTAGACGCCACATGTGGTTTACATGGCGGCCCCCTAATGGAACCATGGCAACAAAAGACTTATCAATTGGTATTCCCATCGCTTCTGATATAGCAGGAAGAATTACCTCTTCTGAAGCCCCCTCCCCGAGAACCACGACCTTAGCAAAATACAATTCTGGATAGGCTCTCACCGCCTGCTGAATATACTTTGCAGCTTCATTCTCTTCATCGGGTAAAGTAAGTTGACGAACAACAGTGGTGTTTGATTCTGTTGCTAGCCTGAAGTGTCTTACTTGCGTTGGTTGGATCCTGGCGAGAATACTCGGCGAATGGCTAGATAGTACTGCTTGAGCTCTTAAGCCAAGCACTAGGCTGCTGATCTGGCTTATAATTCGAGATAGATAGTATGGGGCTAGGTTATTCTCCGGCTCCTCAAGTGCCAAAATAGTCAATGAGGGCAAGGGCAAGTCTGCACCCAGAAAATCTTCACTCTCTGGTTGGGCTAAGATCTCGGTTTCAACATCAAGAGTGGCTGAAGTCATGGCGATGTGAAACAACGAACTTTGGCCATCACTTAGCTCATCAATGCTCCGATCGCGACCACTTTCATCAGGGTGCAGCAGTACCTCTACCTTACGAACAAATTCTTCAAAACGTAGGTCGACCGGACGAAACTTCGGTGTACTATCAGTTCCAGCAGAATGCAGCTCCTGCCAGCGGCCTGTGAGCTTTTCAGTAACGATACTAATCGCATTTTCACCCTCAAAGGATTCATTCAGCTCTGTAGCCTTTTGAGTAAAAGATGACCGTACTTGTTCTGACCAGTTAATAGCTTTCCAAAGCCGACCTTTCAGAAAGGCTGATACCTGGGAAGCTGCACATCGTGTGGCAGGTACGTAAATTAATTGGATTCGAGAACGATCCGCTGGGCGCACATTGTGAAAATCAGCATCTTCTGGCTCACCCCAGGTTGTAACCGCGCGGAACTGGCTCGTGATGTACCCATCTATTGAACCATCATCTTCCCATTCCGCGTCCAAACGCAAACGGCATTTCAGCTTGCCCCCCTCATCAGTCACGCTCATATGGTGAAAGAAGTCTGGTATCACGGAGTGGTCTCCGTCTTCATCATCCAGTTCAGGAAAGGCGACAATGGCTTCAAGCGTTAGAGTCCGCTTACTGGGGCTATCTTCTTCAGAAGAGGGAATGTGAAAATCCTGACGGCGAATCGTCCGTTGTTCATTTGAGATGCCAAACATGCGCTGTAAGGCCTGCATCAAGACCGTTTTCCCAGCACCATTTGCTCCAACCAAGGTGGTTAGATCCGGATCGACAGCTATGCTCTGGACCTCTGGCCCGAAGCTTCTAAAGTTCTGTAGTTTTATCCTCTCGATATGCACAGCAGATCCTCTCTCCTAAGTACCCATATATTAGATGGGGTTTCTATTGCAAACTTTCAACTGACAAAGCACGGCCATGTGATCGCATATGGGTTACTGGATCAAATACGTCCACCCAGGGAAGACTATAATGAAAGCAACGTTGAAGTCGCTTCTAAGCAGTGTTATCAGGTGAGTTATGTCCCTGACAGCTGTTTGCAAACTTTATGAGAATCATCTTCAGATATCGAAGCACTGACATCGTATGCCAAGCCATCACACTAGCTCTCTCCTAATGGCTTTATCTAGAATTGGCAGCATCAACGCTTCTAGCTCAAATGAAGCGAACATGGGCACCATATTCTTCTCACCAAATATTAGAAAAAGTAAGGCAGACTGCCTAACGCTGTTTGAGAGGTTACGCCTTGCTGGCACGGAATGGGGCAAAAGCGCGTTAGCTGAAATATGTTCGATCTGTGATCACAAAGTGCAAAAATGGTTACTTTAAAGCGGAAAAACACATTAAAGTAACCAATATGGAACATTATTGGCGCAGCTATTTTAGAAGGACGTGCTCAATTATTCCCCGAAATTTCTTCCGTCGCCTCCTGACGCAGTTTCTGGGCATCCATTCCGTTTAGCCGTTCAATGGCTCTGTCTGCGGCACTTTGACGGTTTCCATCCACGTTTAGCGTACTTCCTGAGCCGGTGAGTCGTTCCAGATCCAGTGACGGTATTTCAGGTAGGTTGCCCGTGATCGACAAGATACCTATCCATTCATCCAGATTGACTTGGCTCCAATCTACCTGGTTTAACTGACTCGCGGTCAAACCTTCACAGTTTGGTGACTTGGCACTGCCCCAACCAAGGCCCAATTGCGGACGTACTTGTTCCTGAATGATCCGTGAAAGCGGCGAAGTAAAGCAGCAATATGATTGCCGTTTCTCAACACAGGCACCTAAAAACTTAGACTTGCAGTAAGAACCTACATAGTGGCAACTCTTCAATACCCTCTTGGCGTTCATCTCAAACTCACTCTGCTCACATTTCCAGATAAGCTGAATGAGGATCATGGTGACTGAATAAATCATGTAGGCCGTCATAACCGTACTCAGAACCGCGCCAGCAGCGCCACCCAGCGTGAAGTTACCACCCGAAACAACACCATCGGCTCCAACAGCGCCACCAACGTTACTAAACAGTGCCGATTGCGCCCCCGAACCAAAAGTCGTACCTACCCATTCAGCCGTTTTGTTGGTCAACACCTGCATGAAGCCAGTCGCAGCTTGCTCCGCTCCCGCGCCAGCAGCGGTTGATGGCCCAGCCCCCATGAGAGAGTCCCATGCAGACACAAAAGGCTCTTTAACCGCACTCCAGGTACTAGTTATCGGTTCCCTGAGTGTATTCCACGAACCATAGATTGCCGAAGACGGATTCATGGCCATGACTGCCGTATCAAGCTTGTTGACCGCCACTATCATCGTGATGTAGTCCGATAACGACACGCCACTTGGCTTTTCACAGCAATCGACTATGCCGCCAACGGCTTTTTTGCACTGGCCAGCATTACCTTTAAAGACCGTACACTCGACGTTATCTTGGCCATCAGCGCCCGTGCATGACATATCATTGGTCATAAACTGCGCCGCATTAAGCATCGCAGCGGCCTCTGCAAAGTTAGCCCGCTTGATTGACTCTGGCTCTAAACAATCTGTGCCCATACAGCGAACTGGCCCCTCACAGTTGTATTGAGTTTCCATTCGTGCATTTTGCACTTCGACGCTTTGTCCGCAGTCATACACCAAACTTTGGATATAGCAGAAGCCTTCATGACCAGCCCCGCCTTCAGTGCATTCGGTTCTGACGTACTGGCAGGCCGGGTTTTGCTCTAGCGCGGAACACGTATTGGTGGTCGTGTTTTGTCCGTTATTGACGATGGTTTGTGTATTACCATTGGCATCTACCCAGCTATCTGAGCTGCCCATGTTGAACTCTGGATGAGCAGTCGAAGCATTGTAGGTCGCTCTTGCCCTCCAGCATGAGAGTCCCAGTCCATCAGAACTGCCGCGACTGGTTAAATGAGCAGGAGACGAAACAACCGCCGGATAAAGGCTTCCAAGATTGGCCAACTCGCCACTACCAACCTTTAACCCGTCGATTCGTTTTGTGCCCATATCCAAACACTGCCACTGCACCGCAGTAAACTGATCCGTTTGCATCAAACATTGGTCTATGCCCGGATCACTTGATTGATGAACAACGTCCTGCTCTAAGTATTTGCCAGAGAAGGTCAAGGAAGCACTCAGTTTCGCAGGAGCCAAACACTTCTGAACTTCTCGGCTGCAAGTATCGAAATCGACTTTGTTCCAGCCGGACTCACATCTGGAACTAGTGACCTCCTGGGGTTCATGCCACGAAATAATCGACCCATTAACGACCTTGCACAATGAGCCAACCAAGGTTCCTTTTGGACAGATCATGTCAGGGTACTTAATGGACGGTTTCGTCTCTGTGACCGTCTCCTTGTTGCCCGTCAGAGAGAGTGTCGTTTTCCAACCATTTGCCTTAGATGGCGACTCGGTGATTTTTATCTCAGTATTTTGATTATCGAAAACTCTCAGCGTCGCGTTTCCAGTTTGCATAGTACTGCTGTGCTGTGGAACAAAGCTGAGCGTTTCAGAGCTAAAGCAACCGCGCTCAATGGACCAGCTTTGTTGATGGGTTTCAGCGGATACACGTCGCTCTAAGTGACACTGAGTAAGCGTGCTGATCTTCTCGCACACCTGGTAATCCGGTACATGCTTGGTTTCAGTAAATGGCGTAATCGTCTGAGTAGGCTCACAGGCCTCAAAGCTACTCGGCATAAGGTTGGATACCACGCACTTTGGATCGCTGGTTTGCAATCCACAGTCATAGGTATCGGTAAAACGCATGCAGTCACCTTTATCATTGGTTTCGGCACATTCTGACGACATGAAGCCACAGGAAGGGTTCGCTTCAAGCACTTGGCAGGCCTGATTTTCAATCCCCTTATAGCTTTCGTCATCCACACTCACTTGTACACGCCGACACAAAGGCGATATGCCAGCCACAGGGCTTGGGGCAAAATAGGATTCACAAACTGAAACACCATTGACCACCGTACATCCGTTGGTTGAAGACGGCTGATCCGTGCATTGAATGCTGTAGTCTGAAAACTTCGTCGGGATATCCGCTGCTTGTTCGATACAGGATTGTGGCGACCAACTATCATTCATCACCACCTTGGTTGGATCAAAGCGCACCTTAATGCGTGCATACCCCTCACCACTACCCGTAACCGATACGCGAATTTTCACCGGCACTTCTAAACCTGGCTCTACCGCTTTTAGCTTGGCAGTGAGATCGGTATTTGGATTGCGCTCCCAACTGGTACTGAGCTCGCAGCGACCTGCCGTTTCTGGTGGAAAGTTATTGTTCGGCCCAGACCAGACTTTCTGATCGCCAAGCCACACCTGCATGTAGTCATCCCATTTGGCGTACTCAAGAACGGCTGAGGTAATCGCATCGGGGTTCACGACTTTGAGTATGATGGCTTGTTCAAATACTTTACAGTTTCCACTCCAGTAGTCGTCTCCCATACGTCCAATCCAAACTTCAAGGCACCCCTCACCACAAGAGCGAAGGTTCATCGACCCTGAAACATGCTCAATAATGCCTGCCGTGTAATCGTGAGTGATAGTGCAGCTGTTCACCGCTGTATTGAGCCTGTCACATTGCTGGTAGTTTGGGCTTCCTTCACCTTGAGACTCACAGCCTGGGAAGCTTTGCGTCAATAGATTAGGGTCAGTTTGAACCGCATCAGTTAATGCCCAAAGGGGATCATTGACCATATCTGGCCGAGACCTGTCTTTGATTTGTTGTAGCGAACGAAATGCCTCACCCGTAGCGCCACTTTCGGATGCCATGCTCTCTTGGCGCTGCGTCCCCAATTGATTCATGCTGGCATCAGAGCCATAAACGCCCGTTAAGACATCCAATGAGCCCTGATCCATACCAGGGAAAAGCTCTTGCAAGTTAATGGACTCATTACCACTGCCATTCGGCACCGACAATGTATTGCCATTGAGTGCGGGCATCGTCCAGTTTTGCAGCAATTGCTTACCTTCTTGTTGTCCGCTTAGGCCGGATTGGCGCTGCACATCAGCGGCCACACCATGTAAGGGCAAGCACGCCATAGTGATAGATAAAATACCCGCTAACACTCGGGTAAAAAATGTTGGTTTCATAGTTAACCTCCCGAGTTACAGCAGTCTTGCCAGCGCCACAAAATGTAGAGCGCATCTTCTCCGGCACCGGGGATCGTTCGCCACTCTCCCCATTTCATGGTGCTTTCACCGATGACATGCGCACTTTCAGTTTCTGGTACAGGGAAGAACATACTCATCTTGTATTGGGATTTCGGCAGCATGGGTTCGATAACAGGTCGACATAGCGCACTATTTCCCATTGTTCGCCTTGCAAGACCACGCCGGTGTTGAGCTGCGATTGCACGTGCCGCTAAATGGCTGGTGTTTTCTGCTAATGAGCCAAAGGCTAAGGTATGGCCAGATAACGGATAGAGATGCCCCCAACTGCCAGCACACCAAAACAACTGGTCGATGGGTTTACCAAGCGTTGATGAGGCAGCGTCAGCGGTACAAGCAGATATAGCCAATGGATTGGCAACGGCAGCCGCTTCAGGCTGAGTAAAAAAGGCCAGTTCATCGTTCAGCCATGTTGGGTCCAATTCCGACAAATACATCAAGTCAAAGTCCATGTAACCATCGGCATTGCAATTGCCATCCATGAACAAATCGAGCATGACCAAAAGCGGAAAGGCGTAATAATGGTAATGGTAGAAAGCGAGATCACCGGTGTCGTATTCACCTTCGCCGTGACCACCTTGCAGTCTCCTATCACCTAACGGTAAACGAATCCCTCCCAGGGAAGGCGAACAACCCGGCGTTCTGACCAATTCAATCAGACGCGCTGGCTCCCACATGCTGGTAACAATACCTGGCCTTGGCACGCCTAAGTTGTCTTCACACAAGCAAAATGACTTGTTTGATGCGCCGCTTGGGACATTGCCAGAGCCAAGAGGAAGCCCTGCAACCCGGATAGGAAAAATGCATGACCAGCAAACATCCGTCAGCAACTTGCCCGACAATAAACCCGCGTCTGGGCAGGTCAGTTCGGCTTTTGCAGGAATAGATGCGCCCAGGACAAGCATGACAACGAGAGTCCGCAACCGACGATACGTATTATTGAGCTTTTGCATGAACAAGCTCCTTTGCTGGAATTTCTTCTATTTCAAACGCGAGCCCCTTTGCTTGAACAAACGACGGGGTGACTTGCAAATCAAAGCGCTGCTTTAGCGAGGCATTGAGAAGGTAAACCGGACTGTCCAATGTCTTTTCGAGCGCATTGAGGCTATTCCAACCTTGAGCACGGTCGAGCTGCGTGGTGATAAGCGTAATGCGGCGCAGTGTCCTATCTTGCGTCTCAAGCCAATGCGCAACTGCGTCCACTTCTTCAGCGTTCGACGCATTAAACACCACAAGCTGCTGAGTAAATGGCAAGGCTTTTAGCGGGTTAATACGCGTTCCTGCTGGGATCAATGTTCGGCCATTGGCATCCAATAGTGGCCGCTGCATGACGATGGTTGGATCAACCATTCTTATCCGATACTGCGTGGCTTTGGGTAAGTCAGTAAATGTTTGGCGAGACCAGAAACGCTCAATGGCTTTTTTCTTTAACGCGCCGAGGTCAAGCGACTGTAAACGCTGCATCGCCACTTGCATCAAATCCGGTTCTAAAATCGAATGAATTGGACCGCGTTGACCCAATGAACCGGTATTGCCGGTTTCAATTTGGCGTTGCAACCAGTCCTTGCTGTAAACCCCTAGTGCACTTGCAGTCACCTTGTCATCGTCTATGCGAAAAATGGCAGGCACGCTAGTCACCCGCCAGTGCACAAAGGCTTTCGGATCGATTCGAACCTGAGGAACAGGATCAAGTCCCGCCATCAGGGTATGCCAATCACGGATAGCCGCCCCCAAGGTCTTTCCTTCAGGAATTCCCCGAAACAACACAATAGCGCCGGTAACACTGGCCTCTTTAAATAGTTGCTTCAGTGAGGAATCCCCCAGTGAGGACGACGCAAATATCAACCATTCATCGTTGTGTTTGAGCGACACAGGTTGTTCAACCGGTGCAAAAGGCTCGATAAATTCAGATGAACCATCCACAGCACTTTGTAAAATGCTGCGGCTCATTTCGACGATCTTTTTGTCCTCGTCAGACAACGGATAAGGCTCTTGTGCCCAGGACACTTGAACCCAAGCCAATGGAGCAACCAACAAAAATAAGAGGTATAGTCTTCTCATCATCCACCTCCTACCAAAGCGGCCAAGCGCGACCGACAATCTGCTCGCGCTTAACGGCATTCCAATATCGGGAGTCGAAACTTGTTGCAGCCTCGCCGGAAAACCAATATTCGTTTTCTTGCAGCGTCAATGAACGGCTAAATTCTGTTTCAGCCACACCAAGACGCTGGGCTAATGCCATGCCGGTAGAGACTTGAGCACCATTCACCAGCACATGCTCAGGAGTCACATTGACTTCATCCCCAGGCATCCCTGTTAGGCGTTTCAGCATACGAGTACCGTCGTTATATAACGGAGTGAGTCCTTTTGAATGGAAGGCATACAAACCATCCTTAACGGGCTCTTTATTCCATAGGTCAATCAGATACACCGTGGTATCAGGCAGGCAGCGCTCTTGCTGGGTATCAATACCTATTCGGTAGCGCATCATGGCGTAGGTGCCTACCAAAGCATGATTAACGCAAGAACGGTCAACCGGATGAGGTATGGCCGCCAAGGCATTCTTTTACGGAGTATCTGCATGAGACACCTCCTTTGAGCCTACGGGCACAAATACGGAATCATCAGCACCCACCACCGCTTGGGCATCCAGCACGATAAAACCGGCTGCTTTTAACTTTTCAATTTGCTGATTGGTCTGAAGCAACCTGGATTCGATGTCTTGTTCGCTGGCATTAGGACCCAGTGACAACACCGCCTCCCCAAAATCCACGACTGCAATGGGCGTACTTAACGCCAACTGGCTGTGGATGGGTTCGAGTGTTTTCATTAAGAGCCAGCTGGTCATTAAACCGCTACCAGCAATAGACAAAGTAATAGAAGCCATAAATGGCCAAAGCGTGGTCTTATTCATAGCCTCGCTCCTTTAACAACTGGGCGATGGCATCAGCAACAGAAAGGCCTTTGCGCGTTAACTGCTTAATCGCGTTTACATCTTCTGCACGGGACGAGTACAACAGCTTGTGAAACGGATCGACGATGAGGCGGCCAATCCCGGTGCCCATCTCGGTAATAAAGAAAATTTCGGAATAGACACCAGTGACGGTATGAACGGTTTTCAGGTACTCATAACCGCCTTCACCGAGTGGCAAGCGACCTTCTTTTTTGAGCGCGTTGATGGTTTCGGCTTTTTGACCAAGCAGGTACATATTGGCCGAGTTTTCAGCAATGGCTTTACCTGTAGGGCTGTCATACAAATCATTGACCGACTGCGTTACCGTTACAGCACTGCCGCCATATTTTCGAAATCGACGGTAACCCGTCTCGATGAACTTACCGACATCACCTTGAGTCAGCAGATCCCAGGCTTCGTCAATGAACACAATCTTGCGACGATCCCGCTCACCTAAGTACATCTCCTGTTGGATTTGGTAGATAAGTTGAAGCAACACCACTTGTTGCAGATGCTTACGCCCCTTGAGCTCCTCTAACTCCAGAACGGTGAAACGGTTTTTGAAGCGAATATTGTTGTGACCATTAAAGAAGCGGCCATATTCGCCCTGTGTCGTAAACGGATAGAGCTGCTCACCCACGTCTTGCACACGACGGTCTTCATGATTTTTTAGGGCCTCTGCCACATCATCAACCAACATGGCACGACCTTTTTTCTCCCAAAGTTCACGGGTCTGACGCTTTAGGTTGGCCATCTGAAAATCAGTTAATGACTGCGTAGGCGCGGCCATTGCGGCCAATAATCCAACCAGTACATCCGCTTCTTCGTCATAGTCCTCAACGATTTCAAACGGATTTAAGCAAATGCCACTGTCCCGCCCGAACTGTAAGAACTCACCGTCATAGACTTCACACAGCTTTTCATAAGAGCGGCCAACATCAATCACCCAGCATTGCCCGCCTTCTGATAAGTAGGAGGAGATGATTTCGTTCACCAGGAAAGACTTGCCCGACCCCGATTGCGCCGCTATGCAACAGTTGTAATTACTGCCCGAGTCATAAAGGGACACACTCATGATCTGGCCATTACGGGAAACAAAGTTAATCACTGGCGTGCCTGTACCTTTCCAATCCGCAAACAAAGGCAACAGAGGGATCACATGTCGTGTCGCCATAGTCTTGAATCGAAACAAGTCGTTCATCGCCTGACGGTCAGCACCAAATGGCAGGGCATTCAGAAAAATGGGCAAACAGAAGTACTTGTCTTCCATCAGCTCAAATCCGAGTTCTTTGAAGTAAGTTCGAGCATTTGAAACAGAACTGATGGACGCCTCTTCCGTTGGTGAAAACAACGTTAAGGTCATATTTGCCCGAATAGGACGATCACCTTCTTGCAAGGCTTCAAAAAGAACATCAAACCCCTTTTTCTTGGCTGCAAGCACCGGCACAAACTTGAGCATCGGGCCATAGGCCTGATTGACCGCCCATTGACGCTTCGTCTCTAAACGAGATCGCATGGCCTCGGCTGAGGGAAAGTGAATGGTGACATTTAGCAAAAAGCTTCCGCGTAAACCGCGACTGCCCGTCATCATATCGCCCGCAAAACTTGCGGCATGACCAAACCAGATCCGCTCAGGCAAGCGCTTAAACGATAAGGTTTTAACTCGGTAATCACCCAGCATCAGACCTTGACTATCCACTTTGATAGCTCGGTCATAGTCCAACACTTGCTCTCGAAGTGGTTTATCTGCCTCACTTCGAATCGGTGATGGATTGCGCCAGGAAGCATCTTTTCCCCAGTTAAGCTGCGCACTTAATGCCGCGAGCCAGTTTCGGTCAGTCATCTCAGTGACGCGAAAACCAACCGTTGCCAGCGCCTGCGAGAAAGAAGCCCGAAGCGCGGATGCTCGACTCAACTCACGCTCCGTCGGTATAGAACTTTCCAAAGGCAATTTGCAGGTGACGATCAGTTGAAAGTTGCGTACCTGAGTCTGGGTCGATTCTTCTATCGGTTGAACCGTGCCCCCATCGAGGAAATCCGCACGTTTGCGTATCGACGCCCTGAGCAATAGATCGGATTGACGATGCCGTAAACCCATCATGCGTTGAAGGTCGGTTTGAATATCAGGCGAGGCGTACAGACCAAATTGCAGCAAAGTGTCTTTTGGCCAGTCGTTGTTGAGTAGAACATTAACCCTGTCTGCAACAGACTCATCACCACCGGGCAAGGGGTCACATAGAAAACCAAAGCCAACACTTTGGTCTTCCATGAAAAACAGTTGCTCATCGTCGGAATAGGCCAATACTGGCAACAGCTCAGAAGCGCGTTGCCCTGAATACAGAGAGGCTTTCATTAACGCCCCTCCAACCAAGCAGAAAGATCATAAGGACGGCCTCGGCTGATGCGACCATCATTGGCGACAATGAAAGGCACACCTTGAATGCCCAGGATTTGAGCCGTCACCAAAGTACGCTGCATTGGCTCCAAGTTGCAGGCATCATCCTGTTCTAGGTTACCAATCCGGCCATTGAGCAATGCATCGGTGGCCGCTTTCTTGTCACGCGCACAGCCAAGCTGGCGAACCTGACGCTCTGAATCAGGACCAAGCACTGGCACAGGGAGTATTTGGAAGGTGTATTCTTTGGTTAGCGGTAAAGCTTGTTTCAAAAGCTCATGGCAGTGCGGGCATCGTGGGTCAACAAAGACCACCACTTTCTTTTTGCCTTCGCCCAGCGTCAGTGGGTTCAAATCATCCATTTTTAAGCCAAGACGACTTAAGTCCAGCGTGTTACCCGCTTCACGAATTTCTTCAAGGCTGGTAAGCGGCTTTTTCGACCAGGCATCATAGAGCGTGCCATCAATGACGAACCGGCCACTGTCTGACATGAAAACAATACGGCCATTGCTTTCGACCGCTTTCATACCCGTGACAGGTAAAGAAACCATGCCGTCAATTTTGCCAACGGGCGACACTTCAGACACAGGTTCAGCTTGAACCAATGGAGACAGCGCAAGCGCCAGAATAATTGGAGATAGTTTTCGCATGAGGAGTCCTCGTTAATGTAAATCGAGGTTCCAGTCTATGCAGTTGTCCTATGTGGACTCGGTTAGATAGATTGAAGAAATCGCAATCTAACTAGGGGGCTTATAGCTCGTTGAGGTTTGTTATAAACGAATTACTCAGCGTTTGCGTTAACAAGCCAATCATCAAGCACTTGCTTCAATTTATCTAATTGCTCTTGATGTTTTGCTTGATTCTTTGCCAATTTGTTTATGTTCTGCAACTTCCAACGAATCGCTGGCAAGTCTGCTGCATTAGGATAGTCAAACAATGCCCAGTCAGGCTGCCCTCTTTTGAATGACATAAGGAAAGCATGATCCCTTTCTGTGAAATGTTTTTGCAGTTCAATTAACATCATGGGCCTAACAGAGGCTAAGTCTTCGCATTCAACTTTTTCAAAAGTCATTCCGTCAAATTCTGCCTGAAATTTCTCATTCAGAGGCTGCCAGTTTGGCGACATGACTTCATTAATAGGCCGAGGATGACTTAGTGTATAGGTTAAAAAGCCCACTAAAATCTCTCTCGAAATCCCTTCACTGCCAAGTAACATACGCACATCAAATAAGTCGCGAGGATGTTGGCGATCCATTGCAGCACACAATTTCCCACCATACAGATCGGGAAGACTGACTACCTGAATCTCAGCATAACCAAACTCGTCTTCAACAGACTCTTTAACTGGCATTATCTCTGCACTATGCAGTGTACCTCTGGCGACGGGCGACACTTCAATTTTGATTGTCGCAACCGGACTTGATACAACGATTCTCAGTTCATCAGCTTTATTATCCTGAAATGCCGCTCGGATTTCTGGTTGAGTATTTATTCTGTCTGTAATCCGCTGCAATGCAGCCCTGACATTAACCAAAGCCTCATCTCTTGGTTCAAGTGGAAGATAAGCAAGATCAATATCTACAGATAACCGAGGAAAATCTCTCACAAATAAATTAATGGCGGTGCCACCTTTAAGTGCAAAAACCGTCTCTGTTGCTACCACAGGAAGCATTCTTATGAGCAAGGAAACCTGTTTGTAATATGGGCTATCTTTATCCATTATGTTGTTCACCTTTTTTGACGCTTAATATCTCTGGCACTGTGATTTGATATCGCTCATCAAAACGTCCTTTTTCGACAACCTGCCGCTTTCCTGCACCCAATTTAATTCTTGTTTCATCTATGCGATTGACCCACTGGTGATCGTAGTATCGACCCAGAAATAGAAATATTCGGTTTGCCTGAACAGAGCTGCTTCGTTCAAGAATATCTTGTACTTTTCTAGGGCTAAGATTGACTAAACCCTGAAATAATTCTGCGACATGCTCAAATGAAATCAGCTTCCCAATCGCGTCTACCACCTCATAGGAAGCAAGTTCTGGGCAGCTGACAGTGAGTTCTTTCTCTTTAACCGTGATCCTTTTCAAATCTTTCTCGGGATTCACTTCAAGCTTATGGTTTCCACAGTAAAGCCAATTCTGATAAGGGAATTCACGAAACCATTTCGGTAAGGACGACTTGTTTTTAACGCAAATCCAAACTTGCTCTTTGTTCAGCTGTAAGTAGTGACTCAGTCCTTGGTGAGTTAAGCTGCTCAATCCAGCCAAATGAACTGAAACGCCCAATTGCACATCTAATGCTTGAATGGCATCAACCCAAGTTGGCTTTATATCGCCCTGCGCATCTGGACGATAATACACGCCAGAACATAGCCTCTTTAGCCAACCGTTCTGCGCGTACTTTTGAGCCAAGGAATAGCTCACACCGTTTTCAGTCAGCCATTGCTGAAGTACTAGCGCACCAGGAGAAGTATGAGTAACAAGCCAGTTTATCTTAGATGACATTTTAATACCCAAAGTATGAATATCACGAACAGTATAAACTATATAGTTTATTGTGACAGTGATTTTAACACTTTAGGTATTAACATACCAAATAATATAAACCAGGGTCGCAAATGTGGTGTCGCTGAAATGAAAAAGTCTACACAACATCACCAATAACCCAATGTTGTGTAGACCTAGTTTGATTACCTTAAGTGAACTGCCTACTGTGGCTCACATTCAGGTGCCCAGTAAAACGGCGCTGATTGCTGGAACTGTTGTGCCAATGACTTCTTGAGTGCTAGCAACAACAGGTAAGGTTGCAGACATAACACTTTCAACGACGGTTGGCGTATTGTAGAGACCCATACCGCCACCAATGCCCAAGGCAAAAGCCATCAAGCTTTGGCGAGCGATACCGCCCACAATACCCACCAGAACCATGGCTCCCGCTACGATCCGCCCCAAAGTACCTTGGGTCCAATCTTTTAGGGTATCCCACACATCAGTGAAAGCATCACCACCGGTGCCCGCAAATGAGGGCTCCGAAATCATTAACGCCATTAAACCAAGCGCACCAATGGTCATTAGGCGCTGAGTTTGAATAGTGCGAACTGCATTTGTCATTCGTTAGTTTCTCCGTAGATACTCAAGTTATCGCGCTTACCATCAGCTCCCGCTGAGGCTGAATCGCTTTGAGTCTGAAGTGGACGTAGCACTGGCGAAACCGTTCGAGGTGCTGACACCCCAATATCCCACCGGCGCGGTTCAATTTCGGTAAACACGTAGCTGGATAAATTCAGATCCCCACGGTCATCCTCCCAAGGCGCAATCCAAATCCGCATTACCCTTGAAGGAATGCGAATAGGTGCAGATTGCTGCGTCTCGGGTAATGCTGGATGGCTCAGCAGTCCTGTCTCTAAATCAGATTGTGAATACCCAGAGGGAGAACCAATTCGAGTCGCCACAGCATCAATCGTCTTGGGTGCAGCGCCATTACTGGTAAGCTCATAGACTTCACGAGCGGATAAACAGCGCACACCGTCAGGCATACCTGGCATCCATATTCACTACTCCCAAGACCCAATGAACTACAGCCAGACAATAAGGTTGAGCCGACTGCCAATAAAAGTAATCCAGCTTTAGACCACTGTTTTGACTGGTGCTTTGGGTTGTTCTGCATTGATGTCGTCATGGTTAACTCTCCTCTGGATACACATCTTATTGTCTGAAACGGACTTCGATCGGTTAGCAACATGCAGGATTTTTTCATCTTCTTGCACCTCCCCCTTGCGAAGTGGCCAACGATAACGAGGCCCCACGAGTGACGATGACTTCAATTCTCCTTGCAGCGTCTACCTCTATGACTGGGAACATATTTTCAGCCATGTCCAAATAGAACTTGGCCACTCGATCCAATGCTTTGCCAGTGCCTTTAATCGCAGCGCCTTGTAATGCTTCTTGGCTCATGACTTGCTGGTACAACTGAGTATCACCGGCATTACCCGTCTGAATCGTCGGTACAGGATTTACATCAAATGCGCCTGCCAAGCCCTGAAGGAATCCGGCCATCATTGATTTAGCCACCAGTTGGCCTTGTTTCGACACCAATCGGCCACGAATACCTGCTTTGCCGTCTTCACCCACAGCATAAGAATCCAGTCGCGTTTCAATGACGCCACCATCTTCTCTCACACATGAAATGGTCTCGCCTCGCAAATAAGCACGCTCAGAGCTCAAATCACCGTAACCTGCGGCGATCAAGAAACACTCTTTGATATCCGCTCTAAATCGGTTGGGTAAAATGGCTTCCTTTTGAATCCTCAGCAATGCAGGAAAAGGTTCACGTCTTGCAGACTCGTGAGTAGGTGCATCCAAACCTGTGATCAAAGTACCTGAGATGATGCTGCCCGCCGGTAAATACAAAGGCGGCGCTTCTTGCACTACAACTTCTGGCTCGACAACCACTTCAGGCTCAATCATACGAATCGTGATTGGCGGCAATGGCACATCCCGTGCTCGTGAACCTTGGCCACTGGCTGGCTGCTGATAGAGCGGATCTGGCAGCGGCGCATTGGCAAAGTAGTCGTCTGGGTTAGACGGCAGTGGCTTTTCTTCTTTAGGCAATTCCATGGCAGATAAAGGCACTTCAAACCGGCTATTTGTGCCTTCAGCTACTGAATCACCTCCAGCGCGAACATCATCAAGCTCCGCTCGAAGGCGAGCCAACTCCGCATTAACCTCACTTGGTATTGAAGGCGAACCTGGGCTTAGCCGTCCTGAATCGACGTCACGACGCAAGCGCTCAACTTCACGACGTAACTGTTCATTGCGCTCACTAAGTAGTTTTACGTTCGCAGCCAAACTATCGACCCCGACATCACGAGTATTGGTGTCCGTAAGAATGTGCCGGATCGTTTCCTGTCGGTTCCGACTGCTCGCGCCATCATCAGGATTAGGTGAAAACACCATCACCATCAGGATGAGACCACCAGCAATACCGGCAACCGATAGGCCCCGCTTCATGTTCGGGCTCATTTGTTCCAATTGTGCTTTCATCGTTATTCACCTCCCACCAGAAGCGAAGGTCGCTGACTTTCCACCGCTTCTTCACGATGATTGCGAACAACCACATACAACTCAGTCTTTTCACCCGGCAACAAGATATTGCGAGGCCAGTAGGCGCTTGCCACTATATCTGGTGCATGACAGGCTATTTCACTGGCTTCTATCGGTTCATCGGCAAAGCTTTCAACCAGTCCTACATAGACGGTGAAGTAATGTCCCATCACAATTTGCCCCTGCTTAAAACCAAACTTTAAGCCTGGCTGAAAACATTTCGGGCTTGTGTCAGTTTGGCCAGCTAAACGGATGTCATAGCCTTGTGGTAACTCATTTAGTGCAAGGCGTTTGAGTAAATCACGTAGGCTATCGACGTATGGCTGAGCCGTTTCCCAAGTGGCGGCTTTTCGGTTAACGACGCCCTTAATAGGCCACTGCTGACCATCAATAGCTAAGGTGATTTCACGCGGTGGAATACGACGAGGGACTAAGGTGACAGATAACGCGGGCGCTTCCTGACCAGGCGGAGTGATGTAAAGTGAAACCGGTGATTCTTTGTCCGTGGCCACATACACAACATTCCCCTTGATTTGCGTCTGAGCATCACTGGTTGTTCTCACCTGAGGCGATTCAAACGGCGTCACAATCCGATTCAGATGGCCAAGTGCCACAGGGATCAGTTCATTGACTCCCGGTGTCATTAGTAGCGTTGTTGGCGCATCCGTTGAAACCGTATTGCTTTGAATCGGTGGATTTTCTGTAGCGGGCTGCTTCATCACACTGGCTGGCACAATCGGCAATTCCACGTCTGCATACGACGCTTGAGATAACAGGACGCCACTCAAGCACATTGCGATTAAGTCTGGTTTCATCAATCGACTAATTTTGGTTCGCATCATTCACCCTCCGGTTTTGCTCTTGGGTCAACTTTTCACGAACGCGCTTCGTTCTAGCTTGCCCCTCATACGTATCCATCCAACTGAGCTTTGGACGGTATTGCTCTATATCGATGTCAAACTCATAGGTGCGAGTTTGGCGCTGCTCATCTCCAGATGGCCCAGAAACCAAGGAGTAACCGGTCACAAAGACATGGCCGGTTTCATACTCATACTCCACTTGTCTGGGTTGGAATTTGAGCGTGACTCGGTCTTCACGGATCTGTCTTGCCTGAATCTCCAGTGCATCGACCACTTGCTGGTACACCGCAGGTGAAAGTAGCGGTTCGATAGCAACCCGGATAAAGGACACATTGCCCGGCGTCACGTTGCCCATAAGCTCAGCCAGGTAGAGCCCCCAGGACTCCAGGTAAGGTTGAGTGGCTTGGTTTCGTGACACTTCAGCCGTTTCAGACAAGGTTGGTGGTTGAATGGCCACTACGGTATTGCGAGAAAATGCCGCAACCGCAAGCAGCAAGTTAGATAGCACCAGCACTGCAATCAGAAACCGTTGCCATCGGTTCTCTAATTGCGTGCCTTGCCATGATTTTAAAAACACGTCGAACTTCACGGCAGATAGCTCCTGATAAATGGGTTAGGGATCGTCTTGGCTTTGGTTGGCAACAGTCCAGCCCAGTAGATGGCGTGAAGAATAAAACCATCTGGGCGACCATCACGAAAACGCCGATAGAGCTTGGTTGTCACCAACCCCAACAGGCATAAAACCAAGGCATTACCGGTAAAAATGCCGATCACTAGCCCCAACAGAATGGGAGCCATCTCATCGGCACTCCAAAGCAGGAAGTGCGGCGGGTCATCGATATAGGATGGAATACTCACAGGTTCCATAGTCACTCCTCGTTGTTTGAATTGAGAAGTGAAGAATGCCCCGAAATAACTCAGGGCTGTGGTCAGGTAGATATCGAATTCTTTAAGGTTTTGAACTACCGAGCGCTAGTTCATCTGTTTTAGGGAGGTGGTTGTCTTAGAAATTGATATTTCTGACATTTGACTTATTGATTTGCTTAGTCAAATCGTAACTGGTTAACTGAGCAACTATCTGCTCTGAAACACCTAAATCGTTTGCAATATCAAAAATCGAAATACCCAAATGCTCGTTGAGCTGATCTATTGCAGCTGATAAAAGCTCTGGCTGCTCCATTGGTATTTGATCATCTAAGTCTTCTGTTTTCGATTGACCCGATTTATTCAAATAAACATTGGCGGTTCTGTACTGTTGCGACGAAATTAACCCAAGATAATTAGCTCGATAAATTATTGCTCTCGCACTAACACGCCATCTAAGTTTCAATGCAAAGATTTTCTCCCACCTAATTCGAACAGGTCCCACACATTGAGGAAACTCTTTCAGAAAAGCCTTACGTGGAAAAAGAAACGCACTTGCAAAAGCATCAGCTTCTCTCTCTGTTTTAGCACACCCAGTTTCTACACCTTGATGCAAAACCAAATGGCCACATTCATGCGCCAAATCAAAGCGCATTCTACAGCAGCTTTCCTTCGCATTATTTCTTACTATGATGGGTCTTTTTCGATTCATTGATAACGCATCAACTTTATCTGAAACACCATCAAAGCAAGTGATTACAGCGCCATTATTCTCCAGTACTCTAACCATGTTTGTAACTGGTGCATCCAAACCCAGACCCCAGTTAATACGACATTGCTCCGCTGCTCTTTCGATAGCCTCCGCACTCAGATCTGATTCTTCAAAATCAATAAAATTGGCAACAGGCAACTCAAGATGATCTTCAATAATCTCAACTAATAGTTCAAAAATAGTGCCGAGAGCCAATACTCGATTTGCAAGTCCAACCGGTGTTGTTTTGCGCTTGCGAAAGTGGCATTGCTCATACTTAACATCATTTTGTGGTTTCTTAAAAAAGAAATCACTTTTCACTTTTAATACTTCAGCCAATGCCAAAAGCAGGTCTCAGCAGGTGGTTTAACACCTGCTTCAAGCTGATGTATAAACTGACGACTGACCGCAACTAACTCACCAAGTTCTTGTTGAGTAATTCCGGCCATCAATCTCGCCAGCCTTAGTTTTTCACCAAAAAATTCGTTATTCATGATTTACTACAATTTTCGACTTTTTCTTAATTTTGATTTTAGAAACAGCCGATTCAAGTTCAACACCATGAGAAACATTCTCATCAGTATCTGTTATTAACGTAACCTTAGAATTCATTGGCACTTCCCAGTTGACTACAATTTCACCAACATCGCTATAACCAACGAAAAAGGCGCGATCTACACATTTAGTTTGATCAGTGCTCAGAACAAAAAACCAAATGATCTCTGACGGACTATCTTGTGTAGAAAATAACTCCATTTGCATCATAGCTTCGTGGGAACGTATCAGTTTCCCTGATGGGAGTTTGTCAGGCTGACCTTTCCAGAAACGAACTGGAACGTCAGCGATACTAAACGTAAACCTCCCTTTCGGGGTCAGTATCTTAAGCCAATCAACTTCAAGTGACTTCCTTACTAAATGTGTACAACAACACTCGTAGGACCTTATGCCCAATGATTTGTTAGTGTCACCCAAATCTCTGTTGTGTAAATCTACAACATCTGCTCGAACATCTGCTAAAAGTTGAGCAACTTCAATCAGCTGACTTTCTTTAAAATTAGGATTTAGTGTCATCGGTGTGTTCAAATTTGTTACCTCAGGTAGTAAAGCAATAGGATTAGATACCATGGACAATAATATGCTAATTTTAAAATTTGTCAACCTACCTACAACTTGTTAACCCGATACTAAAATGTAAACTAAATCTTCTTCTGCAAGTGGCTTAACGCCAACCCCGCCATCAATGCCAAACCGATGATCAGCGACGGCAACACCACCGGTGGAATAGCCAGCGGGGCGAACAATCCCATAAACAGCAAAATGACACCTGAGCCCAGGATAATCATGCTGTAGCGGTGAATAATAGGGCTCGAAAAATCAAAGGTTGTCTTCTTGACCTTCCAGGTCATCAAACCGTCCCACAACGCCGGTAACATGAGAATAAGCGCAAAGGGCAACCAGACCATCAGCAAAGCAAATCGAGTGAATACTTGGTACAACACATCAAAAAATGCCTGAATACGGTCTTCCACCCAGACAAACCAAAAGCCTCCCATGTTCTCCATCCCTTTAGAGCGCAGTCGTTGCTCTTCAGTGGGGATTAAAAAATCACGCACAGATTGCTCCATCTGCGTATCCACAACCCATGACTGATACCAGCGATGGCTAGTTTGACCAATCCAATAGCTTGTTTGTGCGCCCAATTGGTTTTGGATCATCTGCTTCTCTTTACTGATGACCCGGCCAGTCCAATCACCGGGCACTAGCACGCCAATGGCAATAATCTCCAGCATCAGCGCCAGACACAGCAGCCAAACTGACTTATGCTTGCTCATGCCAAACATCCTCTTCTACTCGGGCCAGCATGGCTGCAACGGTTGGCGTCATAATCCGGGCTTTAATCACTTGTTGAAGCCGCTTTGTCGTCGTGTGACCACTTTCATAACGCACTGCGATGCGGTCTTCAGCCAGATACTCCATTCGATTTGGACGATTACGAATCCAGGTGTGGAAATACACACCATCCACGGCGGCCCACTCGAAATGGTCAGGATCATGCAGGCGAATCCCCGTTAAAGCACTGGCGGCAGTCCAGGTCAATGCCTCAATGAAATGCCAAAGGCGTACACTGTCATCATCACAACTGACTTCTTCATAACTGCCCAAGCCATTACACAGACACAAATCAAAGATGGAATGGCCATCTAACGTGAGCGCATCCGTTAAATAGTCCGCCAAACAGTGCACTGAAGCCAAAGCATGAGGCCAATCGGTTTCAAGCAGTCTTAAGGCTTCCTTGAACTGAGGGTTATGTTGCTGCCACTGAGCGAGCATTTCTTTACTGGTAAATGTTGTCATTTTCAGACAGACAGAATGATGCATACAGACTCCTTATGCTGCCTGTGTAGAGCTGGTTAAAATAGGAATGCGGCCTTTGATCACGCGGCCACCTGAAAGCTTGGCGATGTACTCCAGGTTCGGGAGCTGGCCTAATAACTGCGGTGGAAACATATCGCCTTCTTCCTCCATCAAGCGCTCGCCATGATTGCCGGTAAATAACGCGGGGCTGTCCGAGTTTGACGACATACCTTGAGTTTGCATGATGTACTGCAACCGAGTCTTAGGCAGATTGTCGGTAATGTACTGCTGCGTTTCGGCATCCATCACCCGAAGGGCTATCAAGTTGTTAATGTTACCTAACACCTGACGTGCCTTAGCTTCGCTGCCTGTACGAGCTGCAAAGTCAGCAAAGGTCTGAGTAGCAATCACACAACGCATTTTTGCGCCACGGCCTTTGTTGAGCAGTTGAATGAAGGGATCGTTGACGACTTCAGCCGCCTCATCGATGAAGATATTTACGGGACGATTTTCCACACCATAGTTATAGCGGTCACCGGCCACGGCGGTGAGATCCGATAAAAGCAACGAACCGATGGCGCTGCCAACCATGGCGTCGGTCAATGAATCCAAGCCGATATACGCCACTTGGGCATTGTTGATAATACGGCCAGAATCCGTAATTAACCGGCTGTCATCCACGTCGTTTGCAATCGGTGATAGCAATGGACCTAGTTCACTTGATGTGAGCATATTGAGCACCGGCATCAATGAAGCCACCATCTTTGAATAGTGGGTTCTGTCATGTTCAAACATGCTCAAAAGGCCTTCCAAATCGGTATTGGCGGCAACGGGCTGAATGCGTTCGTAGTAAAAAGCAGCATCGCCATGGCTTGTTTAGCCAAGGTATTGGCCTTTTCAGTAAAGCGTTTAATCTCCACACTAAAGTTTGGATACACCTGCTCCCCCCAGGCTGTGACGGCTTTTACTACCAAGCCTTCTGGGCCACCTTCCAAGAACCGTCTCAGTGTTTTCAGATCAGGACGCTGTGAAGTAAGCAACAAACCTTGCACGATGTTATTCAGTGCCATTTGGCCAAAGGCTTTAAACGGATCAGCACCGGTTTCAGATGGGATTAATGCCGCAATTCGGCTGGCAATTTCAGTGCCCCGGTTAAAGTTTCTCAGGGGATTAAGACGTACAGAATGCTCTGGAAAACCCGGATGAAAATACACAAAGCGCTCAGGACTACCGGCGGCAATACAGGCTCGCTGTGCATTATCCTTAAGCTCTTTGTCTCCCTTGGGGTCAATAATAATCACGGCTTCATTGCGCAAAATGGCCTGGGTGATCATCGCATCAAAGCATCGGGTTTTCCCTGCACCGGTCGTACCGACAATTAAGGTGTGCCCCTCAGTATGACCAACTGGCTGGTAAACATCTTCTTCTTTGGGCTCGACACCATGAATCCAGGTCGAGCCCATTTGCTTGCCATGACCCTGGTTAAGCAAGGTTTGCTTATCCCGCTTTAAGATTTCATAAGCGCGTTGGGCATGGCGTTGGTCCCACTCAAAGCCATAACCTAACCACAATTCATCAGGATGTTTTGCCATCACTTTTTGCAAATGCGCCAGCTCCATAAAAGCCAATGGTTTGCCTTTTAGCCCCTTCTGCAACTGATAAAGACGATAAGCCTCAGGCAGGCGGTACAACGCCATGCCCGAGGAAATCCCTGTCATCCACCAAAATGGCTCAGGTGGTAGCTCAGTCAGCATTTCTGCGGCAATTGCCCCAGTTGCCCCAACTAGCCAACCTGCTGCTGCCATGGCTTCATAGTTCGTGCGCCAGGGCATCTCATATGCGTTTTCTTTCATTCATGCTCCGCAAAATAACCGTTTGCAATCCGCTCAACTTCAAATGGATTAACGCTTAGCGTGAGCGGTAAACAGAACCGTTTCCCCCTCATCAAACTGGCATTGGTCACTGGCCGAGATCCCCCGAAGTAGCTGTCCGGCTGGAATGCCATGCTCCTTGGCGACTTGGCGTAAGGTTTGAATCGTGACGCGAATACCATCGACACTATGATCCACGTCTGGGTAATCGCCATCGGTCAGTAAGATGGGCAAATCTTTCACAAAATTAACCATCTGTTGCCGCTGCGCGTGTTTGGGGTCGATACTTGAGTTCGCATTGGGCGCAATCGGCTTTTGCTTGCGCTCCGCTCTTATGGCGGGCTCCTTTGCTTGGGCATTGGTTGCCTCAGTTCGACTCGGACGCTGTGCAGCTACTTCATCCTGAAATTCCGCCGGTTCTTCGTCTTGATTGGAGAGATCTATCAGTACAGTTAGCCCTTTAGAAATCGATACTTTCAGCAGTAACCCTTGCTCCTGAACTCCTTCATTCGTATTCACAGTTCTGGCCTTACGTGTCGGGTTTGCAGGATCTAGTTCAAGCCAGTCTAATCGACTGAGTTCAGCAAGCAGTTTTCGGGGAGCACACCAAGGCCTTACGGCATCTGGATAGCGGATCAGTATCTGTTCACCAACCATAACCAACGCACTGCTGGCCTCTGGGAGCCACGCCAAAGATTCAGGGAGATTCAATGCTTCTGCATCGTGCTGTTTTGCGTTATTTGCGATAGCAGCATCGCTTGAATCGTTTGGCTTTTCACAACCATCACCCGGAACATTTTCATTTGCCTGAAGGTGATTAACATCACTGGCATGACGAAGTTCATCATCTTGTTCGGACGATTTTATCCATGGCGACTCAGCAGAATTGCTGTGTTCAATTGATGATGACTCTTCAGGCAAGCCTGAATGCTCACTGATGCGACTCTGAGGCTCTGCTTGTGTTTGCTGTGTTGCTTCCCACTCAGATTTGCTGAACAGCGTTACGCTACTTGGCACATTCGAGCTGAACAATAAATCGGCCTCAGATATATGCAGCATGGGTAACCAGATTGGCTTGTCATCTTTGATCAGCACTTCAGGGGCAAGGCTTTCATATCGCTCATTTGAGGTGGATTTCGTGGCCAATCCTCGCTCAATGAGGATGTCCGCAAGGGTATCGGGATCTCTTGGTATGCCAGGTATCTTGTCTTTTGCTAATAGCTCAATGATGTCCTTAGCCGCGCTTTTCCAAACCAGGCAAAGATGGGTTGATTGATTCGATTTTCGTACCCAGACTCTGGCGTCTCGCTGATTGACCAGCCATTGCGAACTAGCAAGTAATCGCCTCATGGCATCAAGTAGATAGCGTTCGACTGGGACACCAAGGGCATTGTCGTCAACGGAAATTCGTTGAGCTTTCAGGTCTCGCTGGACACTTATTTGATCAGCTTCAATGACCAATTTAGATAGAACATGTTCGGGATCGGTATTGCCAATCGCTTCCAGCATGGCTTGCAAAATTTCAGGGCCAGGTTGAGTTAACCAGGCGAGCAACTCAGGTGTCATTACTCGGTTTAACACCAGAATTGAAAATTGCTCGTGCCGCTTGCACCGTCCATCGCGCCAGCGAATGAAATAGCGTTCAATGCTGTTATTAGTGGTCCACTGGGATAAGGTTTCTAAAAAAGGGTTCCACTGATAGCGTCCATCTTCGTCTGTGATGGACAGGTCTGAAACAGGTTTACCAATATCATGGAACAAACCGCCAAGAGCCGCCGCAACACGCCACCTTGGTTCCAGCTCTTTTTTTTCAACAGGTGTGCCACTGGCAACAAAGATGATCCCTTCAGCTGCTTGTGCCGCCCAGAAAGCAACTTCCAACGAATGACGTAATAAACCACCCGCACCACTGTGATGATGATGCTCAGATGCTGGCAGCAAGTGGACATAAGCCGCCAGATGATCAATGCAGGGCTGAACCAGCCTTTGAAACTCACGCTGATTAAAGCCAAGTACCTGGCGCAGTTTGGCAATTAGCTCGTCTTGTGTGGACTGCAAATCCTCGGGTGACGCAGCTGGCAACCCCTTCAGAAATGGCGGATAGCGTGGAATGTCCGTAGAAATTAAATCTACCTTTTTCTCAATATGCTTATTGAACAGCTTGAACATAAGAAAGCCCAAATAAAAACATTATTTGGCTTTCTTGCTGAGCGGCTATTCAGATAGGTTATAAAAATTTCTAACTATCGCCACTATCACGCCAATTTAGTCACTCTTTGTACTCAAATTCACTCAAAAGGCCATCAACAGTTCTTGATAATGTAATAGCATCATGAGGTAACAAAACGTAATGCCAAGGTTTTCCGCCAACTTTAGCTGCGTTTTCATTCGCATAACTACACCACCTTGTTGCAGCTTTTGCTTTAGCAATTACATCAACATCTTCCAACTCTTTCGCCTTCTTTGGCTCCATTAACAGGAAAAGTGTTTCTGTTTCAACAACAAAATCTGGCTCATAGTTTTGGCCACTTCGGTATTCTATGCGGAACTGTCCTGGGCTTGGTTTCATCCATCTAACAACTGTTCGATCTTGCTCTAGCACCTGAGCTAAACGAAGCTCTCCATCTACTGAATCAAATTTCTGATATGGGTAACAACAGCGGTCAAAACCAGTGAAAAGCATCTGCCTTACTTTGTTCTTTTGCCCTGGTGGTATTGGTGCACGGAAGTCCCTAGGTTCCTCATCATTAGCAAAGTTGAAAGTAGTAGGTTTTAACACATCAAAACCTTGAGTCACACTACCAACATAGTCAGTTGGCGTTGTCCACATGTGCTGTTTTATTTGCGACCAAATAAAATCCGCTAAAATACGGCCTGCCGACTTAAGCACTCCCTCAGCATCAACATCGCTCAAATAGCTTTTTAGGTGCGCAACCATTTGACCAGATAGCTTATAAAGCATTCCTGCATGCTCATCGTAATCAATCTCGTCGTGATCCATGAGGTAAAATACCAAATAGTTTTCAAGCCGTGCTTCTGAAACAGCACTTTTCTCCCAGTTAATTGAACTTATTTGACTGGTCTCCAGATTGCTTATGATGATTTCATTGGACTGTGGTTTAAGAGAAATACGTTCCAAACCTGAAAGATCAAAGTCATTAAAACCATAGTTAACATCACGAGTAGGAAGCACCACGATTTTGGGAATGTCTATGGTATATTCTGCGATTTTATGTGTTACAGTTGAAACAATTTCATCTACAGTAGCGGCATCAAATAATTCGACTTGCTCTTTTTCTTGTGCAACAGAGTGGTTATACCCTTCAGTCACCCTGTTTGATCCCTCAGCATTCATAACAAATAATTCTTTCGCGACTTGATGAACACGCTGAGTAATGTGTTTTTTAACGTGCTCCGCTGTCAGTTGCTTACTGCTATCGAGATTTTTTGCTTCTTGCTGAACAATGGCAACAGTAAGTTCAGCAATCTTCTTCTGCGTTGGGCTATATACTTTGCTCGTTGCATTATCGCTTGAATCAGAGTTATCAATTTGATTCGAACGTCCCACTTCATAGTTCGCTCGCCCATCCCCTATTGAACTGTTGTCAATGTAAATAGGCTTATTGCCTAAAGCGTAATCCACCATTGAAGGTACGAAAATCTGCTTAGGTTTTTTTTCTGGAATATCATCTTCATCGCTGGAACCTATATAAAGAGTCTTTTTGATGATGGACTCTTTGTCGTTCGCCTGATCGATAATCTCTTGGAATCGGTCGTGCGCAATAATCGTCAACCGATCAACAGCCTCTACATTAGTTCTCTTACCGTAAGGTAAACGAAGCCCTCGACCGATGGTTTGCTCGGTTAAAATTTCAGATGCAGAAGCACGAAGAGGCACAATAGTATAGAGATTGGTGACATCCCATCCTTCTTTTAGCTTGTTAACATGAATCACTATTTCCGTATCTTTATCATGCTCAACTGCAAGTAATCTCTGAGTCGTCTCCTCTGACTCCTCACCAGTTTGATTAGAATGAACAGTTATAACTTTCCCTTTATAAGCACCTTCGAAGAAAGAATCATCTTCAATTTTTTTCTTCAATACTTCTGCATGTAACGTATCCTGTGCCACAACAAGCATGAATGGCTTAACTAGCTTAACTCCTGCATTGTTCGCATAACTAGCCAACTCTGTTTTCACATACTCGTGATGGTGAATGCCATCTTCTAATTTAATTTCCTCCAAGCGTTCTAGAGAGTAATCACTAGGTTTAAATTCCTTGCGTGTTGCAACAGCTGGTGTTTTGACATACCCATCATTCAAAGCACTTGCTAATGGATAGTGATAAATAATATTTGTAAACTCTTTCGGTTTTGAACCGACAGTTTTTGGCGTTGCGGTAAGCTCAATACCTAATACAGGCTTCAGATCATTTAATGCTTTTGCACCAGCAGAAGCATAGTATCTATGTGCCTCATCCATAATAACGACAAGATCAGGCAAATCAGCAAGGTAGTTGAAATACGAATCACCAATATACTCTTGCAATCGACGCATTTTTGGATCATTAGATTTGTTAGCGCCCACTTTATTGTCTTTCGCGTTTATTTTCGAAACGTTGAAAATATTGATATGTGGCGCCTCTTCGCCTGCAAATAAATCACCTGTCATTGTCGCAGCAACAGCATAGTCTAATCGCACACCGCGACCATCCTCATAATCATCACCAGTGATGATTACAGGTGGTGTTTGAACTAACTCCGGAATCCCTTGAAAAACATACTTTGGATTCCCCATAAGGAAATCTTTTTTCAGCTTCTCATAAATCGTCAAGTTAGGCGCAAGCACAAAAAAATGTCTACTACGACCAGTCAAATACAACCAAGCGATCATTGCGCCCATCAGACGTGTTTTGCCAACACCTGTTGCAAGAGCAAAACAGAGTGAAGGGAAGTCACGCTCAAACATTTTCATTGATGGGTATTGTGGTTTCAAGACCTCAATCCAACGATTCAAATCTGGATCTTTGCTCAATTCCATTTGTTCTAGAACATCACACAAAATTTGCAATGATTTTTCTTGTGGATTACGAAGAGAGAGTCGAGCACTAATTTGATTGGCTACTTTTACATCGTCACTCATTTATTACGCTTCCTCTTCATCGTCGTAAAGTTCAACATCATCTTCAGCTAACACATTCAAAGTAAAGCTGTAATCGTCGTTGTCCCACTCGCATTTATTCAAGATTGATT
>NZ_LAMX01000007.1:0-70985 GCF_001275035.1 Rheinheimera sp. KL1
ATTGGTACATTTGATGCTAATGGAATTTGTATATTTAGGGAACAGCTGCTTGCAAGATTATTTTGGGCAATCTGAAACTGCCTTTCGCGGTGTTACTGTCATGTCGTATCTCATCATCTGTTTAATTGAGTGAGTATTTGCCAGTTTTCAGAGCATTCTGACAATGCATCTCCCTCCCGCTTTCCAGAGCTCATAGTTTTACCGCTCATCACAACCAGCCGTTAATTATCCGGAGATCCGGTGTCCAGCCGTTTGAGTAATCCTGCCAGTTGTAACACACCACCTTTGCAGTGCGAGCAATGCCATATCGGCTCCGTTGCTGCGTCTGGTTTTTTTCGTGGGCGCTGCTGCCTTCGGTTCCTGTGCTTTGATTAAGGCCAGTTTTGCGTGATATTTTTTTAAAGGTGTTTTTTGGAAAAAAGGAAAACATAAATCTAGTCAGGCATTGGGGTGAATGATAGATGACGATGGGGTAACGCATAGCCCTAGGCTACGGTTTAACGAATTGAATATAAAAAAGAAGCTGATTGAAACAGGGGGCTGAGCCAATTTACTGCGTAAATATGGATCTGCCCCCGGATATGCCGCAAATTAGCGGACTATTTCCATCTCTGCCAATAAATTATCAGCGTTATCAACGTATTGCATCATCCACAATACATAACGGATATCCACATGAATAGCACGGGTGATTTCCGGGTTGAAATACCAGTCTTTGGTGATGGACTCATAAGTCGAATCGAAGTTTAAGCCCACCAACTCGCCTTTGCCGTTCATCACTGCTGAACCCGAGTTGCCGCCTGTGGTGTCGGCGCTGGATAAGAAGTTGACCGGCACTGAGTTAAAGGCTTTTACCTCGTTTTTTGGGCAGTTAAAAATGCCGCAGAACCAAGGCTCTTTGCTTTGGGCAGCTAAGTCAGCATAAAAGTAGCCAGCTGTTTTACCTGCCTGATAGGCATCCACCAGCTTTTGCGGCGCGTTAAACGGATACTCAGCCTGACGTTTGGCGATTAACCCCTTCACTGAAGTAAAAGGCGTTTTATAGACACCGTCTTTGGCCGGATAACCGTCCACAGAACCATAAGTGATACGCAAGGTGCTGTTGGCGTCCGGGTACACTGGTTTTCCCTGTGCTTTGTTGTAGGCAATAATAGCTTGCATATAAGCTGGGCGCACTTGGGACAGCTGCCCTTTCAGCTCTTTATCCTGAGCTTCTAAAGCCAGGTTTTTGTCAGAAATAGCCACTGCGATGCGAATAAAGGGGTCTGCACTTTGCGCAAAATCAGCTGGTGTTTTACCCAGCCAGGTTTTACGCCCTTCGGTGCTGGTTAAGCTGCTTTGTGGGTAAAGCGCTGTGATTTTTTCAGCAACCTGTGCCTGGCTCATGCCAGCAGTTAAACCTAAAGCGGCGTCTAACTCTGCTACACGCACCGCATCAGGCTGAGCTAAATACTCTGCGAGCTGTTCTGACCAAATGGCGATATCCATAGTCGGGTGGAAGCTTTTCTCCATCCGGGCTAAACGGCCTTCGATCATTTTTAAGTCACGTTGCTGAAAGCCCATTTCCCGTTCTGCGTCCGGCTTTTGGTTTTCCTGCGCTAAACGGTACAGCAAAATAGCGGCTTGTAATAAATCACTGCGTTTGGCCGCTTCAAAGTAATAAGTTTGTTGAGTAAAAGCCTGTTCGGCGTCTATCACCTGCTTTAAAGCATCAATACTTTGCTGGTAAGGCGCGCGCTCTGCATCGGCTTTAATCCACTCCAGCAAGGCTTTTTCCTGGATTTCTTTAATGGCCTGAATATCCGTCACTTTAAAACCGTCCAATAAGCCCTGCAGTTTTTTCATGCGGTTATTGTGGCCTTTGACAGTGGAGGCGTATTTCACTTTTAGGTCGCCGTCAGCGGCACTTAAACGATCAATGGTGTTGATCATTTGTTGATAGGTTTTTACCTGAGCCGGATATTGCCAGTCGGCGGCAAAAGAGATTTCATCGGCTAAACGGTAACGGCTGGTTTGGCCAGGGTAACCGGCTAATAAAATACCATCGCCCTGGCGTACACCACTGGCATTAATTTTTAAGAAGTTTTTGCTTTGATAAGGCACGTTATCCACTGAATACGGTGCAGGTTTGCCATCTTTGCCGACATAACCACGGATAAAGGTGTAATCGCCTGTATGGCGTGGGTATTCGAAGTTATCTATATCACCACCGTAATTCCCTACAGATTCTGAGGGTGCATACACCAAACGTACATCCTGCAGCATCAGCTGTTTAATTTGAAAGTATTCCATGCCATGGTGAAAACTCACCACAGAGCAGCGATAATTCGCATCGCTTTCGCAGTCTTTAATCAGCGCTTTGCGGTTGGCTTCTATCGCCTCATAACGCGCTTTGCCGGATAAATCTGCAGCCAAAGCACCGGTAACTTGTGCTGTTACATCGGTCACAGCTTCAGTGATATACAAGCGTTCCTGCGGCCCGGCTGGTAGCTCTTCAGCCATAGTTTTAGCTAAAAAGCCTTTATCAATCAGGTTATTGTCTTTGGTCGAATTGTTCTGAATAGCATTGTAGGCGCAGTGATGGTTCGTCACCACTAGGCCTTTTGGTGAAACAAAAGAAGCCGAGCAGTAGCCAAGGCTGACAATAGCATTCATAGGATACTGGCTTAAATCAGCCAGCTGTTTGCCTGGTATTTCAATGCCTTTGGCGGTTAATTCTTTTTGTAATTCAGCCAGTTGATGTGGCTGCCACTGACCTTCGTCGGCAGTAGTGGCAAAACTGATAGCCAAGGCTAAGGTACTAAGCAAATAAACAGATTTCATAGGATCCCTTGGGGTTTTTCGTTGTAGTTTTCATTTGTGAAGCACAAAGGCGTTAAATTATCCATGGAAAGCGCTCTGGTGCAACTGTGTTTAGTTCAGCGTGGGAAATTTGAGCCAAGTGGCATGTCTGATTCTTTTGTCAGACGGATTGAGCAAAAAGCCGCATCGTGCTAACAATAGTGGCATAAAAACAACACGATGGATCAACTACTTATGCAAGCATGGAATGAGCGTTTTCCCCGTTTAGCACAGTTACATTTTGCCCAGTGGGGTTATTTACTGGCCACAGTGTTTTTTCTGCTGTTTTTGTTACTGGGGGCAGACAACAGCGTTCTGGCAAAAATAGGCTCTGTGTTATTACTGCTCGCGACAGCCAAAGAAATGTGGCAACGCTTTGCTATCTGGTGGCACAGCCTGCTAGGCAAAGCCTGTATCCTGACTTTCTACGCCATAGTGCTGAATTTTTCTTTTGCTTATGCCGAATCTCTGGTCAACGGTGTGATAGGCGTAAGGCCTGATATAGTGCCTTACAGCGTCAACTTAGCGGCTTTGCTGCTGGCCCCGGCCTGGACCTTAATTGGCAGCATGCTGACCTTGCAGTTTTATTCCATGCTGCATTTGATTAAAGTCATGCTGCTGTTGATGTTGCGCCCTTTTGGCGTTCCTTCGAAACATCTGCTGGATGACGAAGTCTTTCCGGTCTGGACTTTAACCGCTCGTATTATCTACCTGCCAGTGGTTACTATCATTTTAACTTTTACTTTATTCAGCTATTTCAGCGGCCATCCGGAGCAATTTTTAAACTGGACCACGACTGAGCAACAAAACAGCCCTGAAGCGATGCAAAAACAACTGGCAGAAATAAAGCAACGTGAAGCAGAGTTGCAACAGCAGCAACAAGGGCCTCATAGCAAAGTCCCGGAGTTTCAGATCTTTATTGAAGACGGCTATTTAATGGGCGACAGAGGTTTTAAATTACCCACTATGCTGTGGTTGAATAAACTGGTGGCGTCTTTTAACTACCATATCGAAAGCCTTGGCGCGTCCAGTTGCAAACTGACAGAGCCTGAGCATCTGGTGCATATTAACGACTACGAAGTGCTGGTGATCACACCTGATACCACGCAGCCTGTAGGCTATAGCTATAAAGTGCGGGTCTGTGACTCGCCGGCTTTTCCTGCTGGCGTGACAGGCCGGGTTTTGGCTCCGCCCATTCAAACTGAAACGCCAGAACAGAGATAATCACAAACACAAAGGCCGGGTCTAAACCCGGCCTTCATCTGTGCGCTTAGTTTAAATCATCAGCTGTTTTGTGCCTGACGAATTTGTTTATTCAACAGTGGCGTTAAGGCAAACATGAAGATGGCGCAGCTACCCCAACCCAACCTAAAATAGCGAATACATCAGCATAAATAGCCAATGCAGTGCCTGTGTCTGTACCTGCTGGCATAGAGGCTAAGGTACCAAAACGCCCCGCTAACATTTCACCAAAAGCCGAAGCTAAAAACCAGACGCCCATCATTAAGCTGACTACGCGGCTGACGGACAAGGTAGTAACAGCAGACAGACCAATAGGCGATAACACCATCTCACCTATTTCCAGCACCAGGTAAGCCAGAATAAACCACCAAAAACCAGCTAATCCATTGGCTTCAGGGTTCAGTGCCGCGTATTGCAATACAAAATGCGCCAGACCTGCGAACAACAAACCAAAACCAAATTTGGCAGGGGCAGATGGGTTCCAGCCTTTTTTATCCAGCACAGGCCAAAGCCAGGCAAAAGGAATAGCCAAAGCAAAAATAAACAAGGCGCCCACCGAAGTTAATTGTGAAGCGTTAGGCGTAAAGTCGCTGACCAACAGGTTGAAGGTGTAGCTGTTCATCACCCGATCGGAAAATGCCAGCCAGGTACCATAAGTTTGTTCGTACAAGCCCCAGAACACAGCAGAGATACCAATCAGCACCATCAGCACTATCATATTGGCGCGTTCGACTTTGCTGCACTCAACAAAAATAAACTTAAACCACCAAATCAGTAAGGCGATAGTCATCAGAATAGCCACCACTTCAGTGGCCGTGATTTCAGTGCCTTCAGCTAGGCCTAAAACGGCTGCTAAAGCGCCAAAGTCAAAGCGGGTTTGCAGGATTTGCTGCACCACAATAACGCCAAGCAAAGCACCGATATAAATCAGCGTTTCACGGCGAATACCAAAACGTTTTTCGTCCAAAAGCTCAGGACGACCTGGTTCAGCCTGGCCCTGCAAATGTTTGGTTTGGGTAACAAACACCAGCCAACCTAAAATCAGGCCTATGCCAGCCGAACCAAAACCATATTCCCAGCCATATTCAATACCGACCCAGCCAACAAACAAACTGGAGATAAAGGCACCCATATTGATGCCCATATAAAAGATGGTAAAAGCAGAGTCACGGCGCGGATCGTTATCCTGGTACAAGCGCCCTACTATGGTGGAAATATTCGGTTTTAAAAAACCAACCCCCACTGCAACTAAGGCCAGCGACAAATACATAATTTGCACCGCGACATTGTCAAACCCCATTTCTGGGGTAGCTGCATGACCGCGATAGGCCATGCCAAGCATCCCTACCGCCATTAAAGCGCCACCAAAAGTGACGGCTTTGCGCATTCCGAGGTATTTATCTGCCAATAAACCACCGACCACCGGCAAGGCATAGGCTAAACCGGCATAAGTGCCAAGCAGAATATAACCATCGTCATCAGAAAATAAATGGTGTTTGGTCAGGTATAAAAACAACAGGGCTTTTAAGCCGTAAAAGGCAAAACGTTCCCACATTTCGGTGAAAAAACAGACATAAAGGCCCATAGGATGGCCGAGCAGCTGTCGCTGTACAGGAAGAGTAGTAGTTGTCATAGGGATCCGCGAATACTGTAATTATTATCCCCTTCTTACTTGAAGCTGCAGCTTTGTTGACTTCCCGCCCTCGCCCCAATCACATAGGTGAACTATGCTCCAGGGGTCTTGTGCACTTGTCGCCGCGCTGCAACTCCAATTAATTTGGGTATTAGTCTTAAAGTCTTAAAACGGCCTTATTAAAGCCGTTGCCAGAGAACTCAGCAAGCTTTTCCTGTGGCTAGTCCAGTCTGACCAGCGGCGAAATTCACTATTAAATGGTGATTTTCACGGTTTAAATTTCATACATTAACTTTATCTTTATGATTTATATCACAATTAAAATTGGCCCCGATCTTGTAACCATTTTGGCATAAGTGAAAAAAGGAGAACGACCATGGGTGCTTTACGACTGATATTTAATGTTTTCTGGTTTGTGATGGGTGGTTTTTTAATGGGGCTGGCCTGGTGGTGTATTGGTTTACTCTGCTTTTTAAGTATTGTATTTATTCCTTTTGGTCGCGCCTGTTTTGTCATTGGTGAAATGGCGTTCTGGCCTTTTGGTAACGAGCATGTCAACCGCGAGCGCCTGAACCGCATTTCCGATATTGGCACTGGACCACTAGGTTTTGTCGGTAACGTGATTTGGTTTGTGTTTGCCGGATTTTGGCTGGCCCTGGGGCATTTAATTCATGCTGTGGCCTGTTTTGTCACCATCATCGGCATTCCGTTTGGCTTAGCTCACTTAAAGCTGGCCACTTTAAGTCTGGCCCCTATAGGCCGTACTGTGGTCAATAAAGCTTATTAAGCGGACAACGGAGTAAGGGCCAGCAAAATGGCTCTTACTCTTGCTCTTGCAGTTGTTTTTGCTCTTGTTCTTTTTGTACCTGCCAGGCTTTTTGCTCTGCACGGTAATAATCCCAGACACAAGGACAGCAGCTGCCGCTGCCACAGCAATCGCTGCTTTCTGGCGCAACAGGTTCTTCGGTAGGTATACGCAGCCGAATACCGTCAATTGTGGTAAACATAAAAAACTCCGGCAAAAAAGGCGGCGGCATTGTAGCATTGTCCTTAAAAAAATAATGACAGATCTGCAGCCATGCCTGAACAAACGCCATCCAAACAACAAAAAATCTGGCAAACGGTGTTACAAATTCCGGCCGGAAAAATTGCCAGTTATGGTCAAATTGCCGATTTAGCTGGCTTGCCTGGCCGTGCCCGCTTAGTCGGAAAAACGCTGGGCTTAGCACCGGATGAGCTGCAACTGCCCTGGTACAGAGTGATGCGCTCTGGCGGTCAGTTGGCGTTTGCAGCAGGTACACCCCAGGCTTTGGCACAACAACAATTACTGCTGGCCGAAGGTGTGATAGTAAGAAATGGACGGGTTGCTAAAGATTTTTGGTGGCAACCTGATTTGGCTGAGTTGTTGTTTAAACTGCAGTATTAGTGATACATATAACCCAGCATACCAGTAACAAAGCCTGCAATGGCGCCCATAGGTGGTGCCCAGTGTTGCTCTAACCTGACCTGTGGCGCTATATCCTGAAACAGCGAATACAAAATACCACCAGCGGCAAACAACATAATCATAGCTACCAGAGCTGGTGATTCAGCCAGCCAGAAATAACCAACTAATCCAGCGAGTGGGCCAAAACATGCCATAGCTGTAAAGCTTGCTACTAGGACCCAACCTGAATAAGTCGAAAATTGCCTGAGTTCACGGTAAGCGTTAAAACCTTCCGGGATATTTTGTAGCGCAATTAAAGCGCCCAGTAATAAAGCCTGTGAACCTCCAGCCGCAATAGCTGCGCCTAAAGCCAGAGATTCAGGTAAAAAATCTGCCAGCATAGCCATCAGTTGACTGGCAGAGGTTTGATTTTTGCTCAGCCAAATATCCAGCAACATAAAAACAACAGCACCACAGATAAACCAGCTACAAGCCGCCACTGGTGAAAGCACCTTCATGCCTTCGGGAACCAGCACTAAAGCAATAGCGGATAACAAGGCGCCGGCACCAAAAGCCATAATGCTGTGTCTGAACTCCTGTTCCAGCCAGTCCGACTGAATATGCTCAAACTTAGCCAGCACAGCCCCTAAAGGCATAGCAAGCCCTGTAGCCAAAGTGAGTAGAATGACGTGAAGTAGATCAGACATAACAATAACAACAACTTTGTCGTGCTTTGAATAAAATCAGCCTAGCCGCAAGCGTTTGATCAGTACAGTATTTTGTTGCCGCTGATACCAGTCATTACCTACCAGTTCCAACTCATCTATCAGACAAGAACCAAAATCCACTGAAGTTAAGGCTTTGATTTTCTGCAGAAACAGCACGGGGTTAGCAGGCTGTTGGGTGAAACGTAATACTGTCATATGAGCAGTTTGAAGGGCATAACGCTGGTCAATGGAATGCTGCAAAGTCGATTGCCCAAAGGCAGAGCGCAGCTTTGCTCTTAACTGATTGAGCTTTTGATCATCAAAAAAGCCCTGCACCAGCACACAAGAAGGCGATGCGGTGATCCCCTGAAAATCCAACCGGAACGGGCCTGTATCCGCTATCACCTCTTTGACTAATTCAACATAAGCCGCTGTATCTATCTGCGATAAAGCAAAACCTGCATAGCAGGAAATCAGCGATAAGACCGTTAAGTGTAAATCTGAAGCCGGATAATAATACTGTTGTGGCTCCAGCTGCATCAGCTCTGCCAGATGATGCTGGACTTGTTGTTTTACCTGCTCAGAAGGACGGGCCAGCAAAGTGACGCCATAACGGCTATCCTCTCTGGCTGTTAACAGAGCGTCAGTCTCAAACTGCTGTTGTTCAAATTTAACTAAAGACTGTTGCCACAAGGCTTGGTAATGCTGCTGCAACTCTGGTTTGGTCATCACCTGCTTCCTAAGTAAAAGCCTTAGAACGCAACAACCAGCGCAGTGGCAATTGCGACACTAACATCCCCAGCAGCATCAGACCACAGCCTGTCAGCGCCCTGCTGCTTAGCTCTTCACCTAACAGCCAGACTCCACCTATAGCGGCAAACACAGTTTCTAAGCTTAAAATAATAGCCGCATGAGCCGGATGAGCATGTTTTTGTGCCATCACTTGTAAGGTATAGGCTATACCCACTGACACCACACCCGCATAAAGCACTGACTTCCAGGCCAATAATGCATTAGTGACTGTGGGTGTTTCGATGCTAAAAGCCACCAGCATGCTCAAAACACCGCAGACCACAAATTGCAGACAAGCTAATAAAATTGGCGGCACTTTTTTGCTGTAGTGGTCAATAGTCAGTAAGTGGGCAGCCCAGAACAATGCGCCTATCAGCTGCAATAAATCGCCGAAATTTACTGAAAAATTATCACCAACACTCAATATATACAAACCTGAGACAGCAATAGCGCAACCGAGCCAGATATTGCCACTGATTTTATGCTTCAGGAAAATCCCCAACAGCGGCACCAGCACTATGTAAAGCCCGGTAATAAAACCTGCGTTGGCAGCAGTCGTATATAAAAGTCCAACCTGTTGCAGTGATGCGGCAATAAAAAGTAAAACCCCAACAGGCACAGCGCCCCATAACAACAGTTTCCAGTCGACCTGCTGCAATTTACCCTGACGTTGATACCACCAGATCAAAGGCAATAAACTCAAAGCGCCAATCAAAAAGCGTAGGCCGTTAAAGGAATAAGGCCCTAAATGCTCCATACCCAAACGCTGGGCAACAAAACCTAAACCCCAGATCGCCGCGGCCAGTAATAACATCAGATTGGCTTGCATGGTCGACTCCCTAAAAAAGCCTATTGAAATTTTGTGTTGTAAAACGCCGGGTTAAAACGTGTCGCCATTGCCATCAGAAGCACTGCAATGGCGGCTAATAATAACCAACTGATACTAAAGCTTTGGCTAAAGTCACGGATAAAACCAGCAATCAGCGGCGAAAAAGCCGCCAGCGTATAGCCTATACCCTGTACAAAAGCCGTCAGACTGGCGGCAGAGGCAGGTTGGTGTTGATGATCCATAGAGACAATTAAAGACAAAGGAAACAACCCACCAATACCTAAACCTAACAGCGAAGCCCAAACTAAACCCAGCGTAGGTGCTATCACTAAACCGGAAAAGCCTGTCGCCATCAGGACTAAAAGTACCAGTAATACAGCACGACGGTCGGCTTTACGACTAGCCAGCCACGGGCTGATAAAACCCGACACGACCTCCATGCACAGCAACAATCCCAGCAGCAAGCCACTTTTTTGTTCACTCCAGCCCTGCTCGACATAATACGCAGGTAACCAGGCCAACACACAGGTAAAAGCACAAGTGACCAAACCAAAAAACATCGCTAAGGTCCAGGCCCGGCCGTAGTTGGCAAAACCCAGAGGTTTTTGTGGCGATTGCACCACAGGCAAATTTTCAATAACGTTTTTCTGTGAAAACCACAACAGCAAAGCCACTACAGATAAAACCACCCAACCGGATAAAGCCACCCGCCAACTCTGTGCCCAATCGGCCCAAAACGCTGCTAAAGAGGCTGTTAAAGCCGCACCGGCAATAATGGCGGAGATATACCAGCCCATCACTAAAGGCGCTTTGGTACCGAATTTTTGTTTAATCACGCCAGGCACCACAGCCTGTACCATGGCAATCCCTAAACCCGCCACTATCGCACTTAGAGTTAAATCTAAAGCTGCTACAGCCCAATAACGCTGCGCTGTAGCAGCGGCTATAGCAATAGAGGCCCAGAACACCACCTGATAAGAGCCAAACCATATCGCCAACTGATGCGCAAAAAAGATGCCTAAGCCCATCGCCAGTACAGGCAACATAGTCAGTAACGAAGCCTGAGTAAAAGACAGATGCAATTCTGGTTGCATCAAAGGTAATAAAGGTCCGATAGAGGCCATAGAAGGCCGTAAAGTCAGAGCGAGTAGCACTAAACTCAGGATCAAAATCCAGGTTTTGGCGGTAAATTTAGAGGTTTCAGTCATAACAGTACCCTAAGTCAGATCAGCGCCCTAGCGCAAAGCAATTTAGATAAAGAGGGGCGGAAAAGTCGCGCACATTAACATAAGTCCAGGGCCCTGATCGACCCAAAGCAAAAGATCAGAAAACTCTGACTTTACCCTTGCGATCCAAACCAGATCTTTTATACTGTTTTTATATACAGTATTTTGAGATAAAAATCATGAATGCACTGCTGCAACAGCTCCAGAACAGACAACTGATCTGGCATGCGAATCAGACCGAAGCGCCTTATGAGCACTGCCAAAGCACAGGTTTTCCCGCTTTGGATCAGCTTCTGGGCGGTGGCTGGCCACAGCATAACGTGGTTGAGTTACAAAGCCATGGCGCTTGTGCTGAACTGCAATTGATCTCAAAAGCGCTGGGACAATCCGGATCGGATCTGCTGCAAGTTTGGATCAATCCACCTGCAGCACTTTGTGCTGAATACTTACTACAACAAAAGCGGCCTTTGCATCAGGTCTTGCAATTGAATGCACCCCGCTCTGCTGATGCGCTCTGGGCGGCAGAGCTGTGCTTAAAAAGTGGCAGTTGTACCGATGTGCTGCTGTGGCAAAACAACTTAAATTTAACCCAGTTGAAACGTTTGCAGTTAGCTGCAGCACAAGGCCAAAGCCAGTTGTATTTTTTCCGCCCAGCTATGGCTGAACAACAACTTTTACCCTGGGCTTTAAGTTTACAGCTGACTCCGGTAAAGACTGGCTTACAGATCCGTATTCTGAAACGTAAAGGTGGCTGGCAACAGCAGGAAGTCGTGTTGCCATGGGCAGAGCTGTATCCGCAGTTTATTAAGCCGGAGTTACAGCAAAAGCAGTATTCCAAGCCACCTTTATCCAGAGTCAGCTGAGGCTAGCAGTATGTCTGCCCAGATGGAGTTTTGGTTGTATTTATATTTCCCGCAATTGCAGCTGGATAAGTTGCTCGTGCTGCACTCAAACACGCCTGCAACTAAAACCTTATCAGACAAAGGCAAGAGTCATCATCTGGATTTAACAGCTCCGCTAGCGATAGTAGGCGCTGACCATCAGTTGCTGCAACTCAACTCTGCAGCCAGGCAGGCGGGTTTAACTTTGGGCATGGGCCTGGCTTCAGCCGCAGCTTTATGCCACCAATTACAACTGATCCCACACAACGCTGCACAAGAACAGCAGCAACTACAGCAGTTAGCTCAACTGTTGTATCAATACTGCGCTGATATAGCACTGCAGCCCAACTGCGGTTTAGTACTGAAACTAAGCCCCATGCTGGCTTTGTATGGCGGTGCAATGCAGTTTTGGCAGCAACTGCAACAGGTACTGCAACAAGCGGGTTATCAGTATCATTTTGCCACAGCACAGCAACCTTTAGTGGCGCGTTTACTGGCGCAGCAAGGCTGGGATCAATTTTTACTGCAAAACGAGCAAATTCAGCAGCAACTCAAGGCTTTGCCACTACAGCAGGCTCAATTACCAGACAAACTACAGGAGCAATTACAACGGCTTGGGCTGACTCAACTGGGTGATGTACTAAAGATCCCACAGGCGGAACTGGTGCGGCGTTTTGGGGCAGGCATGCTGCACTATTTACAACAACTCACAGGAGCAAAACCCGCGCTGTTACAGTTTGTTCAGCCTGCAGAACACTTTGAGCAGCAGTTGGAACTGCTGTATGAAATGGATCGCAGCGACCAGTTGCTTGGGCCTTTACAGCATCTGTTTGGCTTACTGCAGCTGTATTTACAACAAAGGGATCAACTGGCCTACCAGTTGGAGCTTTGCTTACAACAACGTCAGGAGCAGCAACAACAGTTGCAACTGCATTCAGCTCAGGGCGAATACCAAAGCAAAGAATGGCTAAAGCTCTGCGAGTTGCAGCTGGAACGGTTAAAGCTGAAAAAGCCGGTGATCCAGCTCAAACTGATACTCCGCCGCGCCGGGCCGCGTTACGCTCAGTACAAAACCCTGTTCGCTGGGAAACAGCAGCTGTATTCGGCTTTGCAGCTCTTGTCGTTATTACAGGCTCGTTTGGGTAAAGATCAGATCACAAGCCCTTGTCTGAACAATGATCTGCTGCCAGAGCAGGCCAGTAGCTATGCTGCTGCTTTAGAGCCACAAGCTGCTATTGCCGGTACTTTAGCGACGGTGCGCCCCGTATTTTTAGTCGACCCGCCTTTGGTGTTAGATGCAGAACAACAGCAGCAGTTACAGCTTTATTATGGTCCTGAACGTTTAAGTAGTGGCTGGTGGCAACAACAGAGCCAGCACCGCGACTATTATGTCGGCCAAAATGCACAGGGCCAATGGCTGTGGTTATTTCGTGATTTACAGCAGCCGGAACAGTTGTATCTGCAGGGGTATTTCAGCTGATGAAGATCACTGCTGCCAGCAAACACTGTAATTACTCTGAATTAGTCTGCCAGAGTCATTTCTCTTTTCTGCACGGCGCGTCCAGCCCGGCTGAATTGGTACAACAAGCCGCAGCTTTAGGTTATAAAGCCTTGGCGATTACCGATGAATGCTCATTGGCAGGCGTAGTACGTGCTCACCATCAGATCCAGGAAAAACAATTGCCACTGAAGCTGATTATTGGCTCTATGCTGGTATTAAACCCACAGTTACGGCTGGTGTTGCTTTGCCCGGATAAAGCCGCTTATAGCGAGTTATGCCGTATTATTACTCAGGCCAGACGCCGCGTCGAAAAAGGCTGCTACCAGCTGGCCGAATGGGATATTCAGCGCATACAGCATTGTCAGATCCTCTGGCTGCCCAGTGGCGATCAACAAACGGATCAGTACTGGGGCCATTGGTTAATTCAACATCACGCCGAACGCTTATGGCTGGGAGCCAGCCGCAAATTACAAAGCCAGGATCAGTTTTATTTGCCCTATTGCCAGCAACTGGCTCAGCAGCTGCAACTGCCCTGCTGCGCTGTAGGTGAAGTGCTGATGCATCAGGCAAGTCGCTTGCCTTTACAACATGCCCTAAGCGCCATTAAAGCGGCTAAGGCTGTGCCTGATATGGCGCGACAGCTATTAAGTAACGCCGAACAAAGTTTAAGACCGATAAAAAAATTGCAGCAGTTATTTCCGGCTGAACTTTTAGACAATAGCCAGAAACTGGCGAGTTTATGCCACTTTTCATTGGATGAATTAAGTTACCAGTACCCGACAGAGCTGGTACCTGCAGGCAAAACCGCCATGCAGCATTTACGGGATTTGGTCAAAGCTGGTGAGGCACAACGTTTTCCTGAAGGGGTGCCTGCTGATATTCAGCAGACCATCCACAAAGAGCTGGATTTAATAGAACAACTGAATTATCCCTATTACTTTTTAACTATCCATGATTTGGTGGTCTTTGCGCAAAACAGCAGATTTTATACCAGGGCCGTGGCTCTGCCGCGAACTCAGTCGTCTGTTATTGCCTGGCAATAACTGCTGTCGATCCACGCCAGATCAAGGTATTGATTGAACGTTTTATCTCGATAGAACGCGCTGAACCGCCAGATATAGACGTCGACTTTGAACATGAACGTCGTGAAGAAGTCATTCAGTATATTTATCAGAAATACGGCCGCGAGCGGGCAGCTTTGGCTGCTACTGTCATTTGTTATCGCTTTAAAAGTGCCTTTCGCGATATCAGCAAAGCTCTGGGTTTTGAGCTGCATCAGGTGGAGTTTTTTCTGAAAAACCTGCACAGGCGGGATAAAAATCAACACTGGAGCAGCCAACTGACTCAGCTTGGGCTGGATCCTGATGCCAAACAAGCGCAGTTACTGGTGCAACTGGTGCAGCAGTTAGTGGGTATGCCACGACATTTATCCCAGCATGTTGGTGGCTTTGTTATATCTCAAGGGCCTTTGTACGAACTGGTGCCGGTAGAAAATGCCGCCATGGCCGATCGCACCGTGATCCAGTGGGATAAAGATGATCTGGAATCGTTAAAACTATTGAAAGTAGATGTGCTGGCTTTGGGCATGCTGAGCGCCATTCGCAAAGCTTTTGATTTAGTCCGGCGTTACCAGAACACCGGGTTAAGCATAGCGGCCATCACCAAAGCAGGTGACGACCCCAAGGTGTATGAAGCCATTCAAAAAGCCGACACTGTCGGCTTATTTCAGATTGAATCACGAGCCCAGATGTCGATGTTGCCACGACTTCGTCCTGAAACCTATTACGACTTGGTGATCCAGATAGCCATAGTACGGCCAGGCCCTATTCAGGGTAATATGGTGCATCCTTATTTAAAACGCCGCCATGGCGAAGAAGCGGTGTCTTATCCTTCTGCTGCGGTACAACAAGTGTTGGAGCGTACTTTAGGTGTGCCTATTTTTCAGGAGCAGGTGATTAAACTGGCGATGGTGGCCGCTGGTTTTACTGGTGGTGAAGCCGATCAGCTGCGCCGTGCTATGGCCAGTTGGAAAAAAACCGGCGAGCTTATTCAGTTTAAACAAAAACTGATCGATGGCATGTTAAGCAGAGGCTATCAGCAAGAATTTGCCGAACGTTTTTACCAGCAAATTTGTGGTTTTGGTGAATATGGTTTTCCTGAATCCCATTCAGCCAGTTTTGCGGTACTGGCTTATGTCTCAGCTTATTTAAAGCATTATTACCCTGTGGCTTTTTATGTGGCTTTGCTTAATAGCCAGCCAATGGGTTTTTATGCGCCCAGCCAACTGATTCAGGATGCGCGGCAACATAATGTCGAAGTGCTGCCTGTTTGTGTCAATGACTCTGATTGGGATCATTTAATGGTGCACGCCACAGCTAAATCTGGTTTTGCCATTCGTTTAGGATTGCGACTGGTCAAAGGCTTAAGTCAGCAAGGCGCGCTGCTGTTGTTAACACACAGGCCAAAGGGCGGTTATCAGCAACTGGCCGAAGTAGCGCAGTCTGGCCTGAGTGATGGTGATTTAACCGCCCTTGCCAGTGCCAATGCCTTGCAACAACTGTCAGGTCAACGTTATCAGGCACGCTGGCAGCTATTGGACCAGCAACATAAATCACCTTTACTGGCGGCTGAGCCTTATCAGACTCAGTATCAGTTACCTATGGCCTCTGAACTGACTGAAGTAGTAGAAGATTATCAAAGTACCGGCCTGAGTTTACGCACTCACCCCGTGCAGTTATTAAAACAACAAGGCCTGTTGGGTAAATTTGTGCAGGCCGCAGAGCTTAGCGCACTGAACCATAAGTCGGTGGTGACTGTAATAGGTTTGGTTACAGCAAGACAAAGCCCAGGCACAGCGTCAGGCGTGACTTTTATTACGCTGGAAGATGGTACAGGTTTTAGTAATTTAGTGGTCTGGTCGGCCACAGCTTCAGCGCAGCGCCAGGCTTACTTAAAATCTAAGCTATTGAAGGTCAATGGCATTCTTGAGAAAAAAGATGGCGTGATTCATATCATTGCCGGACGTTTAACCGATCTGACGCCACTACTTGGCTCGTTGAAGTCCTACTCCAGAGAATTCCATTAACCCCTTCATACTTGAAGCCGCAGCTTTGTTGATCGCGCTCATCGCCCCAGTCACATAGGACTACTATGCTCCTGAGGTCTCGTTCGCTTGTCGCCTCGCTGCAACATCAATTATTTTGGGTTCTGATTAATTAACATTGAAGAATACAAGCGATGTGGACACCAAAAAGTAATAAAAGAAACAAACCCTACAGGGTGAAAAAAACCGGTATTAAAGATGAAAACATCGACCGGCAAATTCTGGTGCTACATCAGGCTATTGCCGCCAAATTATTAGCAGAGCCTGCTTTATTGGCACAGGTTAACGCCAAACTGGAGGAGCGACGCGACAACGGCCAGCTGGGTTATGGCGCTTACATGCACTGGGTTTCAGTGCTGGAGTTGTATCAGCAGCCCGAACAATTCTGTGCAGGTATTACAGAAGACAGTCCCTATTTACGTAAGTTACGCCGCCGCACTCCTTTTGTGGGTATTTTAACTGAGCAGGAAAGACAACAGGCCTTACAGCAAGATGCGATGGGCGATTTGCAGCAGGTTCTGGTTGATCTTTAAATCCAAATTCTGAAGAACACCTTGCTAAATCAGCAACTTGCTCAGACAATCAGCTATAGCTTTTTCTATGGATATGTTATGCAGGATCAAAGTCTGTTACACAAACTCCGCTCCCGTCTGGCGCATCAGCTCGACCCCGTGCTGTATTCAGGCAATGGTATGTCACCGCTGAACATAGCTATCGCGATTGTCATACTGGCAGGTATTTTTCTGGCCATTATTCAGACAGAGCCCAGCATTCGTCAGGGGCATGAGCAGTGGTTTCGAGTGACAGAGCTGGCTTTGGGCTCGCTGTTTTTACTGGAGTATCTGGCCAGGCTCTGGACTTGCGTTGAAAATGACTCTGTGAAAAATCGCTGGCAACATTTCTTTTCTTTTTTTGCTCTGGCCGACTTACTGGCGATTTTTGTCGCCTTTTCGCTTTATCTGGGCAATGGTGGCGTGATTTTACGTCTGGTGTTATTAATTCGGGTCGTTCGTTTAGCTCGATTGGGCCGGTTCTCCACTGCGCTGGAATGTATAGCTGAAGCAGTGCGCAGCCGCACCTATGAGCTTTTAGTCAGTGCTATTTTTGGCGTTATTATCCTGCTCTTTGCCGCCACTTGTCTGTATTTAGTGGAAGGCGATATTCAACCCGAAGCTTTTGGTTCTATCCCACGCGCCACCTGGTGGGCTGTCGCCACCTTAACGACCGTAGGTTATGGCGATGTCTACCCCATCACAGTGCTTGGCCGAATTCTGGCAGGTATTACCGCTGTCACTGGTATTTGTATGATTGCAGTGCCTACAGGCATTTTGGCATCGGCTTTTAGTGACGCTATTAAAGAAGCCAAAGAAAAACACCGCCGCCTGCCAAAGATGCTGGATAAGGATCTTTAACTAAGTAGTGACTTAGTTTTGCAAATGCACTAACAACTCCAGCAAGTCATCGACCACTAAATCAGCTTGCTCCGCATAAATATGGTTATCACCGTAGCGGTATAAACAACAATAAGAGCCGGCATTACGAGCGGTTTGAATATCAAACAGATAATCGCCGACATACAGGATTTCATCCGGCATCACGCCCAAACGTTCGGCAATCAGCCATAACCCTTCAGGCTGAGGTTTAGCAGGTGCATCATCGCGGGTCAGAACCAACTCAATAGGTATATCCAGCGCCTGCATACAAAGTTCTGTGGCCTGACGCATATTGCGCGTCAAAATAGCATGGGTATTTGTCTGTGCTTCAGCTGCTTTAGCAACAGATCTGCATTGGGCATCCAACTGGCGTTATGCGCGCCTTCGAGCTCAAAGTCGACAATAATTTGCGCGGCCTGCTGTTTCTCAATAGCGCAACTTAGAGTAGCTAAATGCTCCAGGATCAAAGTGTGCTCAGGCCAGCCTAGACGACGACGCAGCTCAGTAAAATCAAGCTGCGAATCGACCAGGGTTCCATCTAAATCAAAAACAACGGCTTTAATTTGCTGCAGAAATTCAGCCATGCTCTGACCCTGTATGTGCCATTTCACCCCGGTGTAATTTGTCATGTACAGCGTGATCGTGCTCCAGATACTGAGGCATCAAAGAGCCAATCAACATACCGGCAATACTGGCCAGTAAACCGGCAAACTGGGCTGGCACATAAGGATCTTCAGGTCCAAGGAAAATAATACCCAGCCAGGTGCTGACACCAAAAGCGATCGCCATTAAAGCGCCCTGATTGGTGGCTTTGCGCCAATACACACCAAAAGCCAGCGGCACAAAAGCGGCAACTAAAGTCACCTGATAGGCATCTTCCACCATGCCAAAAATGGTGGATTCACTATTGAGTGCATAAGCCAGAGTACAAGCAGCAAACACCAGAGTCACAGCCTGCATCAGTCGCAGTAACTGTTTATCCTGCATCGGGGGTAACAATGGTTTAAGAATATTTTCAGCAAAAGACACCGAAGGCGCCAATAAGGTGGCTGAAGCACAACCTTTAATGGCAGATAACAAAGCACCAAAGAAAATAACCTGGGCTATCAATGGCATATGCTGCAATACCAATTGCGGCAAAATCAGTTGAGAGTCAGACGCCATCAGATTTTTCACCATATCAGGCGCCACTATAGTGGCGGCGTAACCTATAAACAGCGGAATAAACGCAAACAGGAAATACAAAGAGCCACCGAGAATAGAACCCCAAACTGCTATTTTTTCTGACTTAGCCGACTGCACCCGCTGAAACACATCCTGCTGTGGCATAGAACCTAACATCATGGTGCAGGCAGCAGCCATAAACGCAATAATGGCTTTTAAATCAGCTTCCGGCCAAAACTCCAGTTTGCCCGCCGCAGCCGCGTGGTCTACCACCACGGACACACCGCCAACCATCTCAGAAACTTCACCGCTTATGTATAAAAGCCCCAGCACTATGACTATCATCTGCACCAGGTCGGTAATAGCCACAGCCCACATACCGCCAAACAGAGTGTAAATCAGAATACTGCCAGCTCCAATCCACATACCAGCTGTCATGCTGATAGCACCGTCCGAGACCACATTAAATACCAGACCCAAAGCCGTTAACTGAGCGCCAACCCAACCTAAGTAAGACAAAACAATAGCTAAAGTCGTCAGCACCTCCACTGAACGGCCATAACGTCTTTTATAAAAATCACCAATAGTCAGCAGTTTCATCCGGTACAAAGGCGCAGCAAAAAACACCCCAACCAGAATTAAACAAAGTGCAGCGCCAAAAGGGTCGGCTACTATGTCTCGTAAACTTCCATCAATGAAGGTAGCCGGAATACCCAGCACAGCTTCGCTGCCAAACCAGGTGGCAAAGACTGTGGCTGTCACCATATAAAACGGCAGATGCCGGCCTGCGACAGCGAAATCGCGGGTGTTTTTAACTCTCAATGCAGCCCAGAGCCCCAACGCAACAGAAAATACCCAATAACAAATCACTAAGGTTAATAACATAAGCTGCTGACCCTTTTAATCAGGCGGTAAAATTGGCGCTACTTTAACCAATCAATGTATTGAAATACAGCAAAAATACGCCGTTTGGATTGAAGTTTTTTCACTCTTTTTAATACCCCAAGTAATTGGTGTTGCAGAGAGGCGACAAGGGCGAGAGCTCGCAGTCAACAAAGCTGCAGCTTCAAGTACGAAGGGGATTTTAATAGCCAAAGTAATTGATGTTGCAGCAAGGCGACAAGGGCGTGAGCCCCTGGGAGCATAGCTTACCTATGTGACGAGGGCGAGAGCACGCAGTCAACAAAGCTGCAGCTTCAAGTACGAAGAGGATTTTCGGTCCAGACCGGTGCCCATGCGTACTGACTAAAAGCTTCACTAAACCATTGCAGCGCCTTACCCTGGCCTTGTTTTTGCCAGGCCAGATACAGCATGGCTTTTTCGCGTGGAATGCTGGTTTTTTTGGCTATTAATAAGCCTCTGGCCAGCTCGTCTCTGATCAAATGTTTAGGTAAAAACCCAACCCCTAAGCCCTGCACCTGCGCGGCAATTTTGGCCTGCATAGAGCTGACCCTAAGCACTCTGCGGGTAGTAAATAAACCTGAGCTGCGTTTAGGTGCATCCAGAGCTGAGTCTGAAACCACTATGGCGGTTTCCTGCTCTACATCGGCTAAATCAATCTGTCGGTTGATATTGGCCAGTTCATGCAAAGGCGATAAAGCAAACACAAACTCAACCTCGCCTATAGGCAGCAGCTCATATTTACCTTTGGGCATATCGGCCGACACCCCCACAGCCATTTGTGCGCGACCGGTTTCCAATGCTTCCCAGCCTCCTCCCAATACCTCTTCACGGATACTGACTTCGGTCATTTTGCCAAGCAGCATAAATTCATTAATCAAACTCAGCACAGGTGGATAAGGCACTATGCTGTCTTTGGCGATAACAAACTGGGTCTCCCAGCCGGTATCGACTTGCTTAATCGCATCCTGTAACCGACTGGCTGCCTGTAATAGCTCTCGCCCTTGCTGCAACAAGAGCTGTCCTGCCGGAGTCAGTTGAGCTTTTTGCTTGGAACGATCAAACAGCTGAACATCCAGATCAGACTCCAGCTTCGCTATCGTATAGCTCAAGGCAGACGGTACTTTGTATAAATGTTCAGCCGCCGCAGCAAAACTGCCCTTGCGGTCAATTACGTCCATAGCGCGTAAAGCGTCCAGCGTCAAAATAGGATGATTAGCCATAAAAACCTTAAAGTGGATCCTTCACGGATTCATATTCAAATATTTTGAACAGTCAACTCAGTTTATTCCGCTTTTTTAAAAATGCAAGCCAATCTAAAGTACACACATCGGAACTGACAAGCGGTTTAAAGCAGTCTGACAACCCTAATTAACGGTCAATTTATTTAAAGGTGAATAGTATGAACAAAGCAACTTTACAACAAATTTTTAGTACAAACGCAGGTTTTGGCGCTTTAGCTTTACGAGTACCAGTCGGTATTATTTTTGCTGCACACGGTGCTCAGAAATTATTTGGCTGGTTTGGCGGCTACGGTTTAGAAGGCACTGGCGGCTGGATGGAAAGTATAGGCCTGGCGCCGGGTGTACTAATGGCGTTTTTAGCCGGCGCAGCTGAGTTTTTTGGTGGTCTGGCATTGGTGTTTGGTGTGTTAACCCGCCCTGCGGCCGTGACTTTACTTATCGCCATGTTAGTGGCCATCTTTAAAGTGCATTTCGCCAACGGCCTCTTTATGAGCAATAACGGTTACGAATTTGGTTTAGCTCTGTTAGCCGCCAGCGTCTCTCTGCTGTTCAGCGGTGCAGGCAAAGCCTCCATCGACGCCATTATCGCGAAGAAACTGAACTAATAATCCACTCAAAGAGACTCTCTCTGCCACAGAGAGAGTCTTGCCCAAAGTAGCCTGCCGGGCTGCAGCTTCAAGAACGAGGGACATAGCCAAAGTAATTGGAGTTGCAGCAAGGCGACCAAGCAATTGAGACCCCATGAGCATAGTTCACTATGTGATTGGGGCGAATGAGCGCAGACAACAAAGCTGCAGCTTCAAGAACGAGGGATATCATGATTGAATTAAGACTTTCTGCCGATCGCGGTATAGCCAGTTTCGGCTGGTTAAAAAGCAAACACAGCTTCTCTTTTGGCCGTTATTACGACCCAGCTCATATGGGATTCTCAGCCTTAAGAGTGATTAATGATGACGAAGTTGATGCAGCTGCAGGCTTTGATACCCATGGCCATCAGGACATGGAAATCATCAGCTATGTGTTGGAAGGACAAATTGCTCATAAAGATTCAGCCGGTAATGTCAAAACTTTACCCGCAGGTGAATTCCAATTGATGAGCGCAGGCAAAGGCATTTACCACAGCGAATTTAACGCCAGTGAGAAAGACAACTTAAAGTTTTTGCAGATCTGGATCCAGCCAAACCAATTTGGCGGTGTACCAGGTTATCAGCAAAAAGACTTTAAAGCTGAACCAGGCTTAACTTTGGTGATATCGCCGGACGGCCGCGACGGTACGCTTCAAATCAAGCAGGATGCCTATTTGTCACAGCTTTTGCTAAGTGAGCATGATGTGATTGAATTACCTGTGACTGCCAAACGTAACTTTTACCTGCATTTAATTACAGGCGAATTAGAGTTAAACGGCACTCCAATGCAACCTGGTGATGGCGCAAAGATCAGTCAACAGACTGAACTGAAAGCTCTGGCAACCCAAGGTCCAGTCAAAGCCTTGTGGTTTGATTTGCCTTAACAATCGAAAGGGAGCCATTTTGCTCCCTTTGTTTCGTTATCCAGCCATAAATAAAAGACTCAGGACTTAAGCTCTTTTATTCAGTTTATTTAAGGTTTCAGACAAACTAGTGAGTAACGACTGATTTTTACCTACCACTGAATTTATTTCACTGGCCGAAGCACTGGCTTTAGATGCCAGACTCCTGACTTCGTCGGCAACCACAGAAAATCCCCGCCCAGCCTCACCTGCCCTGGCGGCCTCTATAGCGGCGTTCAGCGCCAGTAAGTTGGTCTGATCGGCAATGGAATTAATCGAAGACACCATATTGTTGATACTTTGTCCGGAGTTCACCAGTTCAGACATCACAGAATCACTGGTTTGTACCACCTGCAGCCGCTCAGAAATATCAGCACCAAACATAATAATTTTCTGCAACTCGCCCCGTGTATCTCTGACAGCACAAAAAGTAGCGGCAATGCCCAATTGTCTGCCATTACACTCTATATGAATATCAGAAATTACACTCTGTCCGGCCAGTACTTTAGTGGCCTGCTCCTGAGTCAAAAAGCTACGCCAGTCTGCAACTACACGACTGAATTGTTCGTTGTTTAACTTAAACTGTTGCTGCGGGTAATCATTGATCTCCATCAGTTGCCCGGCACTATTCCACTCCAACATCAGATTCGACTGACTAATCGCCTGAAATCGGATTTGATATTCCAAAGCTGAAGATTTTACTTTGCTGATATCCGCCAGAATAGCAATGTAATGGCTATGTTGACCCTGTTCATCGTAGACAGGGTTGCTGGTCACGGAAATCCATAAAGAAGAACCGTCTTTACGATGAATTTCAATTTCATCATAAAAAGCACGTGGAGCATTTAACTCCGCTTCAATCCGCTCTTTAGTCACAGGATCTGTTTTGGGTCCAACTAAAAACTCTCTGGCAATATGACCCAGTACTTCCTGTTGGTTGTACCCCGTCATCTGACTAAAGCCTTTATTTACATACTGGATCCGTCTGTCAGCACCGGATATCAGTACCGCATTATCCGTTTCATTGGCGACCATAGAAAGCAGCCGAAACTCTTTTTTCTGTTCGATTTCACGACTGATATCACTGGCAAACTTAACAATTTTCAGTACTTTGCCATCGGGTCCTTTGATCGGATTGTATGTAGCATGGATCCAGACTTCTTTACCGCTTTTGGTGAATCTTTTGTATTCAGCCGTCTGATACTGCCCCTCTTTCAAACGTCGCCAAAAGTCACTGTAACGGCTTGAAGCAGCCTCTTGTGGATCGACAAAAATACGATGATGCTGCCCTGTCACCTCGTTCAAGCTGTAGCCCATCAAACTCAGAAAATTAGGGTTAGCAAACAGAATTTTACCATCCAGATCAAATTCAATCACCGCCTGGGCTCTGTGAATGGCCTGCAACTGCGACTCAAAATTGGCCTGTTTGGCCACCTGCTCTGTCACATCGGAAGCAAACTTAATCACCTTATGCACTTTGCCATTTTTGACAATAGGCGTGTAAGAAGCCCGGATCCAAACTTCTCTGCCACTTTTAGCAATACGTTTAAATTCAGCCGTTTGAGATTTACCATCACGTAAATCTGCCCAAAACTGCTGATAAGCCGCAGAATTAGCAGTACCAGGCTCCACAAAAATACTGTGATGCTTGCCTTGCACTTCATGCAACTGGTAGCCCATCAGATCTAAAAAGTTACTGTTGGCATGCTCAATCCGTCCATCCAGCGAAAACTGGATCACAGCCTGGGTTGCATTAATGGCATTTAGGATATTGTCTGAATTAGAATTAAAACCAAACATAACCGCACTCCATGTCCCTGAACTTAATTTGATTTAGTGTTTAGTTAACTATAGGCAGGTGCTTGATTTAGTACAGAAAAAAGCTAATCATTTTTGTAAGGTACAGAGATAAACAACTTTTTTCGGCAAAGGATAAAGCGGCCTGGACAGTCTCACTTGAATTGTTTGCTGCGGCTGGCTACAGTGGCGCCCCTGATTACCCATTTGTGGTTTGCTACCTGCATGAACTTCTCGTCTTACCGCTATTTTTACATGGCCGCTTTAGCAGCATGATGATGGGTACTATTGGTGTCATAGCGCGCTACAGTGAAGTAGCTCCTGCCAGTCTGACCTTTTACCGCCTGGGTTTCGGTGCATTTATCCTGGCTCTCTATCTGGCGCTGACAGGCCAGCTCAGGTTCATCATAGCCAGACCACCACTGCTGGTGTTACTCAACGGTGTGTTACTGGCCAGTTTTATTTTGTGTTTTTTATCTGCTATTCAGACTATTTCTCTGACCTTAGCTATTTTGCTGGTGTATCTGGCCCCGGCGCTTTCAGCCATCATCGCTCATTTTTTGTTTGCAGAGCGCCTGACTAGCCGCACTTTTCTGTTGATCCTACTGGCATTCTTTGGCTTTGCTATGTTACAGGAATTTCAGATCGACAGTCGCATTGAGCAGCAACAAGGCCTGTGGTACGCGCTGGCGTCTTTGATTACCTACACAGCTTTTATTTTGCTCAACAAAAAAGTGCCAGACACAGTGCCTCTGTATCATAAAAGTTTTTATCAGCTGTTGGTGGGCTCTTGTTGCGTACTGCCTTTCATGGTCAATCAACCCTGGCCTGAAGCGCAACAATGGATCTGGTTGGTGATTGCAGGTTTATTTCCCGGATTTTTAGCCTTGATCTGTGCTTTGCAGGCTATTGAGCACTTACCTACCCGGGTCTTTGGAACTCTGGCTTATCTGGAGCCTGTAGTCGTGATTACTGCTGCCTGGTTACTCTTTGCTGAACCCATGTCGTGGTTACAATGGTTAGGTGCTCTGGTGATACTAAGTTCAGGCGTCGCTCAGGCGTGGCTAACTCAGGATACTGAAATTAAATAAGTTATTCGGCAACTTCTAAAGAGAGCCTGTTGCGCAGCGTTACTGTCTCCCCTGGACTGAACAGGTTGGTGTTGTGTAAATACAATTCCACTCTGATGCCAGGGGTGATACGCAGAGGCCGCTTCAATATATAACGCTTAGAGCAAGGTAAACTCAGCAGTAATTCTTGCTGCAGTCTGAGCTCTAACTGGCATTTCACGCCTTCCGGTATCACGCCTGTCATACTATAAGCAACAAGGTCGGCCTGCTTTACGGGCCATGGCGGCTCATGTGGCAGACGACTTTGTTGCCCTGCAATCAGCAGCTTTTCGCTGGTCCAAAGTAAATCCATAGGCGCAGCCTGTGTGAATAACGACACAAAGCACAACAAGCTACAGATATATTTCATGGCTTAGCCGCCTTGTTGGATCAAACTGAACTGGAGTTCAGCTTGCTTTAAATCGCGTTGCAGCTGACCTTGCATTTGATTTAACTGACGCAACTCCTGCTGTAAATTGCGGTTTTCATCCAGGAGCTGTTGTTTCTGTTGTTTGTCTTTGAGCACGCTCAGCTCTTTCGAGTTATCGTCAATACGTTGTTCTAGCTGATCAATAGTGTCAGCATTTTGCTGCAAGGTTTTTTGTAAGTTCAATAAAGCAGATTCAGCCTGATACCATTTGCGGCCGCGGTCATAACCTAAACGAAACTGAGGCTCCAATGCGCCAACACAGACTTTGTTATAGCTTCCCCCACTTTGGCCTAACTCACGACCCTCATCATAAGTGCAATACAACAATACCCCTTCGGCATGACCTTGTTGATAAGCCTGGAAATCAGAACTCAGCCCATGTTCAGCGCACTCTTTCTGATAGCTGCGAAATTTACTGCTGGCAATGCCTTGCTGGCCATCTGTTTTGCCAATGGCAAACCAGTCACCAACCTGACATTCCTGTGGACTGATGCTGCTACATCCAGCAAGCGCCAGTAGAGCAATCAACAAAACCCCTTGTTTCATCGGACCTGTTCCTTTGTGATACTTTTCATGTAAAGACACCTACTTATAACGGATCAGCGCAGCAAATACATCTTTTTTGCCTTAGACTAGAGGCAGTTTTTACGAATTGAAATGCCGTAGCCTCATGAATTATCTGGCCCATTTGCTGTTAGCACAACCCACATCCCATTCCCGCATTGGCAATTTATTGGGCGACTTTTTCTACGGTACCAGATTAGAGCTTTTAAGCCCTGCGATGGCCGCAGGTTTGTATAATCACAGAGCCGTGGATTGGTTTACCGATCGCCATCCAGAGGTCAGAGCGGCCCGCTTACTGTTTAGCCCACAGATGCGGCGTTTTGCACCTATAGCTCTGGATATGCTGTTTGATTTTTGTCTGATCAAACACTGGACGCGCTTTTATGATTCAGATTTTACAGACTATAAACATCAGTTGTACTTTAACCTGCAGCATGACTTACCACAGATGCCTGAGACAATGGCCAGAACCTTCAAAGCCGTGACTGAACAAGATTGGTTTGGCAACTACGCACAACTTGAAGGGATACAGCATGCACTGCGCCGCATGGCGTCACGTGGCCGCTTCACTGCGCGTTATGCTGCAATAGCGGATGAACTACCGCAGCTTCAGGCGTCAACAGAACAGGTATTTTTGAGTTTTTTTCCTCAGCTACAACAATTTATTCAACAAGCTGCGATAGAACAGCATCCGCTTTTGGCCTTGGAGCGTTACAACAAAGCCACGGGCAGAGACCAGAGTAATACAGCTTGATCTGGTGTCAGTTCAAGGGCTGTGATGGACGCCTTTTTAATAAAAAAATGTTCGGCCTCGCTATTGAGCAGCAAGGCCAGCAAAGTTGAAATATCGGGCTCATGACCGATACAACAGACAGACTCTACCCCCTGTTTGAGCAGATCAATCAGCGCCTTGTGCTGTATTTCAGGCAAAGTATCAATAATCAACCAGGCCTGCTTTTGAGGCTCTGGCCAGTGCGTATGTTGATGCAATAGTACTGCAGTTTGTTCAGCCCGCACCAAAGGGCTGGTCAGTAGCAGCTGCGGTGCTTGTAGCTGCCGTTTACAAAAGTCTGCCAACTTCAGTGTTTGTTTAACCCCTTTTTCCACCAAATGACGACTGGGATCGGGCACTCCCAAAGTTCGGTCCTGCGCTGTGGCATGGCGCACTAAATACACTAGCATCAGAGAAGGCTTCGCTTCGATCGCAAAAAATGCACATTCAACACAAGACAAAAATTTTTCATCGGCACCCACTCCCTGATTGTATGAAGCCTGAGTCTGCAACTATCCATCAGAGGGGTCAAGTTCGACACCAGATTGCGATACACAGACAGCCGAAAATATTGCTATAATCCGGCCACTTGCCGCACTGGGCCTACCGGGTCGGCCTATTAACCTGATGTGGAGAGCGGACCATGCAATTTCCTGATGACGGCAATGGCGATATGCTGCGTGCCTTAATGGACGCCGGAATAGATTTAAGCCAGCCTCTGGCCATTGATTTTTATCTGGTATTTAAAAACAAAGAACACGCAGAAAAAGCCATGGCGGCTTTAGTAGCGTCAGAGCTGCAAGGTGAAGTGGAATTACATTTCAACGACCTGGAACAGTGGGAGCTGATTGTCAGTCAGACCATGGTACCAGAACATGCAGCAGTCACAGCACGTGAGGCTGAACTGGATAAGTTTGCTAAGAAATTTGGCGGCCACAATGATGGCTGGGGCGTGATGCAACATCAGGACGGCGATGACGATTTTGATGATGAACACGGCGAACATTGTGACCATGATTGTGGTCACCAGCATTAATTTTTACTGATACAGATACGAGAGAGAAGCAATGGGCGCTCAATGGAAAGCTAAACATAAAGCAGATGCCTCGGCTGCCAAAGGCCGTATTTTTACTAAATTAGCCAAAGAAATCATGGTTGCAGCGCGTAATGGCGCCGACCCTGATATGAACTCTAAATTACGTGTAGCGGTAGAAGCTGCGAAAAAGGCCTCGATGCCACGTGAAACTTTAGAGCGCGCTATCAAAAAAGGCGCTGGTTTACTGGACGGCCCTGCTAACTACGAAACTGTGGTTTATGAGGGGTTTGCGCCACATCAGGTGCCTGTAATTGTTGAATGTTTAACAGACAACAAAAACCGCTCAGCTCAGAGTATCCGTGTGCTGTTCCGTAAAGGTCAGTTGGGTGGCTCGGGTTCAGTATCCTGGGACTTCAAATACTTAGGTGAAATTGTGGCTCACGCCGTAACACCAGATGCCGATCTGGAAGTTGCGGCTATTGAAGCCGGTGCACAGGACTTTGAGGAAGGTGAAGAAGGCGACAGCGTGTTCCTGACTGAACCCACCGATCTGGATGCCGTCAGCAAAGCGTTGCCTGCTTTTGGCTTTAACGTCACCTCAGCCAAGTTGGTGTATCGTCCAAATAACCCTGTGACTCTGGATGACGCAGCCCGTGCCGAAGTGGAAGCCTTTTTGGAAGCCATCGACGCCGACGATGACGTACAACATGTGTACGTAGGTTTGGCAGGTTGATACTGCAGACTGAACATAAGGCGGCTTTGGCCGCCTTTGTTGTATCTAAGCGTTTGATAAACAGAGGTGCTGATGTTAGTCATAAAAGTAGCTTCCGCCAATCCGGCAAAAATCAAAGCTGTTGCTTCTGCTTTTGCAGAGGTGTTCCCAGCTGAAACTCTGGATGTGCAAGGCATAGCGGTAGCCAGTGGTGTCGCCAATCAGCCAATGAGCAGCGATGAAACCTTATTGGGAGCCATGAACAGAGTAGCTGAATTGGCAAGCGTCAAGGCAGATTACCGTGTTGCGATAGAAGCGGGTTTAGATGGTGATTTTACCTTCGCCTGGATGGTAATCGAACATCAAGGCAAGCTGGGCAAAGCCCGCTCAGCCAGTTTAATGTTACCCCCCGCAGCTTTGTCGCAACTGCAACAAGGCAAAGAGTTGGGCGATGTGATGGATGCCATGTTTAATCAGGACAATATCAAACAAAAAGGTGGCGCCATAGCCTCTTGACTCAAAACAGATTAAGCCGCAGTTCTGTCTATCATCAAGCCTTAATTCTGGCGATGATCCCATTTTTAAATTCAGATTTGTTTTAAATCAGGTTGTCATACCACGGATTCAGCCTTAGTGTAGAGTAGAACTTCACATCAAGGAGAATCCAATGTCCGGACTCAAAGTACTGGCTCTGTGCGGCAGCTTAAGAGCAAAATCCACCAACAAAGCTTTAGTTGAGTATGCAATAGCTCATGCACCAAAGGGCATGCAGATTGAACTGGCTGATTTAACGGATGTACCTTTTTATAACTCAGACATCGCCACTAAACCTGCCGCCGTAGAACGCCTGCTGGCTCAGTGTGCACAAGCAGATGCTTTTTTGCTGGCCTGTCCTGAATACAATTATTCTATTGCGCCCGTGCTGAAAAACGCACTGGACTGGGCATCGCGTGAACCCAATAACGCCTTAAAGGCTGGTAAAGTGGCAGCTATTATGGGATCAGGCGGAGGTATGGGCACTTCAAGAGCTCAGTACCATTTACGCCAGGTTTGTGTGTTTTTAGACTTACATTTAGTGAATAAACCGGAAGTCTTCTGTAATGCCTTTGCCAATACTTTCGATGCAGACAACAAACTGACAGATGAACGTATTCAAAGCTTAATAGTGCAGCAATTGGACGCTTTGCAGCAGTTGGCATTACGTTTTAAAAACTAACAGTGCTGAACTTTACAATACAAAAAAAGCAGATAAAACAATAAGGTTGTTTTCATCTGCTTTCTTTGTCAGAGTAAGGAGCAAACGAATAAACAGATTTTATATCCAGGCCATCCAACGATATGGAACACCAGAGGTAGCTCTTGTTACAACGCCTAAAGCATGATTTCCATCTTTTCATGATTACGCTGGTGGGTCTAATCGCCAGCTGTACGCTATTGCCTTATGCGTTATACCGTATGGCTACAGGAGACTATCTGGTTAGCATGGTAGATATACTGATGATTACCGTCAGTACAGTTTCGGTCTGGATGGCGTGGCGCTCCGGAGAGACGGAAAAGCCAGGCTTTTTGATGGCCGCCGTTTTCTGTTTTGGAGCGGTGCTTGTTTGTATGAAACTGGGACAGGATGTACTGTTCTGGATTTATCCTCTGATGGTATTTATCTTCTTTTTAGTAGCCCCGATCAAAGCCTTATTGCTGCTATTGCTGATGGTCTGCGCTATTGTATCGCTGCATTTTTCTGAACACTCCGCTATTTTTAATACTAACTTTCAGTTGTTGGCTTTTATTACCACGACCTTAGTCACCAGTATTTTTGCGTATATTTTTGCTTACCGCACCCATCTGCAGCGTCAGGAATTAAGGCGTTTGGCCACTACAGATCCGCTCACAGGAGCGGCCACCAGGCATTCTCTGACCGACGAGTTAACCTATGCCATCCAGCTGTTTCAACAAAAAGGCGTAGTCAGCGGTTTAATGCTACTGGATTTAGACCACTTCAAACGTATCAATGACAATTTTGGTCATCATGCTGGCGATCAAATTTTAAGTCAGCTGGTACCGTTGTTGAAACAAATGATCCGTCAGCAGGACTCTGTATTTCGTTATGGCGGTGAAGAATTTGTCTTACTGATCAAAGAAATCCAGCTGGCCGATTTACATCGTTTGGCCGAAAAAATCCGCCATGCCATTTGGCATCAGTTGACTCTGCCAGATGGTTCAGCGCTGACCACGTCTATAGGTATAGCGACTGTACAACATGCCAGTGACTGGGAAAGCTGGTTACAAAACGCTGATGTGGCTTTGTATCAGGCTAAACACAATGGCCGTAATCAGGTGGTTATTGCTACAGGTTCAACAGAACAAGCCATAGCAACATCTTAGACTTAAGTCGAAGCGCCATTTCATCAACAATACTTTAAGCTGATATTCTTTGTTCTGCCCAGGTGTGATCTATGTTGCCTTTTATCATCAGCCGCTTTTTCGCTATTCAGATCCTGATTTTATTGGTTCTGGCTTTAGCCAACTATTTTTCAGCCATTAAATTAGGTTTTGTGCAGGACGTATTATTACTGCCGGCACTGACAGTGTTTCTAGTGTATCAGTACAGTAAAAAACAAAGTGCAGTACTGACAACAGAGCAAAGTCAAAAGGTGATTTATGCGCTTATCCTGAGCGATGCGTTGATACAGGCCGTGCTAACGTTCAGCAGCCCTGCCGGTATAATCGCTGTTCAGCATTTCACCGACGCTGCTTTAACTTACGCCGCCGTGATGGTGTTCCATAGCCTGATGATTTATTTTGCGGTGGGCTACGGCAAAAGCTTATTTGATAAACGCCAGGCTATAAGCTGAGACCTAAAAACGACTGCGACCACAATGCTGTTGCTCACACGGAATGCCGTCGCGATCCCCATCAATCATTACATCAGGGCAATTTTTTAAATAAAATTCGGCCTCTTCGCAAGACTGCATTTCAGTGCAATACTGCTTACCTTCGCATTGAAACTGAGTAAGGCTCTGAGTTTGTATCGGTGGCCAGACCGGACTGTCGGATAAAACTGTAGCTTTGTGTTCTTTTGCACTCTCATCCGTCCCTGTCATAGCTGGCAAAGAGGCCTGCGCACTGAACAAATACACAGATTGATAACCCAGCCATGCCAAAATAGACAAGCTGACCAAGCCTGACAACAGGCGTTGAAATGGCAAAGACGAAAGCCTTGGTTTTTTCAAGTCTGGAGCAGGCACAAAATGCTGGCCGGCTTTATAGGCTCCTACTGCTATGAGCTGTCCTGCTGAGTCGACTTCGATCTGAAAAAAAATGCTGTCACCGTTTTGCAGTTGATCTGGTTTCTTTCGAAAACCACTGCTGCAGATACTGATATCTGGCCCTGCTTTATCGCGTTGAATCAAACCGCGGCCTTGAGTGGGATTCCAATCTTTGAGTCTTCCCTGATGTAACATATCAACGTCCTGTTGTTGCTATTTCAAAAACAGCTTCATTTAACCTAAATCGCTTTTATTTTACAAGCATAAAAAAAGACCACGTCGATAGAAGTGGTCTTTTCAAACAGTATAAGCAATTAGTTACGGATCAGGTAATCAAAGGCACCTAAAGCCGCTGTTGCACCACTGCCCATCGCAATAATGATTTGCTTATAGGGTGTATTAGTTGCGTCGCCTGCTGCAAACACACCTTTTAATGAGGTCTGGCCATGGCTGTCGACAATAATTTCACCGCGTGGCGTTAATTCTACTGCACCACGTAACCACTCGGTGTTTGGCACTAAACCAATTTGTACAAAGATACCGGCCAGTTCCACAGTTTTGCTTTCGCCATTGGTACGGTCTGTGTACTGTAAGCCCACCACACGTTGGCCATCACCCAGCACTTCTGTGGTTTGTGCTTGCGTGATAATAGTGATGTTGCCCATAGACTCTGCTTTTTTGATCAGTACTGCATCTGCACGCAGCTTGCTGTCAAACTCCAGCACTGTCACATGCTGAACAATACCAGCTAAGTCGATCGCAGCTTCAATACCTGAGTTACCACCACCTATGACTGCAACTTTTTTACCTTTGAATAAAGGACCATCACAGTGCGGACAATAGGCTACGCCTTTACCACGGTATTCTTTTTCACCTGGCACATTCATCTCTCTCCAGCGGGCGCCAGGAGATAGAACTATGCTTTTACTTTTCAGCACGGCGCCATTTTCAAGCGTGATTTCAAATAATTCGTCTTTGCCCAGCTTCACAGCCTTTTGACTATTCATAATGTCTACTTCGTAATGACGAACGTGAGACTCTAAATTAGCCACCAATTTTGGACCTTCAGTTTCTTTGACAGAAATAAAGTTCTCAATACCCACAGTGTCCGCTACCTGACCGCCAAAACGCTCAGCAACAATACCTGTGTTCAGACCTTTACGGGCTGCATAAATAGCAGCTGCAGAACCTGCAGGACCGCCACCCACAATCAGCATGTCGAAGTTGTCTTTGGTCTTCAATGCTTCAGCCTGACGAGCCGCAGCGCCGCTGTCGACTTTGTTCAGAATGTTGGTCAGGGTTATAGCCCCCTGAGAGAACTGCTGACCATTTAAATAGACTGTTGGTACGGCCATGATATTACGTTTGCTGACTTCATCAGGGAACACAGCACCGTCAATCATGGTGGTTTTAATAGCAGGGTTTACTGCCGCCATTAAATTCAGCGCCTGCACAACTTCAGGACAAGTCTGACAGCTTAACGACACAAAAATTTCAAAGTTAAACTCACCCTGCAGTGCAGCAATTTGCTCCAGCACAGCAGCTTCTTCTTTAATAGTGTGGCCGCCTGAATGCAATAAAGCCAACACCAGTGAGGTAAACTCGTGGCCCATGGGCACACCAGCAAACCGAATTTCAGTATTTTTAACAGTAGAGCGTACCAGCATAGATGGCTTTAATACGGCTGTGTCTGTCTCATCTTTTAGATGGATCAGCGAACTTAAACTGGCGATATCTTCAGCCAAACTTTTCAACTCGGCTGCTTTATCGCTGCCGTCTAACGCAACTACCAGCTCCACCGGGCTTTTCAGGTTTTGCAAATAGGTTTTTAACTGGTTCTTTAAATTGGTATCTAACATATTTGGCCCCTTTCTTATAGCCACAGTCACGGCCACCTTGAGGTGGATTGCCACTGCCCTTTTGGACAAAGCTTCGCCGTACCAGTACATACTGGTGAGCAAAACTCACAAATTTATTTGGATTAGGGGCTGAGAACTCAGCCCCTTTTTCCCATCGTATTTGAAGCCGCAGTGTTGTTGACTGCTTTCACTCACCCCAATCACATAGGACTACTATGCTCATGGGGTCTCGTTCTTTTGTCGCCTAACTGCAACATCAACTACTTTGGGATCTGATGAATAAATCAGACTTAGATTTTACCAACCAGGTCTAAAGATGGAGCTAAAGTCGCTTCACCTGGAGTCCATTTAGCTGGACATACTTCACCGTCGTGGTTTGCAACGTATTGTGCAGCCTGAACTTTACGGAACAGTTCTGCAGCGCTACGGCCGATACCTAAGTCGTGAATTTCAGCAACTTTGATTTCGCCTTGTGGGTTGATCACGAAAGTACCACGTAAAGCTAAACCTTCTTCCTCGATCATCACACCGAAGTTACGAGTGATAGTACCTGTTGGGTCACCGATCATTGGGTAGTTGATTTTCTTGATAGTTTCAGAAGCATCGTGCCACGCTTTATGAGTGAAATGCGTGTCAGTAGATACTGAGTACACTTCAACACCGATTTCCTGGAACTTAGCGTAGAAATCAGCTAAATCACCTAATTCAGTTGGGCAAACGAAAGTGAAGTCAGCTGGGTAGAACACTACTACTGACCATTTGCCTAACAGATCCTGTTCAGTAACTGGAACAAATTTACCGTGATGGAAGGCTGTCGCTTTAAATGGCTTGATGGTGCTGTTGATAATTGAAGACATTGTCTTACTCCATGTTGGTTGATTACTAAAAATGAACTCGCTTCGATGGAACAAAGAATAACTGTTCCACACGATTAGAGATAACGAATTAAATCTATAAACCTAATCTGTTTTTATGATTGCAAAACTCAGATGCTTATCTGTTTTTTCACTTTAATCTACAGTGCCTGTATGACAATAAGAAAAACATCAGGTTCTGAGCTGCAGACCTTCTTTGCTGATAGAGAACACAAAAGTGCAAAGAATGACTATGCTGAATAAGCTGATATCTAAGTGGGGGCATAAATTGAAACTTCAAGCAGCTAAAGCCCTGACCTTGAGTGTTTTTTTGATGCTGCCCCCTGCTGTTGTAGCTGAAAATCCGCCGATATACCGTTACCGGCAAGCCAATGGGATTATCGCGTTTTCCGACCGTGCTCCGAAAAACAGGCCTTATCAGCGGCTTCGTTTTGATTGTTTCGCCTGTAGTGTGCAAAGCGCAGTGCTCTGGCACAACACTCCTTTGTTTCTGCAGAAATATCAGCAGGAAATAACCAGTGCAGCAAAGCAACATCAGCTGGATCCAGCTTTATTAAGGGCCGTGATCCACGCTGAATCTGCCTTTGATGCCAAAGCATTATCTAAAAGTGGCGCTGCCGGCTTAATGCAACTGATGCCTGAGACTGCTACTGAGCTTGGTGTCACAAATATCTGGCACCAGCAGCAAAATATTCAAGGTGGTGCTGCTTACCTTTCTTCTTTGCTCAAACGTTACAAAGGCAACATCAAGCTGGCAATGGCGGCGTACAATGCTGGGCCTGGTGCTGTGGATAAACATCAAGGCATTCCCCCTTATACAGAAACTCAACTCTACGTAGAAAGAGTTGTATTACTCTGGTCACGATATCAAAAAGCCATATAAAACGACTGAAACATTTAAAAGCAAAGAGTAACAATTTATAAGTATATGTTTTTAAATATTTTTTACTGGTTCCATTCTTTTGCAATTCTAAAATGCCAGGGGCAAACTAATAGTAGTTTTAAGGATGTTTTTTTAAGGATTTGTGATGAAACAATTAATAGCGGTTTGTGTGCCCGTGTTTTTGCTCAGTGCTTGTGTGATCCACGTAGGCCACAGTGCTGCGGCTGAAGATCTAAAACACCAAAAACGTCAGTTGCAACTCAATGCCGCTGGTTTAACGGAATTAAAAGCTGAAACTGAAGCAGGTGATTTGAAAATCATGGGGGTCCAGGGCCTCAGTCAAATAGAACTAACTGCGGATTTATATGCCAGCGAAGACAGACCCTTTACTTTATCTCTGGAAAAACAAGGCTCTGTGGCCTTACTTAAAGCAGTTGGAGGCCCTTGTATTGGGATCTGTACTGGCTCCTCGCTTATGCCGACATAGTCATACGGGTACCAGCTGAACTGGCACTTACTCTGGAAGACGGGTCAGGTGATATCAGCATTGAAGGCTTAAGCTCTGATCTGGTGATTGAAGATGATTCAGGCCATTTAACTGTGCAAGGTGGCCGTAATCTGGTCCTGGAAGATGATTCAGGCAATGTGAGTCTGACCCAGTTAAGTGGCAATCTGACTCTGGACGATGACTCTGGGGACCTGTTTATCCAGCATGTCGCTGGTACTGTATTGGTAGACGATGACTCTGGTGATATAGAAATTCAACAGGTTAAAGGTATGGTGAGCATCAGTGACGGTTCAGGCGATATCCATGTGCAACAAGCTGGGGGTTTTACCTTACTGGACGACGGTTCTGGTGAGCTGAAAATTGACCAGATCAATGGCCCTGTCAGCCTGAATAAAGATTAAACACAGAGTATCAGGGCTGAGCCTGACTCTGCCCTTTTTCGGTCCGTAACTGCCGCAATTGTTTATCATGCAAAGCTTTGAGGCTAAACCAGCCAATCAGAGCACCAGTCAAAGCCCAGGCCATATCGGACTGCGTATCCCAGACATAACCCTGAGTCCCTAAAAATGCTGCCGCATCTTCGCCTGACAACAAAGCCACCCACCACTCGATCAATTCATAAAAAGCACTGAAGGCTAAACAAAAACAGACGCTGAAAAAACATTGCCAGCTTTGACCAAAAATTAAAGCTCTACGCAAAATAATTTCACGGCAAATAATTACAGGGATAAAACCCTGCGCAAAATGCCCAACTTTGTCATAGTTGTTGCGCTCGCCGCCTGTCCAGTCCCGGATCCAGTCAAACAGTGGTACTTCAGCATAAGTGTAATGACCGCCTACCATTAAAATAATGCAGTGCAGCAGAATCAAGCTATACAACAAAGGTGTTAGAGGAAAACGGTTTTTGGTCAGAGCCAGTACAACCAGACCAATCAAGGCAGGCAGCACTTCCAGAAACCAGGTAAATTGGTCTTTAGGTTCAATACCAGACCAGATCAATACAGCAAAAAATACAACTAACCACGCGCTTTGTTTCATCCTGCTTTCACCTTTCCCAATTCGTTACCACCATATAACCCAGTGACCTCAAAACGCGCAAGGCCAGACGAGTGCAACACCCAGCAGCTCTGTAATGACCTTCTATCCCCTGAAATCGCCGCTTATCACTTTTTCGAGAACAATAACCAATAGTGAAAGCACAATGGTCTCTGGATTTCAACGGACCCAAAGATGATGGACAACAACAAACAAAGCGTCACCGGATTTTTACTTAGTTTTATTTGCCTTAGCTTGATCCTGGCGGCAGGCCCCTATTTAACCCTAAAAACAGCCCCTGCTCTGGGTTCTTTATTAAGATTAATACTCTGAACCCATATGTAGTCCCCAACCAGATGTACCTATCATCGCTTGGACTTACTGACTGATTTACTGCTGCTGACGGTACCATTCGCCCAGAATCAGGCTAGCAGCCACGCTCACATTTAACGATTCCACTTTGCCAGTGCCTGGAATTTGCAGCGCAATATCAGCAGATTTAGCCACAGACTGAGATACACCAAACATTTCCTCACCAAACACAATGACGACTTTGGCTGGCAACTGGCTGCTGTACAGCGAGACGCCAGCATGGCTTGATGTGGTCACCAGGGTATAACCTGCTTGTTTGCACAACTGCAATGCCAAAGGCAGGTTGTCACAACTTAATCCCTCTACAAACTCAACACCACCTTCAGCAGTACGGGCAGCAGCACCCTGCGCCAGTAATTCAGGGTCTTTCATTACGATGCCACTGATACCAAAGTGAGCGCAGCTGCGGGCTATAGCACCTAAATTATGCGGATTACCGACACCATCTAAGGCCAACAAACAATCCTGCTTTTTACGACCGTTTTGAGTTAAATAAGTCGCCAGTGACATTACTGCTTTACGTTTGACCAGTAGTACCACACCACCGTGATGCTGACTGCCTGCAACTTTTTCAAGCTCAGCTTCAGACACCACATGGTAGGCTTTTTTATTAGCCGCCAGATATTTCATCAAATCTGCAAACTTAGGCGCCATTTGCTCACTTAAATACAAACGCACTACAGCCTGCGGGCGCTGCACAAAGGCAACACTACAGGCATTTTCACCATAAATTTTGGCTTCTTCCTGACGGTTCTGTTTTAACACTTTGGCAGACACAGCTTTAGGCGCCGCAGTTTTTGCTTCAGCTGTTTTACCTGACGCTGGTTTTACCTTAGTCCAGGGTTTTTGCAGCTCTGAACCAGGCTGATTTTTTTTATGCTGTGGTGCTGGGGTTTTGCGATTCAAGGGAGATCCTGTAGCTGCGGTGTCGCGAATAGAGAAGATTTTACCACTGCAACAGCCAGAATCCCAAGCAACTTCTAGCTCACAGAACACTTGCCTTTCTGCTCTGGCGCAGTATGCTTGCGCTTTTAATGCGCTGTCGGCGCGAAAATAGTTTTAAAAGAGTGAGCTTATGCTGAGTTATCGTCATAGTTATCATGCAGGCAATCACGCTGATGTGATTAAACATCTGGTGCAGATTTGTATCCTGAATTACTTAAAACGCAAAGAGAAACCTTTTTGCTACCATGATACTCATGCCGGAGCAGGTTTATACAGCCTGCACAGCGAACAAGCGCAAAAAACGGCTGAATACCAAACCCATAGGTAAACTCTGGAACTATCAGGGCAGCAATGCGGATATCCGGGCTTATGTGAATACCATCAGACTGGTAAACGACAGTGACGATTTAGCTTTTTATCCGGGTTCACCCAAAATTGCCGATTTACTCTGTCGCGCTACAGATACTATTCAGGCCACCGAATTACACCCAAGCGATCATCCTATACTGGCCAGTCAGTTTCAGCGTCGTCGTCATAGCCGTATCGAAAAAATGGATGCCTGGGCCGGCCTTCGCGCTATGTTGCCGCCTTTGTCCAAACGCGGCTTAGTGCTGATTGATCCACCTTATGAGTTAAAAACTGAATATCAGGATTTAATCAAAGGTTTACAGCAAGCTTACCAGCGTTTCCCGCAAGGTACCTACGCTATCTGGTATCCGGTGATTGAACGTCAGGCGGTCGAAAGCTTTATTGATGCCATTGTTGATACACAAATTCGTAATCAGCTGCGGATAGAATATTGCCCGCAGCCAGATGCTGAGGGTTTTGGTATGACAGGTAGCGGTATGCTGGTGATTAACCCGCCTTTTACGCTGAAACAGGATATGGAAAGCTGCTTAAAAGAATTATCTCCGCTGCTTTCACAAAGCCCACTCGCCCACTGGCAAGTCACTCAACTGGTGGATGAATAAGGAAATACTTTATGCGTAGTCTGGTTTTAGCTTTTGCTTTGTTTTGTAGCCCTGTATTTGCTTTTGGTGAATTAGGTCATCAGATGGTCTGCTCTATGGCTTATCAGTTATTAAGCCCGGTCAGCCAGCAAAAAGTGCAGCAACTGATGCAGTTGCATGAACAAAAAGATTTCACCCAAGCCTGCTCCTGGCCGGATCAGATCCGTTCTCTGCCAGAATATCAGCACACCAAAGTCTGGCATTACGTCAATATTCAGCGCTCTGACAGCAAATTAACTATGCAACACTGCCCTGCTGAAGGTTGTGTCTTATCGGCCATTGAACAGCAGCGGAAAAAACTAACGCCTTTTGCCCCCTCAAAAACTCAACTGGAGGCATTGCTTTTTGTCGGTCATTTTATTGCAGATTTACATCAGCCTTTGCATGCGGGTTATGCCGATGATTTAGGTGGTAATAGAACAGCGGTGTATTTCGAAGGTGAACCATCGAATTTACATGGAGTCTGGGATAGCCGTATTCTAGAAGCGGCCTCTTATCAGGAGGCGACCAAACAGCAGGCTTTGTATCAGGCGCTAAAGACGAAACAACAAGAATGGCAAAGCGTCAACGTACTGGATTGGGCCAATGAGTCCGTGATGCTGGTGAAACTGATTTATCAGGGTTACAAGCCAGGCATGCTTATCGATGAAAACTACCAGCAACAGCATCTGCCGCAGTTGGAGCAACGTCTGCAACAAGCTGCAGTGCGTCTGGCTTTAGTGCTGGAGCACAGCTTTAATCACACCTCTAACGCTGGTTAAATTGATCCAGTACAAAGGTTTTAAACTTGCTGAGCTTTAACTGGCTGAGCAAGTTTGCCAAATGTTCCTGATGAGCTAAATCATCAGGTTCTGCCAGAAAGGCTTTGTAGTACATTTGCGCTGCAGGGCGCAATTCGCCTTCTTTTTCGTGTCGTAACCCCATTTGCGCATAAATGTGCCCACGTTCTGCTGTGGCATAAATGAAATGAAAAGCCTGTTGATGAACGCAGGCAGCATAGACTTTATGCATGCTGTGCGGCAGTCTGTTTAAAGTTTTATTCGCCAGATACAGTAAATCAAATGCCGCATTCATCTTACCAAGATCAGCCATCAGAGTTGCCCCATGGCATTGACTGGCGACTGACATCTGCATGGACGATAAATGCTGTTTTTGTTTCTCTAAGAACGCAATAGCCGCCTCTTTCCCCTCTGCCTGAGCCAACAGGCTGGCCTGTAACCAGATAATTTCAGCCGCAAACTGACTGGCTTCTTTGTCTGCGATCAACTGGCGAAAAGACTGCTGTAGCAGTGTTTGTAATTGTGAGCTCCGCTGTTGTTCCGTTGTCTGGGCCATTAAAAACAATAACAGCTTGCACAAACTTACAGTCAGAGCACAAAACTGAAAACCGCTAGCAGCAAGACGTCTTTTACGTTCAACTAAATCTATCGCCTGCTCAGCCTTACCTGACGCCATCATCACTAACTGCACTAACTGAGTGATCTGGGTTGACATGCCAACGGCCGGAAACTTTGAAGCTATCTCAAAAGCGGCTGCATAATCTTCGTTTTCCAGTGCCAGATAAATTTGCCAGACTTCTTTTCGTTCCTGATAAGGCTGTAAATCATCACTGTTACTGGCTAAAAAGCTGTAACAAGACTCCAGATCTCCCTGTTCGTAATCCAATAAGAACTGTAACCATAAAGCCCAGCTTTGCTGTTTAGCACAGGCGGTTTTAATCAATGCAGAAGCGGCGTCACAGACTCCAAGCTCTAATAACATCTCTGCTTTGAGCTTCAGTACCGACACCGGAGTATCCAGCCCCGCTCTATGCTGCAACTCGCCTATCAATTTAAAGGCGTCAACATAACGGCGTTTATGCACAAGTGGCAGAATTTGATCCATAAAAGGTTTTAAGCGGACATGCAATTTCAGTTGCTCATCCATATGAAATTTATTGCAAGGTCTGTCGAGAAAATCAATTTGATGAAAAGGATAATCCACAGCATATTTTTGCCGCTCTGTTGCTGTCGACAACACCACCAGACGGCACAAAGGGCTGACACTATGCTGATTGAGCAACAGCTCAATCAAATCGATACCAGCTAAAGCAGGTTCTGCATCATCATCCAGAAAGATCACATCATAAGGTGCTGTGCCCTCGCCGTTTAATAGCGTTTGAGCGGTGCGACTAAGTTCCACCTTTTTGATACCCAGGCCAATCAGGCTTTGCTTTAACTGATGGCCAGACGCAGGATCAGACTCAATCACTAAAACATTGAGTTCAAATAACTTACTAAAATCAAATCTGGTAAGACTCAAACCTTTGCCTCGTTTATCTCAGATCCTGAAATCCGATCACTGACACCTCTTTAGTGTAGGCGCAAGATAGCCAGTCGCAAACGAAAAATCCCAAAAAATGATATAAAATCCGAGGCTTGGCTTACTCTTTAGCTCAATTTAGTCTTGCCCACGCCAACGGGCATGGCATAAAGTTTCAAACTTCTCTTTGCTCAACAAAATGCGGGCAAGCACCAACTCAGCAACGCCATTGATCTCTGACAAACCAATATGCGCCTCCACATGCAGTTCCGGGTCTATGTCCATAGCAATCATATCCACCCAATCCTCAGTGGCTGGTACTAAATCTACATAAGCAGATTCCACCGCATGTTGTTGATACAGCGCATAATCTGTAGCAGATAAGTTCTCCTCTGCTAACTCTTCAAAAATTACAAAGGCGTGATCGCACAACTCATCCAAAGTCCAGAGTTCAAGTTCTGAGCCAGACATTCGTTTCTCCACAGGGATCGATTAAAGAAGGCAGTATACCAACTCAGTTCTTTGTCTGCCCAGCCAAAGGCCTGTGAAGAGAGAATATTTACTGGTATCCCAGGCCGCAGGTCGGTAGCATAACACCACTTTTTAACCCGTCCCCTGGTCGACATGATGAAACAACGTTTAGGTTTAATAAGTCTATTGGTCGCTGACTACGACGAAGCGATACAGTTTTACACTCAAAAACTTGGTTTTGATTTAGTGGAAGACAGCCCGCAAGGGGATAAGAGATGGGTGGTAGTACGGCCTCAGGGTGCAACTGAAACCGCACTGTTACTCGCTAAAGCCAGTAACGACCAGCAAAAACAACAGATTGGTAATCAATGTGGCGGCCGGGTTTTTCTGTTTTTAAATACCGACGATTTTTGGCGCGATCACTCAAGAATGCAACAACAAGGCGTGAAGTTCCTCGAAACACCTCGCGAAGAAGCTTACGGTACTGTGGCTGTTTTTGAGGATTTATATGGCACCCGTTGGGATTTGCTACAACTGAATTAAACCGGAGACGCCTGTATGTATCGTTGCCCACTTTGCCAGCAGCACCTGACGCAACAGCACAATAGCTTTGTCTGTGCATCCAACCATAGCTTTGACATAGCCAAAGAGGGATATTTGCACTTATTGCCGGTACAACAAAAAAACTCTAAAGTGCCGGGCGATTCCGCACTGATGATGCAAAGCCGCCGGGACTTTTTAAACGCCGGGTACTACCAGCCATTATCTGATGCAGTAAATCAGATATTTTCCGAAGTGTTGCCAGCACAGGCAAGCTTATTGGATTTAGGTTGTGGCGAAGGTTATTACAGCAATAGATTGATGCAGGCTTTAGCGAATAAAGAACTCGGATTATATGGTCTGGACATTGCTAAAACCGCTATCAAAAAAGCCGCTAAAAGCTATCCGGCGATCAAATTTTGTGTCGCCAGTGCCTGGCATTTGCCTTTTGCCGACCAAAGCTTTGATGCGGCTTTAAAACTGTGTGCACCTTGTGAGCCTGACGAACTGGCACGGGTACTAAAAACGGATGGCCTGTTACTCACGGTCACTCCGGCTCCCCAGCATTTGATCGAAATTAAACAGCAGGTTTACAGTTCAGTGCGCTTGCACAGCGATCAGATTGAAGCCATAGCCAGCTTTGAACATCAGCAGCGTCACGAACTTCAATTGCAACTGACACATTTACCTGCTGATATGGTGTTAAACCTACTGGAAATGACACCTTTAGCCTGGAAGTTTAAACCGGAGCAAAAACAGCTGTTTGCCGCCAGTTCACCGCAAATTAGCCTGAATTTCTATTTAGACTTGTATCGAAAAAATCGTTGAGACAAATGCCTGACAGACTGGCAAAACCTTTGCATTAGCTCCAGCTAGGCTCCCTTAGTCCGGCAATGCCTGCAACATCAGCGAGATTTTCAGATATTCCGACCTGCAGCCACAACAAAAAAAAGCCTGATTTATGCTCAGGCTGTACTGTCTGATGAAGGTATTGCTTTGGGAGCACTGTGCCTTTGCTTTAAATTTGAGGATGAAATAACGAATATTTTCAAAAACTTACTACCAGAGCGCAGCCAAAGCATCTTGTTGCTGCAAGCAGAAGATGGCAGTACAGTCTTTAGCTCAGACACCGAGTTGTTACCTCCACTGATTACTATGACAATCCACTCTATTGCTGCGTACTACTGCACTGCTAGTCTAAGCTCGGACCAGAGCTGCCTCATCAATTAAACCGATAGAGGCTATTGAGTTAAAACGTTATCTTTCATTTGCATCCATCTCTATGCTGAGCACAAGTCAACGCAAGATGGATGCAGTGATGCTCAAAGCAACTGCCCCCTTCTGCTGCTCCGCCTTTTGCTCAGCCATTAACCAGTTGAGAAGCTGATACCACCTGAGACTGAACCAATACTAATGGCTGTGGTCCATGTTGTTAGCTGCAGTATGGACGCCATCACGAAATGATGAGTCTTCTGGCCATCATTAGGTTTGTAGTGTGAGGAGTTCTAGCGCAAGCGGTTTTGTTTATCTCCCTGAACCGCTATTTTTCGCCCGGCTATCCAGCCGGGCTTTTTTTATTTCACGGCACAGCATCACGATCAATTCTGGATAGTAGTCACTTTATTCCATAAGTTTTGATTTTTACTGTAAGAAAAATACTCATCAGGAAACCAGCACTTTGGAATTAACTCCATATTTTTGCGTTCTTCAAAATTAGAGACCAGCTTGCTCAGTATTTCCAGCAACCGCTCTTCGCTCATTTTTTCTAACTTTTTTCGGGCCGCTGGAAAATACAGATTATTATCCACACTAACCACCACATTAGTCCCGGTATTACTAAAGGTCATGCTACGGGTGACCACCCTGCAGATCGGCATATCCAAAGCAGGCGGATACAAAGACACAACCAACGCATACTCATATCTGTCCAGATCACGTTTATCGGAGTCTTTTGGAATATAAGTCACCCCATAACCTTGCGGAAACAAGCCGGTAATTTTAAGCAGCGCATCCACAGCAGCTTTATGGTAATAACCACGTTCCACACCACTTTGTAGCACCAGAGCCGCTTTAGGCAATGATTCATAGCTGTGATTTAATTTGGTCGACAAGACGACTGATGTATAAATCTGTGGGATTTTTAGCAGATTCCCAACACCACCTTCGGGTTTAATCGCATTTTTAAGCAAGGTGTAAACAAAATTCAGTTTGTCTTGCTCGTTCTGATTAAACAGCTCCCGCTCTTCTTTGGAATTACCGACGTAACGATCACAGGCCAACCCTTTTGTCACATAACTTAAGGTTTCCTGATAATTAATTTTTAATAGCGCAACCCGACTCTCATCATCAAGCACCCGAAACTCATCCAGATCGCCCTCAGGTCCTTTCAAGATAGCCAACGCGTCCGGATGATAGGTGCCGATATCCTGCAAAATAGCAGCCATTAACAATGGCAATTGCACATCATCACGAAAAGGGGAATAGTCAGCCTGATAAGCGGCCTCTGAGTTATCCAGCATTTCTTTGGCGGCACGCACTTTCGCCTGCACGTAATTATTGTTCAGTTCGTCGTCCAGCAGCAAACGATCCAGCAGTCGCAAACTTAAAACGCCTTTGTATAAATGCTTAAACTTTTGATTCACCGACGCCACATATTTGCCATTGCTGGGAGCAAGCAGCTGAATAGTCCCCAAAAACTTAGAGGACATCTGGACTGTTTCGTCAAAGCTTTCGCCTTCAGTCAGTTGTAACACTTGCAAACATAAGGCCTTTAAGGCTCGATAGCGCTCCAGACGACTGTCATCCAACATACGGACATAGAGTTTTAATGCTGACTGTGCTTCTGCGAGTTGCTTTTGTTCTGCGCTGGAAAGCTCTGGTTTTTTTTCAAACTTACGCACCTGCATCTGCAGTTGAGTCAGTTTGTCCTCTTGCTGCTTTGCGTGACGAAAATAATCAGTAGCGACTTCATACACTGAATCATTCAGTGCTGTGGCATCATGAATTTTGCTCAGGATAGTTTTTACGGTTTTACTATACGAAGACTGACTTATGGTTCCCATCGACATATCGGGCATCTATCCTTATGTACGAACTACTTCAATTTAATCAGCATGAGTATAGCAGTGCTTTGCATCTGTCCAGCATCAGTCAGCCAGCAAAGGGGCCTGCCACTGAATTTCCTCGTCCATCTCCAATTGCCATTCGTCCTGCATTTGAGCTGCCATACGTTTTTTCTGTTTAGGTTTAACCGCCAATAAATTAGACCAGAACCAGGTAGACAAATCGCCAACCAGATTGGTTTCAGCGTTGATCAGTACAACAAAACCTACACCTTTTTCTTTGGAGTAAGCCATTTCAGTACGATAACCTTTCACCCAGCCGCCGTGGTAATAAACCTCATGTCCGCCAAAGTTAAAAATACGCACTCCTAAACCATAATGTGAGGTCGTGACATATTGACCCCAGGTACGGCCCCCTAAATCATCGGCTACCTTCACTCTTTTGGTCCGAACATCTTGCAGCATGGCTGGACTTAATACTGCTGGATACTGCCCTAACTGCGCCATTAACCATTGGCTCATATCCATCACACTGGCATTTACACCGGCAGCAGGGCTGACTCTGTAATAGCTTGGATTTACTTTGGTTTCAGCCCAGCCACGTTTAACCCGCACATGAGGCATGGCGCGGTTTTTCGAGGCTAAAAAGGCGGAGTACCCTACCGAAGCAGTGGGCATTTTTAGTGGTTTAAACAGTTTTTGTTCCATCAGGCTTTCGTAACTGCTGCCGGTAGTTTTTTCCATCACAGGCCGGATCAGACTGAACAGGACGTTTTGATAGCCATAACATTTCCCCGGATTACAACGCGGATTTAAATAACGGAACTTAGGTAAAATTTGTGCAGGCGTTTGATTAGCTTCAATTAAATCATCATAGGTATTAGGCACTAAACCAGCGCTTTGTGATAACAAATGTTCAACTTTTAAAGCTCCGGTATGGCGCGGACTTTTAAAGGAAAAAGACGGCACATAACGGGTGACAGGATCATCCCACTGGAAACGGCCCTGATGCACCAGCAAAGAAGATAATTGACCAGCAAAAGTTTTAGATACAGACGCCAATCTAAATACAGTATAAGCATCAATATTCGATTTGGAGCCCACGGAGCGCACACCATAAGCACCGACTTTTACGACTCTGTTGTCTTTGACAATAGCGTAGGCAGCGCCAGGAATATTGTTCTTTTTTAATGTCTGGCGAAAATGCCAGTCAAAATTGGTAGCCAGTTCGTCAACATTAGCCGCCAGTAACTGGGGGGAAAGGACGAGGAATGCGCCCACCAGTAATTGGATTAATTTCAATGCGTTAGTCCTCAGACAAAGGGGATGCCTTTGTTTTAGTGCCGCTACAGCCAGATAAATTATGATAAGTCGTTAACATCGACGGTATCAACTGCGTAATCAAATGCTTTTTATGTTCTTCACTAACTTGCTGCAAAGACCATTCTCCTGCCAGATAAGGCAACAGAGCTGGCCCGGCGGCATAACACCAGGCATCCAGCCATTGGCCAGAATACTGAACTCTAACCTTTTGGCGTACATACAAACCTGAATCCACCTCTTCGAAAAAGTCCAGTTTATCCAGCTCTGGCGGTAAAACATCAAGCAATAGCTGTCCATGCTGTAAATGCCCAGGACTGCGGGTTAACGCCGGTACTGGCGTCTCTCCTGGCTGCTGGCTTAAGCCATAGCTTTTGTAATCAACCAGACTGGCTGGCTGCATGTTATAGCGCTGTCCTGTAATTGCATAAACCACTTCAGGAAAAGTCAATAAACCATACACAAAAACGGCATCACCAGAGCTCATAAGGCTTTTCCTTCCAGCTGTCTTAGTGTTAAAAACAGGCGTAAGTCAAATTCCAGTTGATGATACTGGGGTTCCATATGCTGACACAATTGATAAAAGGCTTTGTTGTGATCTTTTTCGCGTAAGTGCGCCAATTCATGCACAACAACCATCTTTAACAGAGGGAAAGGTAGCTGCTTAAATAAAGCCGAAATACGGATTTCCTGTTTAGCCTTTAATTTTCCGCCTTGCACCCGACTGACAAAACTATGTAAACCTAAGCTATTATCCAGATGAATTTTACTATCAAAACAGACTTTACTGACGGGTGGGCTGGATTTGACAAAACGTTGCTTCAGCTCCTGAGTAAATTGGTACAGACTTTTGTCATTCTGAATGTCATGTGATGATTCGGGATAACGGCTTGCCAGCACTTCAGCCAAACGATTTTGAGCAATAAGAGCTTGCACCTGAATCCTCACAGCTTCGGGGTAAGAGGTCAAAAAAGTTAATACAGGTTCCACTACACAGCATCCGGAATAAAAACAACCTTAGTGTAAAAAATAAAAGCCTTGCCGTGAACCTTTCTTTTTAGCGGCTGGTGTATGTTCCGCATATCTGGCATGCTCCACTGGTTTTTAACACTGACAAAACCGCAAAAATGAGGAAGCCGTGTTGAACAAGGTACCAGTTTTTGTCGCAGTCCTACTCTTGGGCTGCTTCACATCGACTCTGCGCGCAGCGCCCAGCGAAATTTATCTGCTGCGCCATGCAGAAAAATTAACGTCAAAGGACAAGGACCCACAACTGAGTCCTTGTGGCGTAGCGCAAGCACAAGCTATGGCAAAACTCATACCTGGTTCGCTGGCGACTATCTACCACAGCGGCTATCAGCGCACCCGGCAAACAGCACAACAGATTGGATTGACACAACCGAGCGCAAAAATCGACCTCTACAATGCAGCTGATTTAGCTCATCTTGTCACAAGAATTCAGCAGCAGGATGCGGCAGTGTTGGTGGTAGGTCACAGTAATACTACGCCTGAACTGGTTTATTTACTCAGCAAGCTTGCTGCACCTGTAATGACAGAACAAGACTATGGAGTGGTCTATCAATTAAAGCAGTCAGAGCAGGGATATAGTTTGTTCAGCTTTAGCATCAAACAACCTTCCATCTGCCTGTCATCCAAAACCTGAATCAAAGCCAGATGAAACAAAAGCGCTAGGGTTGTCGTCCAGCTCGCAGTATCTGAAGTTGCAGTGCGTTGCTGCCCACTGCAACTTCAGTTCTCATCAATCTAAAAGTGAACAGGCTCTAGACTTTACGGAACCGCTCGACCAATTCGTGCAACTGCTCTGAGGTATTCTGTAAATCCTTACCGCTCTCGCTGACTGCAGTCCCCTGATTTAATGAGGTAGTGGCTAAATCGGAAATACTGACAATTTGCTGGTTAATATCCTCAGCTACATGAGCCTGCTCTTCCACGGCTGCAGCCATTTGTCCAGCCATAGCCGCTATACTGCTGACAGCGACACTAATACCTTCCAGCGCTTTTTCTGCCTGAGCAACCTGAGTCACACCCAATTCAGCGTCCTTACGACCATTCTCCGCGACCTGTACCGACGCTTTGGCTTTCGCAGAGAGCTGCTGAATAATCTCATAAATCTCTTTAGTGGATGCAGTAGTGCGGGAAGCCAGTTGCCTGACTTCATCGGCCACCACAGCAAATCCTCGGCCTTGATCACCAGCCCGCGCCGCTTCAATAGCTGCATTAAGCGCAAGCAAGTTAGTTTGTTCAGCTATTTGTTCAATGATTTGGGCTGCACCAACTATTTTATTGGTTTGCTCAGCCAAATCCGCCACCGACTGACTGATATCATTGACCGTTTTTTGTAACTGCTGCATAGCGCCACGGGTTTGTCCCGCCACAGTCGAACCTGAACGAGCTAACGCATCAGCATCATCCGCTTTACTCGCAGTATCCTGCACATGAGAAGATACTTCAGCAATAGTGGTCGTCATCTGATTCATGGCTGTGGCTACTTGCTCCGTCTGCATCTGCTGCTTACGAATACTGTCCGCTGCATCGACAGATAAATGCCTGACCTGCTCCGACTGCACCGCCACTTTGGTCGACGCGTCTTCAATCCGGGTGAGAACTGTATTTAAGTGCGCACTCTCAGCAAGTAAAGCGACTTCCAACTGCCCTAATCGCCCCTGATGTTTTGCATAAGACGCCACCGCTAATGGATCAGTAAAAGGAGTGGGCAACAACTCCACTAAACCACTTAACGATTGCTTCAGGCGATACACACCTAAACCATAACTAAATAAGGCCGTGATAATAAAAGCGATAGCAGCTGCAGTAGATCCGATAGCCCACCACAGCACCAAAGATAGCATCACCGCCAACAGTGGCATCACAGCCCAGCGTAAATCTGCAGCCAGATCCGATGCCGCCTTTTCGGTATTTTTACCCGCGTTAATCGCTTTATACAGTTGCTCTGCATGCTCGACCTGAGCCCTGCTGGGCAAAGTGCGTACCGATTCATACCCTACCACCCGGCCATGCTCAGTCACAGGAGTGACATAGGCATTGACCCAATAATAATCTCCATTTTTACAGCGGTTTTTAACCAGCCCCATCCAGGGTTTGCCTTGCTGTAAATAGCCCCACATAGTTTTAAAAGCCGCCTCAGGCATATCAGGATGCCGCACAATATTATGAGGTTTACCGACCAGCTCCTCTTTGCTAAATCCACTTATAGACACAAAAGCATCATTACAATGCAAAATTGTACCTTTAATGTCCGTTGAAGAGATGAGCTGCTGCTCTTTTGGAAAAGTACGTTCTTTGTCAGTCACAGGCAGGTTCTTACGCATTAACAACACTCTCCTTAGCAAGTCCGCGATAGAACAATACTCCACGGACATAAATTAAAAACAGGGAAATGAAAATACTGATAAAAAATTAGCAGCAGATTTAGATCTTGGACAGGGAAAATACAAAAATATATAAATTACTGAGTCACTTACAACGGACGTCTTTGTAACAAGGTTAACACTTCCGCATGCTCCGTGTGAGGAAACATATCAAACAACTGTACCTTTAACAGTTGGTAATCCTGGCTAAGCATAGCCAAATCACTGGCCAGGCTCTGAGGATTACAACTGGAATACATGAGCCAGGCAGGTTGTAGCGCCAGAACAGACTGACAAAGCGCAGCTCCTAAACCGCGTCTGGGCGGATTCACCACTAATAAATCAGGAGCACAGGCAGAGGCTTTTGCAAAAGCAGCGGCATCCAACGCCTGAAATGTCACCCCGGTCAACGCCAATTCTGCAGCTGAGCGTGTTGCGCTGGCGATGGCTTTAGGCGCGATTTCAATACCAGTTAAATCCCATTTGTTATCCTGCGCCAGATGCAAGCCAAAGCCTCCGATCCCACAAAATAAATCCCACAGTCGTTTTCCGGGAATAGCTTCAGCCCAGTCTTTGGCGGTAGCATATAAAGCTGCAGCTACGGCTGTATTGGTCTGAAAAAAGCTTTGCGGGGTTAAATACAGAGGGATATCGTTTAACTCTTCCCGCAAGACATCCTGTGCAGTTAACAGGACTTCCTCAGGCCCTTCCAGCACAGCCATATGGACAGGCTGCAGATTCACAGAACACACCTCTAACTCTGGCCATTGCTGTTGCAGCCAGGGTAAGTGTTTTTGAATCGACGCAAGACAGTTTTTAGAACGCAACACAAAACGCAGCATAAAGCGAGCGGAGTGCTGACTTTGACTAAGCAGAACAAATTTCAGCTCTCCTTGTTTTTGTTCCACCTGGTAAGGAGTTAAGCCTGCGCGTTGTATAAAACTTTTGATCAGAGCAAAAGCTGGCGCAAACGAAGGTGGATACAAAGGACAAGCCGATAAATCAACAGCAGTCCGGTCAGTAAGAATACCCAGCACAGGCTGATTTTTACTGCCCGACACCACCATTTTGGCTTTGGTCCGAAAACCTTGTTCTTCACTGGCTACGGGGAACAACAGAACTTCAGGATGAAAGGGTTCCAACAGTTGTTGCAAAGAGTGCTGCTTTGTCTCCAACTGTGCAGGATAAGGTTCAGCTAAATGAGCACAGGAGTGGCACCGACCTTCCGCAAATTCACGACAAAACATAGATTCTCAACTAAATAAATAAAGGCTATCGCCAGATAGCCTTTATTTTACCCCAGAGCTGAGCATTCACAACCCCTTGAAACCGGATCTGGACTGATCAGTGGGTATGCTGACGAATAAACTGAGTCACCTGTTCAAAGTAATGTTGCCTGTTTTCCGGGTCATAAAAGCCATGGCGCTCATTATCAAATTCAAGCCATTTATAGGTTTTATTGTGTTTATCCAGAGCCTCACGTAAAGCTTCAGCCTGAGACATCGGAGCCCGTTTGTCTTTTTTACCATGAGCTAACAACAAAGGCGCCTTTAGCGTGGCGACTCTGTGCACAGGAGAAAATAACTTCAGTTCCTCTGGATCAGTCCCCAGCACTTCATCCAGGTAAGAAATACCAAAAGAGCGTAGCGGCACATCGCCATCAGTTTTCATTAAATTCAGCTCATAAACTCCAGATACCGCTATTGCGCAGCTGAATAAATCAGGCTCTATTGCTGCAGACTGGACTGCAGAATAACCACCAAAAGATGTACCCATAATACATATTTTCCCCTGCTCCGCATACCCCTGGCCTATAGCCCAGCGAGTCCCGGCAATAATATCTTGCTGCACAGCGCCGCCCCACTGCCGATAACCCGCTTTAAGAAAATCAGCCCCATAGCCGCCAGAGCCACGGTAATTCACCTGTAGCACGTTAAAACCTGCCTGACTCAACAGCTGAACCTCATTGTCAAAGCCCCAATAATCACGAATACCATGTGGGCCGCCATGCACAAGGACCACCATAGATTTGCTGTCCGCTTTGGCTGCTCTGGTGATATAGCCGTGCACTTTGGTTTGATCAGAAGCACTAAATTGAACAGGTTCTGTTTTTGCAAACTGGATTTGGCTCAATTCAGGTTTACGTTGCATTAATTCGACTAACGAATTTTTGTCTTTTCGATACAGATAATAAGTACCAGCGTGATCATCACTATAACTAAAAACCACCCAGATATTATCGTCATCTGTCCTACTGGTAATATGCACTGCACTTCCTGGCAGAGCGGCAACTAACTCTTTGAATATTTGGGCTTCTTTTTGTTGCCCCTCTAAAATAAGGTAAGCAGGTTTACCATCATCCACTCTTAACGCATAGGCTTGGCGTTCCTTTTGGGTAAGAGCAACAGAGCTCACCTCGACAACGGGGTCGCGATAAATTAAACGTCTGCTGGCATCTGTGAATTTCAACTCCGAGAGCCCCTGCTGCTTGGCGTTAAATTGATCAAGAATGATTAGTCCATCATCCGAGTTGTTGACCGCTATAGCAGTCAGCCTTTCGCCAAATTTATCCGATGGGATCTGATGCCATTTCTTCTGATCATAGTAATAAAGCTCGCTACTGTAATCTTCTGTCAGCACCACAGCTGCGCGGATTTCCCCTTGACTATTGGTCAGGATCTGACTGTTTGGTGCTGGCGAAACTGCAATTTTTTTAGACCTGCCAGTATAGGTATTGAGCAACAATAATTCAGAGTGGTGCTCCCCTCTTACTGTCCATTGGGTACTGGAAATAAGAATGTTGTCATCGTCATGTTGCAGAGTGTCGATCACCTCTCCCCAGGCTCTTTTGGCCTCCTTCGCTCGGATACGACTAAAGTTTGAACTCTCGTCCACCCTGAAGCCAAAAATCATTTCGCCTTTTTTCCCGGTATAATTCACGGCATAAAGCTCACCATAAAACTTAGGTTCGGCATCCCAGGGAGAGGCTTCAGCCAGGCTGATCACAACACGTTCATTGTTTACCCAGTGATAATCACCCACTTCAATATCGCCCGGGAATTTGATTTGACCTGCAGGCTTAAATCCGTCCAGTTGAATAAATAGCAAGGCTCTTTTATTGTCCAGCCGCACCACTACAGCAAGATGTTTACCATCAGGCGCAATTTTCACGTTGGAGTACGTATCGTGTTTAGCCAATAAGGCTGTGATATCAGTGGAGGCTGCAATCAGGCTGAATGAGGAGAACAGCCACACCAAAGCAACAATGAATTTAACACATTGATTAAACATTCCTTGTCCTTAAAAAACAATATAAACACAATTGTTAAACAAATATATTACATTCGAAAAAACAAAGCTACTGCCTGCTGATAGTTCTGCAGCGCTAATGCGGCGTCGTAACGTTCACCTTCATCGCGCATAAAAGCGTGTTGGGCATTGTATTCATGCCAGCTAAAACGAAGATTAGCTTCGATCAGCTTTTGGTAGACTTTCTGCCGTCCTTCAGCGGATACATGAGGGTCTTGTTTGCCCCAGACCATCACCAATTCGCCCTGAATATCAGCGGCACGGTCCAGGGTCTGCTGGCCTTTACCGCAAGGCAAAGTATCGCTGTGTAAATCTGTGGCATACAAACAGTAGGTGGCTTTAATCGCTGGATTGAGTGCAGCACGAAACGCCAGATGACCACCAATACAAACTCCCATAGCCCCCACCTCTGGCCGGACATAGGGCAACGTCTTTAAATAATCCAACATGGCCTGATTATCGCTATCGTAGCTTTCCAACGGTTTAGTCCATTTATCCTGATTGCCTTTGTCTTTGCCTGCATCGTCGTAGGCAAGCACAGTACCCGGCGGATTTAACTCATGAAAAATCTCAGGCACGAGCACCACAAAACCATGACTGGCGAGCATAACGGCGCTACGCGCTATAGGCGCAGTTTGCTGGAAAATCTCTGAATAAAACAAAATTGCAGGATAAGTTTTACCTGCTGTGGCTGCGCCCAGCGGCTGATACTGATACACCAACATAGGCCCTGTTGCAGTTGTTAAGCTGACTTTGCTCTGTTCAATTTGCATAAAAGTTCGTCTGAAATAGAAGTCTGGGCTTCCATAATAAAGGGCCAGATGCAAAGGCACCAGCATGTTTTGCCAACTATACCCAAGTGCTCAAGGCATTAATCAGCCATTCAGCTACTCTGCATACACTGAGTTTATCTAAAGAACAGGAGTTTATATGCAACAGTCCCTCTCTTGGGTTGCTGCCGCAATACTAGCCGCAGGTATGGTCGCAGGTAGTGCAATCTTAGCCAGCAGCGTGATTGAATTTAGGGCTATGGAACGTGTAGTTCAGGTCAAAGGTTTGTCGGAGCGTGAAGTCGCCGCAGACAGCGTCATCTGGCCTATTAAATTTAACGATGTCGACAATAACCTGACCACTTTGGTCGCCAATCTTGAACGTAAAAACGAGCAAATTCAGGCGTTTTTAAAGTTGCAGGGCTTTAGTCAAAAAGAAATCACTATTGCAGTGCCACAAATTGTCGATCGTCAGGCGGGTTATTACGACCCCAACGCCAATCAGATGCGTTATACCGCCAGTTCTACTGTGACTGTGTACAGCAGCAATGTCGATTTAGTGCATCAGGCGATGGCGAAGTTACTGGAGCTAAGTAAAACAGGCATAGCCATAGCGGGTCAGGATTACGACAGTAAACCCGAATTTATCTTCAGTGGTTTAAACGAATTAAAACCCGACATGATTGAGGAGGCGACTCGCAACGCCCGTGAGGTCGCCACTAAATTTGCCGCTGATTCGGACAGTAAACTGGGCAAAATCAAAACGGCAAGTCAGGGCCAATTCAGCATTACTGATCGGGACAGCAATACCCCTTATATCAAAAAAGTCAGAGTAGTAGCGACAGTTGACTACTACCTGTCAGATTAACAGACGGAGCTTATGATGAAAAAAGCATTGTTGATGACCACAACTATAGCCGCACTGCTTACACTGACAGGTTGTGCGGTACGAGGCCCTACGGTTTGGGTTGAACCACCGGCTTATTACGGTCCTGCGGTAATAGTCGAACCAAGACCTGAGGTCATAGTGGTTGAAGAAAGACACTATTATCAGGACAGGCATTATCATAAAAAGCACAAAAAGCATAAACGCCATTACCACCGTCATGATGACTGAGCGGATTGACACTTCAGATTGTACAAGTGTTGAAATTCGCTCTAAGCTAAAGGGGTAAGTTTAAATAAAAGGGAAAAAAATGCGTATCTATTCAGCTTTAGTTGTTGCAGTAGTGATGATGTCAGGTTTAACAGGCTGTGCAGTCAGAGGTCCTAGTGTCACAGTTGAACCACCTAAAGTTCTGGTGCCTGGTGTCATAGTCGAAGGTCATGGTCACGGCAAACATTGCCCGCCAGGACAAGCGAAAAAAGGTAAATGTTAAGTTTTGATTTTTTGTTTTTATTTTAATTTGGCAGGACGTGTGAAAAGGCCGGTGTTTAATCAAACACCGGCCTTTTTGTTGAGCGCTATCTATTCTGTTCTCAATGAGCAGGCAGTAATTCCAATACCTGCTCTAAAGGCACCAGTTTTAAGTTCTGCCCTTGTTCCGGCATACGGTTACGGCCATCCTGCACTATCACAGCCCCTTGTTCGAAACCTTTACCCAAGGACAAAGTGGTTAGCTCCAGACCATCGGTTTCTGAACTGCCATCTATGCCCAGCTCTGCATTTAAACGAATACGAAAGCGGGCTACGGCTTTATAAGGTGCTGTGGTTTGAAACAACACATAACTGTCATTGCCCTGACTGGAGGCCAGTAAATAGGATGGCTTTCCAGCTTTTCCAGGCAACAGGGCTAAACCTTCCACATCAGCCACCAGCACATCGCCATCAGCTTTTATTACCAGCTCGCCTTGGGTATCCGCTTTGGCATCAGCGGAAAAACGCCAAATGCCCACATCCTCTTCACCCAAAAACAGCAGGTCATTCTGATCATCAGCGACACAACCTTCAGGTTGACTTGGCACTTTTAAACGCCGCACTTCTTTGGCACTCCAGTTCTGGCCACTGGAGCTAATCTGGTACTGCAATACAGTGCCATCTTTGTCATTAGCAAACACATAAGTCTGGCCGCTGCGTTTTGACTGGTACAAACACAAACCATAAATATCACTAAAAGGCGTAGCAAATTTCAGCGCAGTGTTCACCTGCCCCTCTGCATCTATTGCAAACAACTGCACCGAGTTATCAGCTCTTAAGGTCGCTGCCGCTATATCCTGTTTTTTACCCTGATACTGAAGGCCATAACGTAGGTCGATATTGTTCACACGACCCACATTTAAAAACTGCAGCTGCTCGCCTTTCATATTGTAAACAGCTACACCCGCTCTTTTATCCGTCGCTAAAATACGGCTGTTGTCAGGGTTTTTCGCATTCTGCCAGACAGCAGGGTCATCTATGGCATCCCCTCTGTAGCTAACAGCCACAGTTTCTAAAGTTGGGCTTAACTGCTGCATAGGCAGCATGGCCCGCTCTGGCAATACAGCAGCTTGCGCCTGATAGGCTTTATCTTTTAATTGCGTATGCTGACCCTCTTCACTGACCACAGACAAGATGCCGGCAGACAAGCCTAACTGCTCTGCGGATTCCAGTGCGGGGATGGCTTTGCTCTGTTGCCACACCAAAGCATCACCTTGGGTTTGATAACTTTGCAACAAAGCTGGTTCTTCCTGTAGCGCCACTAAAGTGTTGTTTGCAGTGAATTCCAGCGCTTTCACTTCAGCTGTTAATTTGCCTAATGGTGCCTGCACGTCAATCAGGCTGCGGCCTTCATCGGCTTCTACTTCGGCATTATAAGACCAAAGCGCTGTGGCACCTTCTGCCAGATACAAGGTGCCCTTTTGCTGATCCACAGCACAAGCTGTGGCATCAGTCGGCAGGTTTAGAGTACGGATAGATAAAGGTGCAGCTAAAAATTTGGAATCCTGTGCCAGCAACCACTGCTCACCTAAGCCTCTGTCACCTATTAAAAACAGGCTAAGTTGTTTGTTCTGGGCACTTTGATACCAGCATACATCGTCCACCACCAGTTGGCTGACCAACTGTTTGCCAGAGCGCTGTACTGTTTTGTCCTGCAGTTGCCACCAGTGCAACTGATTGCTTTCAGTTTCAATAGCAGCCAGTAATACAGAGCCATCGGTTTGGGGCAAAGCTTTTAAACGGCGAAATACGCCGGGCCATTGCTGGATCACTGCACCTTTGTCATCTTGCCAGACTAAGGCAGTAGCAGAGCTTTGAAACTGTCCTGCTGTGGTATTTAATTGTGCATACACAGCTGCAGACGAGTTAACTGCGGCGCTGTGTTGGCTTTGCGCCTGACAGCTCAGCAGCATGGCTGCTGAGACTAAAGTTGCGATAAAAGAGTATTTCATTTTTTCTCCGAAGCGCTCTGTGCAGCGCTGAATTCTGTGCCTTGCCAGCATTTGTTGTCGTTAATGGTTTTAGCGCTGCAACTGTTGATTTTGGCTTTAAATTGTTGCTGCAACAGGTTCGAACCATCGCTCTGACGCTTTAACGTGAAGCTGTCGTATAAGCGGCCTGTCACTGTCATGGCTTTTACTTTGAGCTGGTTTTCACTGATATCCAGCTGCTGAAACAACTGAGTATCTTCGCCGACCTGAGCCATTTTGGCCCTGGCCTCTTTCGACACCAGATACATTTTAGGACCAGCCACTGACACCATATACACCGGGCCTTTGCCTTCAGGCTGATAGCGGCCATAGACATGGTCGTGGCCTTGCAGCACCAAATCGACTTTGTACTGGTCGAATAAAGGCTGCCAGTACTGACGTAATGGTGGGTTATCCCGGCCTAACGACACCGAAAACATTGGATGATGATAGATGGCGATAGTCCAGCGGTTCGGATTAGTGCTCAGCACCTGCTTTAACCAGTCGGCCTGTACTTTAGCCAGGCTTTCATCTTCCACTGCTGCAGTGGAATTCAGCACAATAAAGCGTACGCCCTGATAGTCGTGGTAAAACACTGTGTCCTGCAAAGCGGCCGGGCCATTGTTCAGGCTCTGAAACTGCGCGGTAAATTGTGCGGCCAGCTCCCTGCGTTCTTCCCCTTTGGCATTCTCGCTTTTTAAGTATTCATGGTTACCAGCGGCAATCAGCTGAGGTGTCATAGCGCCCACCCAGCCGATAGCGTCAAACCATTCACCCCATTCGTGATCCAAAATACCGTAACGGGAATTGACCAAATCCCCTGCATGGAGCATCAGTTTAGCCTGCGGCACTTGCTGCTGAGCACTACGCACCAAACGCGAGAAATGCGCTTTTAAGTTGTTTTGCGCATCGCCAAAATACAGCAAACTAAAAGGCTCAAACTCTGCTTTGGCGGTGCGAAATTGCAGCCACTCACTCCAGTTGCCTTCGCCTTTGACTCTGTAGGCATACAAGGTATCGTTTTGTAAGCCAGACATAGTGGCCTTATAAAAATAGGCTGAGCCATTGTCGGTCTTGACTAAAGTGCCTTTGACATCCTGCGTTTTCGCATCCAGCTCCAGTGCAGGGCCATCAATAGCTTTAACCCATTGCAGCTGGCTTTGCGCTATGCTGCTACGCCAACCCACGGCCTGACTGCTGGACGCATCAGTGGCAGGTAACAACACGATACGATCGGCAAAGCTGCTCGCCTGATACCGGTTTTTTCCTTCAGGTACTGAAGTATTACTGGCACCGGCCACACAGCTTAACACCAGCAGCAGGCCAGCAACTGGCCCCCGCAGGTTTTCATATGATTTCTTATTCATGCGCCATCCTTACCAGTTGGTTAACTGAATACCGACGGCAAAAGTACGGCCATATTCTTCGTACTGAGCATTAAAGGCGCGTGTACCTGTGTAGTTGTAATACGGCTCATCTGTTAAGTTCACCGCATTAAAGTACAACTGCACAGCCGGGTCGATTTTCCACTTAGCGCTGAAATCCCATTGCAACTGGCTGTCGCTGAATAAGTCATAAGCCGGGTCGTCAAACTCGCTGACTTCCACCAGATAATCCGATTTGTAATTGGCAGCTAAACGTAAGCTCCAGCTGTTGTCTTCATAACCAATGGCCATATTAGCGGTTTTATCCGACTGACTGGGTAAATCAATATCACGGGTTTGCAGCTCGCCATCATCAAACCAACTGATTTGCGCATCAGAGCGGCTTAAGGTTAAATTGGCTGAGACTAACCAGTGATCCCAAAACTCGCTGACCCCTTGCAGTTGCTGCACATAGTTCAGCTCCAGACCATACAAAGTGGCATCATCGCCATTGATAAAGGTTTCGGCGTGATTAAAGTTCTCATACTCACCCTGACCTGCCAGGTCTGTGGCGTAGATAAAGTCTTTAATGTCTTTGTAGAACAACATGGCTGACATGACGCCTAACTTATCCGGGTAGTACTCCACACCTACATCCAGGTTGGTTGAAGTTAAGGCCTCAAGTGCCGGGTTACCAAAGCTGGCTTCAACATCACCATCATCTTCTTCCAGCACAAAAGCCGGTGCCAGTTGAGCAAAACTTGGGCGAACTAAAGAGCTGGTCACAGCAGCCCGAACCTGGGTTTGATCCGACAGGCTGTAACGGCTAATGACTGCTGGTAACCAGTGGGATTCAGAACCGCTGTACAATTGCGGGCTGAATTCTTCAGTAGTCGCGTCGTATTTGCTGCCAACAGCGTCCCGTTGGTCATGTTCAAAACGGCTGCCTGCAATGACCTGCCAGTTTTCGCCTTGCCAGTTGCCTTGCAAATAAGCGGCTTTAATTTCTTCATCCACCCTGAAATCATTAATTTGTGATTCCACCGGGTCCAGATAATCATCTCTGTCTAAGGTGCTTAATTCTGACAATAACAAGCCAGGATTGATGGCAGGACCAAACCGACCTAAACCGTAATCTGCGCTGCCCATAGGGTAATCAACCAGAGTAAGTTTACCCAGGCCTGCATCTTCTAAATCCTCATACAGCCACAGGCTTTCATCTGCAACTTTGCTTCTGTCACTCCATTTCACACCAGCTTTGACTTCCAGCGCGCCCCAGCTTTGGAGCAATTCGCGGCTTACATCAAACTTGGCGTTTTTCTCTTTTTCTTCAGTGAAAGTGTCCGCCACTTCCACTTCATCCAGCTCGTAGTCTTGGGCGCTATAAGCCGACTCAGGTGCCAATAACTGCAGTTTATCTGTACCAGTGAAACTTAAACCTTCGTCAAATTCTTGTTTAAACTGACCATCGGCCAGACTAAAAGGTGTTTTTTCATCGGCTTTACTGGCGCCTACTTCGGCTTTCCACTGCCAGTCTGCTAACTGTTGTTGCATGCCAAGCACCAGAGCGCTGATGGTTTGAGTTTCTTCACGGGCTTTAATACCGCGCACCAGCTCACCTGCGGAATCTGCGCCTGCTTGCACTGGCTCTGCAAATTCAGTCAGTAAACTCTGACGCACTTCATCGTCGGTAAACTTGCTGTACAAAGTCCGCAGGTAGTAGTCGGTATCGCCTTCAGGGCGATAATCTAAATTCAGTGCTAAGCCCATACGTTTACGACTGATTTGATACTGGCGCTGCTCAAACTCAGCTAAAGCTTGTTCTTCAATGTCCCAGTTACCTCCAGTCTCGACGTTGTCTGAGCCAAATTTACGATCGGCATAGCTTGCGGAAAGTGCTACACCTAAAGCATCTTTATCACCAGCTACATCAAAAATGCTGCTGTATAAACCTGATACTTTTGGGCTGGTTTCGCTTTGTTGCTGGTTGTAACTACCTTCAGCGCTAAAGGTATAAAAATCCGAGCTGCGGTCAAAAGCGGAGATACTTTTGATATCGACAGTGCCACCTAAAGAACCAGCAGCTTGCTCTGGTGCTATGGTTTTGGTGACTTCAACCGAGGACAATAAATCTGAGGGGATCACATCCAAAGCCACGGCACGGCGGCCTGATTCTGGCGCAGCCAGCTGAGTGCCGTTGTAGGTCACAGTATTATAATCCGGCGCTAAACCACGCACGCGGATAAAACGGCCTTCGCCTGATCCGGCTCCACCGACAAACCTGCTAAACGGGCTAAGGATTCACTGACGTTTTTATCCGGGAACTGACCCAGTTCGTCTGTCGTTGCCACACTGACAATACCGCTGGCAAAACGTTGCTGACTTAAGGCCTTCCCTGCTGACGCCAACTGGCCTTGTACTTCCAGTTTTTCAATGCCGGATTCCACTTTGGCCAGTGTGATATCACCCATCGCTTGATCAGAGGTTAAGCTGACATCGGATTTTTGCTGTGGCACACCGGCATAACTAAATTGCAGTTGGTACTGGCCCTCTGGCAAATTAGAAAACACAAAACGACCATCATGGCCTGTCACTTTACTGATTTTTAATGCCGGAATACTGACCTGCACACCAGACAATAATACCTGACGGCTATCCACCACCCGGCCTGTTAATTCAGCGGCCTGTGCCGACATCACTGAAGCGCAGATCAAACTGATACTGCTGGCCAATAAAGCGCGACGAAACACTGTGTTCGTTTGCATAAGAAGAACCCCAATTCCTGAAAATGTTTATAGTGATTGGAATTTATTCTGCGGCGTTTTTATGACAACTCAGCGAGTCAAAGCTGCTATGCCTGAGCTAAGTTGACCCGGGGTCTGCTTAGCTCTGCTGCGTTTATTTCTGTCATGGCATTGTCATATCCAAAGGTCAAACTGAGTTTATTTTTCCATGCTTTTATAAGCAGGAGTCGAGATGGGATTTAGCTCACAGCACCCGGCCAAACTCTGGCTGACAGCGCTACTCTTTTTGCTTTGTATTTTGCTGGCGGTGAATTATGGCGAGTTAAAAACAGCGGCCGACATCGACTGGATGGATATTTTAGGCGAAGGCAGCAGTCTGGCTGTCGTTCTTGCCTGGTTATTATTAGTGCTGTACAGCAGACCGGCAGGTCCGGTTACCAATGGTCTTTATGTCGGTTCTTTATTGTTGGTACTGTCCTACCAGCTGAACTTACTCGACGAGTTTTTCCAGTACCCGGATAGCCACAGACTACTAAGCTGGCTTGAGTCTATTCCGGCTCCTGTTGGCATGCTGATCTTAACTTTAGGCCTGATTGGCTGGCATAAAGAACAAGCTTTTATTAACAGGCAATTAGCCAGCCGCGAGCTGCATTTACGCCATTATCAATTACTTGACCCATTAACCAAACTGTATAAACCAGAGTATTTATTGGCTGTACTGAAACGTGAACTGGAGCTACAACAACAGCACCAGCAGCCTTTTTGTCTGGCCTTAGTGGATATCAGCCAATTCTCACGCTTTAACAGGGAACAAGGCATGGCGGCTGCCGATTTATTGCTGCAACAGCTCAGCGAACTGACGCTGCTGCAATTCAGATCCGGTGATTTAGTCTGCCGTTACAGCGGCGATAAATTTGTCATTCTGATGCCACAAAGCAATCAGGCGATAGCGCAGAGTCTGTTGCAAAATGCCAGCAGAGAACTGACGACCTATTTACCAACTCAACTGCACTGGACCATCACTGAAATCACAGCCATGCAGCACGTCACTCAACCCCAAAGGTTGCTATCCCAGCTCTGGCAACAATTACAAAAGCAGAAACAGCAGAAAACCCTGTGGAGCTTAGTGTGAGTAAAGCCTTGCTGGCCTTTGATGACAAAGCCATGCTGCTCAGCACTGCAGCTTTGGATATGATTTTATTGTGTCAGCGTCGAGGTTTTGCCTTAGACTCCCTGCTCAAAGGCACTAAGTTATTTGAACAAGATTTACGCAAAGCCACTACTAAAATCAGTCCAGCGCAGTATCTGCAACTGGTCAGTAATTGCCAAAAAGCCTTGCCTGGGCCTGAGCTGGCGTATTTAACAGCTCAAAGCTGGTTACATCACAGCCATTCACCTTTGCTGCTGATGCTCAGACACAGTGGCAATTTACAGCAAGCGTTACTGAGCTTTTATCGCTACCGCTCACAACTTTTGCCTCTGGTTTATATACGTTTGCAACGAGTACAGGGGCAGTTACGCTTAGTGCTACGACCCTCTTTTGCTCTGGGAAAACAACAGGCTTTTATAGAACAACTGATGCTTCACTACCTGCTGGGTTTGGTAAAACAACAGCTGGGTGATACATCAAGGCTAAGTATCAGTGCAACGGGTCTGGATTATGAAACCAGTTGGTTATACCAGCATCAATGGCAACTGACACCAGAACTTTGTTTGCAAAATTGTTTGTCCTTGCCCCTTGCACTGCTAAAGCATCCTTTTGCTGACGCCAACCCTGTTCTTTGGCAACAACAACAGAACTGGTGCCTGTACTTGCAGCAGTCGATACCAGAAAAAGTTGCGTTTACCGAACAACTGGAACAATGGCTTTTTACTGTATTACGCCAATCGCCATCGCAGGAAGACGCAGCACGGCATTGGGGTTTAAGTTTGAGCGGCTTAAAACGTCTATTGGCGCTACAACACACCAGCTACCAACAGCTACAGGATCAGGTTAAAGCTTGTGCGGCGCAACAGGCTTTGTTAGTGCAAGGTATGTCAAATAAAACACTGGCCAACCGGCTGGGTTATTCCGATGAACATAACTTCCGCCGCGCATTTAAACGCTGGACAGGCTTGCTACCAAGCCAGTTTCGTTCTTAATCCCGCTTTATTGCAATAATATCGTTTATTTATTGCGCTTTTCTCTGGATCGCTGCATGCTCAACCAAAGTTAAATGCCTCAAGCAAGGATGTTGTGCATGACTCTGGAGCAATCCTCTATTCTGATCGTTGATGACGTCAGCTCAGTTCGTTATTTCTTAAATCAAAACTTACGCATTATGGGTGCCGAAAAAGTGGCGGAAGCCAGCACAGGCCAACAGGCATTGATAGCGATCAGCACTGAGCAACCAGACGTAATTTTCTTAGATATTGAACTGCCGGATAGTAATGGTCACGAGCTGTTAACCCACATCAAAGCCTTGGACCCGAAGTGCCATGTGGTGATTATGTCAGCACACAGCACAGTGGAAAATGTGAAACGTAGTGTCGAAGGTGGAGCAAGCGGTTTTATGGCCAAACCTTTTACGCCGCAAAAAATTCAAGCCACTATGAATCGCATCTGCAAACTGCCACAAGTAAAATCTGTTTAAACCGATTTTGGGCTTAACGCCTGACTGGCAAATTCAATACCATCCCAGCCATACTGCATAAACTGCCTGATATTAAGGTGGTCGGTGCCTGTGGGGCTTGCCAGCACATCTTTGCGGTAATAATCACCAAACATCTGCAAAGTTTGAGGCTCAGACAAACGGTGTAGTAAAGCAAAAGCAAAAATCTTGCAGGAGCCGTTATTTTCCCCCGCCGCATTCTGTTTATCTCCATTACGAAACGCAGTTTCAGTAAAGTCATATAAGCTTTCTATCAAGTCTATGCTTTGCGAAAAGCTGATGCTGTCTGGATCTGTCGTCAACTGACGGAAAAAATTTTCTAACATAATAGCGATCCTGGTTAAATTTTAAACAACACTGCCGATACAGTCGTCAAGCCCAAGTAAGAGAGGGAGCTACACATGCAAATCCTCAGCATCAAGCAACAACAGACATCCACTAGTCAGCAGCTATTTTATGCTGGCCGCAGCCAGAGTCCAGAGCGAAACGACAACTCAACTGTAACAAAGGATAACAGAAGTTTAACTCAGACTTCTCTGTTACCTTCGGCTACTAGCGCTTCTGCTGAAACTATGCCTGCAGCATCCGCCGATCCAGCGACTGAGAGTGACAGTGACAGTGACCAAAGTTTATTTAACGCCGTGTATTCGATTCGCACCATCAAGCTTTTATTAGAGCAACTAACAGGCGAAGAGTTGCAAGGTTGGGTCGACCCGGCTGAGTTAAACCGTGCTTTAAAAGGGGCTGATAACAGCACTTTAGCGGAGCACACACAAAACCAAAACGCTACTGGCGTCACTATTCGTGAATGGTCCTATCGCTATGAAGCCATTAGTGCCGATTTTTCCGGCTCAGTGACTTTAGAGGATGGCGGCAGCTTTAGCTGGTCGATGCAATTTGCCATGAGCTACGAAGAATTCAGCTACAGCCAACGCACAGAACAGCCAATGAAAGACCCTTTAGTGATGAGTTTTAACGGCCACCCTGTGGAACTGAGCGGACAAAGCTCAGCCTTTAATCTGAGCGAAAATGCCAAGCGTATTCAGCAACTTGCACAAGGTCAGTATTATCTCGCCAAAGACAGTAATAACAACGGCGCTGTCGATTCAGGTAAAGAATTATTTGGTCCAACCACAGGTCAGGGTTTTGCTGAACTGGCTGCTTATGATAAAGACCAAAACGGCCTGATCGATCAACAAGACCCTATCTGGCAAAGTTTATGGTTATGGCGGCCTGAAGATAAAGGCTTATATAGCTTAAAAGAAATGGGCGTGGCGGCATTGAGTGTCGATTCTATCGCAACACCTTTTAGCTTGCGCCACAAAGACGAAGTACGAGGCCGACTGGAGCGCAGCTCCATTTTTATCACTGAAGATAAAGACGTCGGCTTATTACAGCAGATTGATTTGAAGGTGTGAGCTGGTGCACAGAAGAAGTTTAGCTGTTGTACTGCCGCTTTGCGGCGAGTACAACCTACGAGGGACTTTACGCAAGTCTTTTCTCTGCCACTGCAAACAGAGAGCTAGCCAAACATCTGCGCGGCACGTTTTGCCATCTCCTCTTCCGACACATCTTCAATATGAGTCGAAATCATCCAGTTGTGACCAAAAGGGTCTTGCAGGCAGCCGCTGCGATCGCCCCAGAATTGATCCGAGACCGGCATAGTGACAGTGGCTCCAGCGGCTGCGGCACGCTCAACAAAAGCATCCACGTCAGGTACATAAATCATTAAAGTGACAGGACTCGCGCCAAGCATATCCGGGCTTTTAGTACCCCAATCATCACTTTGTTCGCTAAACATAAAAGTCGCACTGCCAATGCGCATTTCCGCATGCATCACAGCGCCGGATGGCATGTTCATCCGTAATGTAGTTTCAGCGCCAAAGGCCTTTTGATAAAAATCGAATGCGGCTGCCGCATTTTTGATCACCAGATAAGGCAATACAGCGCCAAAACCGGATGGAATAGCCTGAACCTCGGTCATAATGTTCTCCTTGATGTTGGTTTTTGCTGAAAAAAGCGCTTTGAGTATAGCCAGAGGCAGGCCTGCTGCACGGGCTAACTAAGCTGTTGTTTTAACAAGTCCACCACAGACTGAAACTGAGTTTTGTTTTGTTCATTCAGTGCAATCAAGGCTTCATGAGCACGCAGTATCATTTGGCCTTTTTGTTGATCGCTGTAAGGCACAGCCTGAACGCTGGTAAGGTCAACATCAGGATCAGTAGACTGCTGCACCAGGTCAAAAGCTTGATCAAAACAAAGACTAAGCAGTAGCTCATTGATGGCCGGTACAGTGCAAAATAACACGGGTTTTGCTAACCGATGCTGCTGGGCATAACGCGCTAAAGCCGCCAATAGGCCAATATAAGTGCTGTCGATAAAACTGGCCTGGTTTAAATCCACCACCAATTCAGTGCATTGAATTTTTGCAGAAAACAGCCGTTCAACTAAGTCGTCCATACCACTGGCATTGGTGTAACGCAGCTCACCGGATAATTTGAAAAAACAGCACTGGTCAACGCAGGCGAACAGGATTTGCTCTGTCATACAGTCCTCACTCAGGTGCTCTGTTGCCGGGTTAATTTCAGTATAGTTAAATCATCTGGCAACTGTTGCTCTGGGTCTATCGCCAAAGCACGTAATAAATCGGCGATGTCCTTGTGCTGGTAACTTTGTTGCAATAAATACTGCAGTTTTTGCTCCGTGTTTTGCTGCGGCAGCAAGTCTAAAATGCCATCGGAACATAAAACCAGGCTGCTGTTTTGCTGCAGGACTAACTGCTGATTGTGGTAACTGGCGAAGTCAAACATGCCCACAGGGGTACTTTTCAATTCCAGATAATGCTGCTGTTGTTGCTCCTGTGGTTGCAGCAGCAAAGGCCAGGGAAAGGCTCCGGCATTGGCATAGGTCAATTCAGCTGTTTGTGTATCCAGCACCGCATAAAACAGCGCTATGTATTTGCCTATTTTGTCTTTCAGTAGCTCTTTATTCAGTTGTGTTAATACAGCGGCCGGATCAACCACAGAGGCAGAACCGTCGCGCTGATACCGCTCCAGCAATGAGCTGATAAAACGTTTCAGGTAGACAGTGACAAAAGCCGAAGCCACGCCATGGCCTGACACATCGGCGATATAAAACACCACTTTATGTTGATCAACACAAAAGTAATCGACAAAGTCGCCACTCATAAATTCTGACGGATATAACACATGGCTGAATTGATACCCGGCATAATTAAAAATGGCGGGCGGTAACATTTTAAACTGCACTTGTTTACCGGCTTTTTCACCTGCTTCGAGCTCAGCCAATGAATGCTGTAATTGCTGATTGGTGCTTTGCAGCTGCTCTGTTCTGGTTTGTATTTGTTGCTCCAGATGTTCATTCAAATCAGCCAGTTGCCTGATGGCGATATAAGATCGTAATGCCGACACCACACTGGTGGTCAGGCGTTGTACTGTCAGCTCGGTTTTAGCGCGATAGTCGTTGATATCATAATCCAGCACAATACGCTGCTCAGGCGCTTGCCCTGGCTGACCTGTGCGCAAAATGATACGTACCAGCTGGTTTTGCAGTTGCTCACGGATATAACGCACCAGCACTAAACCTGCATCATCGGTTTCCATCACCACATCCAATAAAATCAGTGCTATGTCTTTGTTATGCTGAAGAATATGCCGTGCTTCGGCCGCACTGTAAGCGCTGATAAACTTCAGTTTGTGCTGCAGAAAGCTAAAATCGCGCAGTGCCAATAAGGTAATTTGATGGATTTCAGGTTCATCATCGACAATAAGTACAGTCCAGCACGCTTGCTGCTTTTCTGTGACTTGCGCATCAACAGCAAACAACAAGCGGTCTTCCTCAGCTCCTATGGCTTGTTGGGCATTAAGGTGGTGTTCCATACAGCATTCCTTCACATTAATGTCTGGTCGAACTGGCGTTAGGGGTTCGCTTCACTTTGCTTTAACTATAGTCGTCTGAGATCAAACTGCCGTTGAGACTAGGCGAACCACTATAAAAATGCGTTTTTTCAGTACCGGATCCGGCCAGATTTTTTCTTGTACTCAAGGTACACTCTGTTTAGTTTTCTGCAAAAGAGCCCGTAGCATGCTGGATCCGCTGATCTGCCAACAAGCCCGGTTATCGCGCGACAGTCGTTTTGATGGCCTGTTTTTTATTGCGGTAAAAAGCACAGGGATTTATTGCCGCACTATTTGCCCGGCTAAGTCTCCGGCTGAACATCAGGTGACCTACTTTTCCTGTGCCGCAGCGGCTGCCTCTGCCGGTTACCGGCCTTGCTTACGTTGCAGGCCCGACAGTGCGCCGCAATCTCCCGCCTGGCTTGGTGTCGAAACCAGTGTCAGACGCGCTTTAAAACTCATCGCAGAAGGTGCTTTAGTGCATGGCGATCAGGCCGCTTTAGCATCGCGTCTTGGTATAAGTGAGCGTTATTTACGTAAGCTGTTTCAGCAACATTTAGGGGTAGCACCTAAACAATATGCCTTGTACCAGCAAGTGTTGCTGGCAAAACAGTTACTCCATCAAAGCAGCTTGCCTGTGCATCAGATTGCCGCTTTATGTGGTTTTCATAGTATCCGGCGTTTTAACGACGCCTTTAAACAGCAATTGTTATTAAGCCCGAGCCAAATCCGGCGTAAAAAAACAACAGGACACTCCTCTGTGATTGAATTACAACTGAGTTATCGACCACCACTGAACTGGCAAGCCCAGCTGGATTTCTGGCGCCAGCGCACTCTGGACGGTATGGAATGGGTCAAGGGTGATGCTTACGGCAGAACCTTTAGCTGGCCAACTTTGGAGGGTGTTGTGCATGGCTGGTTTGAATTAAGCCCGCTTAAAGAAGGGGCGATGTTGTTAAAATTGCATTGGCCCAGCCAGCAAGAGCTCACCTCTGTACTGCAACGTATTCGCCAACTGGCTGATTTAGACGCCAATATGCCGCAGATAGAACAGCAACTTGCACCAGTGTTTGGTGATGCTCTGGAATCAGGTTTACGGCTACCGGGTTTATGGAGCCCCTTTGAAGCGGCCGTAAGGGCTATTCTAGGCCAACAAGTCAGTGTGCAAGGCGCACGCACTCAGCTCAATCGTTTACTTGCTGAATTAGCACAGCCTTTGCCGGATGATCCAGAGAAAAAGCTGTTTCCAACGCCACAAGCCATCAGTCAAAACGAATTACTGATGCTTAAAGTGCCACAAGCCAGGCGCGATACCTTAAAGCAGTTGGCCGCTACAGTGATCGCAGAGCCAGAAACCACACCGGATGACTGGCTCAAACTCAAAGGCATAGGGCCCTGGACTGTGGCCTACAGCAAAATGCGTGGTCTTGCCGATCCGGATATTTGGTTAGGCGGTGATTTAGGCGTGCAAAAAGCCTTAAAACGTCATGGCGATATCACACCGGAGCAGCTGGCTCCCTGGCGCAGTTACGCCACTTTTCAGCTTTGGTTTAGTTTATCCCGTCCTGCTTTGAAGGAGACAACCGAATGAAGCAACTACAATTTGCTACTCCATTGGGGCCTTTGGTGGCTACGGCCAATACCAAAGGTATAGAGTCAGTCTTGTTCAGGGATTTAAGCGAAGTACCGGATCACAGCAATGACACACTGCTACAAGACTGCAAAGCTCAGTTTGATGCTTATTTTACTGGCAACCTGCAGCAATTTGATTTACCTCTGGCAGCTCAAGGCACTGAATTTCAGCGAGCGGTCTGGCAAGAGTTGAGCAAAATCCCTTTTGCGGAGCTTCGCAGTTACAGCCATATCGCTCAGGCGCTGAATAACCCCAAAGCGGTGCGGGCCGTGGGAGCTGCCAATGGCCGTAATCCGCTGACCATTATTGTGCCCTGCCACAGAGTCATAGGCGCCAATGGCACCTTAACAGGTTATGCCGGCGGTTTAGAGCGCAAAGACTGGCTGCTCAAACATGAGCAAACCACAGCTTTGTCTTTGGGTTTGTTTCAGCTAGAAAGCCATTGATCCGTAGATGTATGGACTCCCCTCCCTGCGAGGGATTATGGTGAAGTTGTCACACAAA
>NZ_LAMX01000028.1:0-69110 GCF_001275035.1 Rheinheimera sp. KL1
AGCGAAGTTATCCAAGGCAAATCAAAAGGAAATCCAGCAAATATGCGTACAAAAAATAATGCCAGTCAGCTTAACTGACTGGCATTAGGCCTGCTGGCCCTTGTTTATTCGAGGTTATTAAGGTAGTGCCTTGCCCCTGGCGGCGACATAAAGCGCATACCAGTGTTCACGGCTTAAATTCACTGTTAAAGCTTTCTGGCAAGCGGCGACACGAGCTGGTGAGGTGGTGCCTATCACTGGCTGAATACCTGCCGGGTGTTTCAGCAAAAACGCCAGAACTATAGCTTCAGCGCTGGTTTGATAGTCTGCGGCTAACTGAGCCACCAATGCTGCTGTCGCTTGCTGTGCTGCTGTTTCAGGAGTGCGGCCTCCGCTAAACAATCCTTGCGCCAGACTGCCCCAGGCCTGCAATTGCACTTTGTGTAACTGACAGTATTCGACTGTGCCGTAACTGTAATGATGAGCGGCACCATCCGGCATGCCGGTCAATACATTTTGTTCCAGCCAGTTGAAGTCGTTCAGACTCATTTGCAGCTGATTCGCTACCAAAGGCTCAGGCAATACAGATTGCAGCAACTGCATTTGTGGCCAACCAAAATTGGACACGCCAAAAGCTTTCACTTTACCTTGTTGTTTCAGCTCTGCAAAAGCTTCAGCCACTTCATCAGTCAACATCAATTGATCAGGTCTGTGCAGCAATAAAATATCTATATAGTCAGTTTGCAGTCGTTTTAACGACTGGTGCACTGAATCCAAAATATAACTTTTACTAAAATCATAACGCCCTACTGTGGTTGCGTCGGCAAAGCGAATTGCGCATTTGGTCTGCAGTAGTAATTGGTCACGTAAACCTGAATGCGCTTTTAGATAGTCACCAAACACAGCTTCGGCTTTGCCGCGCGTATAAATATCGGCATGATCAAAAAAGCGAATACCAGCCTCCAGCGCGGCCTCTATCGCGGTGTAAGATAAATCACGCTGCTCTTTACTGGTGGTGGGATGATCCCAACTGCCGCCCAATCCCATACAGCCATAAACTAAGGCATCGGCTTGGGGGAAATAATGCTGAATAGGTAACATCTATGGTCCCTTCTGAAGAGTGAGCTGTAAGTTTACCTGATCTGCCCGCCTTGCCAAGAGCAGGTCCGTTTTCTGCTTTAAAATAAACACCAGCCTTGCCCCTGATGCCTTGAGCCCCTAAACTATCGTCCTTTTCAACTGCCGGGTGTGAAGCTTTGGACCAAACTACATTGTTTCGTTTGAATAAATTTATCAGTGACACAGGTTTTTGTTCGCGTCGTGAAGCCGACAAGCTGATCGAACAAGGTGTGGTGACGGTCAACGGCTTGCCCGGTACTTTAGGCACCAAAGTGACAGAACAGGATCAGGTGCTGGTCCATGGTAAACCATTAAAAGCCAAACCACGGCGGGTGTATCTGGCTTACCATAAAGCAGTGGGCATTACCTGCACCACAGAGCTGGATGTCAAAGGTAATATTATCGACGCTATCGGCTATCCGGAGCGGATTTTCCCTATTGGACGGCTGGATAAAGAATCTGAAGGTTTAATTTTCCTGACCAATGATGGTGATATCGTCAATAAAATTCTGCGCGCTGGTAACGAGCACGAAAAAGAATATGTGGTGACGGTCGACAAGCCTATCACTGAACATTTTCTGCGTAAAATGGCATCAGGCGTGCCTATACTTGAGACTATTACTTTACCTTGCCAGGTGAAACAAATCTCCCGTCAAACCTTTAATATTGTGTTGACTCAGGGCCTGAACCGCCAAATCCGCCGTATGACTGAATTTTTGGGCTTTAATGTGACTAAACTCAAGCGGGTTCGTATTATGAATGTACGCCTGGCGGAGTTAAAAGCCGGACAATACCGCGAACTCACCCAAGCTGAAATGGCAGAGTTAGAAGCTAAGTTATTAAGCTCGAGTAAAACAGAAGAAGCCTCAGCGATGGCGCCAAAAGCCAACATAACCTCAAGACGCAGCGAATGAATAAACAGCTGCGCTGGTTTCTGCTGCTTTGTGGTTATCTGCTGGTGTTGATACTGGCAGCTTCAGCCGCACAGCACTGGAACTATCGGCAACTGACACTCAAAGCGCAGCATCAAAGCGACAATCTCGCCGCTTTCATTCGCTACGAAATAGGCCGCTACGCTGATTTACCGAGCAAATAGCCAGTTCGGACTTATTACAATCCTTGTTACTTGACTTACCGCGCAGTACAGAGCAACTGAATCAATATTTGTTCCAATTGCAGCGTAGCGCTGATGTCGCCGATCTCTATCTGGTAAACCCGTCAGGCATCGTCATAGCCAGCTCCAATGCCAACGGAAAAATTTATTATCTGGGTCGTGATTTTGGTTTCAGGCCTTATGTACAGCAAGCTCTGACCGGTCAGGATGCTCAGTATTATGCGCTGGGCCATACTAGTGAGCGCCGGGGTTACTACTACAGTGTGCCTGTGCGTATTCAGAATAAAATTCTGGCGGTGATGGTAGCTAAGGTCGATCTGGAGCCTATAGAACAACATCAGCAGCAAATTGCCGGTTTAGCCGATAGTCATTTTATGGTCACAGGCCAAAGTGATGAGGTATTTTTATCTGATGTGCCCCAGTGGCGTTTAACCAGCCTGACGGGGCGCTCCTTAACGGCTTCAGAGCAACAACGATATATCACTCAGGCGATAGAACCTCTGCATTATTCGGTGGGCTCCGCCTTGCTGGCGTCTTCTTACCCGTTATGGCATTTACCTGTTGACGATAAAACTCTGAGCTTTTTGCCCTACCAGCGCACCTTAGCTGAATTTGGTTGGACTCTGACTGTACTGGCCTCTCCGACTCCGCATCGTTCAGCCTTGTGGTCAGCCCTGTTACTGGTTACTTTAATCTACAGCTCCGCCTTACTTGCAGTTTGGGTGAGACGCGAGCGGAAAAAACGTCATCTGCAATTGCTGCAGCATAATCAGCAGCTGGAACAAAGAGTGATAGCCCGTACCAAGGATTTAGCGGAAACCAACCGACAGTTGATACGCCAGATTGAACGACGCGAACAAACCGAAACTGAACTGGCCCAAACCGAACAACATCTGGTGCAAACCGCTAAACTTGCGACCATAGGCGCTTTATCTGCGTCGCTGAATCACGAACTGAATCAGCCACTGACAGCCTTGCAAAGTTATGCTCAGACGACTGAAAAGCTTATAGACAAAGGTTATCTGGATGATGCCAAAACTAATATTCAGGCGATGCGCCAGTTAATGCAGCGACTGAGTGTCATAGTGGCTCAGTTTAAAGATTTCAGCCGTAAAAGTTCTGGCAAAAGTCAGTTGGTGCAGGTGAATAAACTCGTGCTGGACGCGCTGGGTATAGTGAAGCACCAATGTCAGCAACAAGGGGTAAAAGTGCGACTGCAACTGCCTGAGCAGTCTCCTTCGGTTCTGGCAGACAGCATTCAGCTGGAGCAAGTGCTGGTGAATATTCTAACCAATGGCGTGCAGGCGATGGCAGGACAAGCAGACGCAGCTTTTCATATTGCAGTCAGAACACAAGCACAGCAGGTCAGTATTCATATCCGTGATCAGGGCCCAGGTATAGAACCTCATCATTTAGAACGTATCTTTGAGGCTTTCTTTAGCACCAAGCAACGAGATGGCCTTGGTTTGGGCCTTTCTATCTCGCAACGTATAGTACAATCCTTTGGTGGTCAGCTTGAGGTGCGTAACACCCCACAAGGTGGAGCTGAGTTTATTATCATGCTTTTAATAGCGACATCGGGGTCTTAAATGGCAAACATAGAGCAGCAGCTTCCAGCTATTATTTTTATTGACGATGAAGCCGATATTCGAAGTGCCGTCAGTCAGCTGTTTAAACTTGAAGATTTGCCTTGTATCACCACAGCCAACCCAGCTGAAGTGTTAAGTCGCATCAATACAACCTTCAACGGTATTGTCATTACCGATATGCATATGCCTGCTTTAAACGGCCTGGAATTGCTACAGAAAATTCATGCCATTGACGCCGAAATACCAGTCGTTATGTTGACAGGTTATGGTGCTGTGTCCCTTGCGGTGAAAGCGATGCAACAAGGCGCCTATGATTTTCTGGAAAAACCCTTTGATAACGATCATCTGGTTGAAGTCAGCCGCCGTGCTTTGGAGAAACGTCATTTAGTACTGGAAAACCGTCAATTAAAAGCAGCGGTTGAACGGGAGCAGCAACCCGGTTTACGGATCTTAGGACAAAGCCCAGCGATGCAGCAGCTGCGACGCACTTTGGATGCGGTGATCAATGCTCCTGCTGATGTGTTGATTTACGGTGAAACTGGCACAGGAAAAGAGCTGGTCGCACGTTACCTGCATGAACAAAGCGACAGACGTCAGCATAATTTCGTCGCTATTAACTGCGGCGCTATTCCGGAGCAGTTGATTGAAAGTGAGCTGTTTGGCGCCGAAGCCGGAGCTTTTACCGGTGCAGACAAAAAACGTATAGGTAAGTTTGAGTTCGCTAATGGCGGCACCTTGCTGCTGGATGAAATAGAAAGTACCCCCCTGTCGTTGCAAGTCAAACTACTGCGAGTGCTGGAAGAGCGCAAAGTCACCCGCTTAGGTTCCAACCAGGCGATTGAGCTGGATATCAGGGTGATAGCAGCCAGTAAAGCGGATCTAAAACAGCTGGCAGGTACAGGAGAATTTCGTAGCGACTTGTATTACCGTTTGTCTTTGGTAGATTTACAGCTGCCCCCCTTACGTCAGCGCAAAGACGATGTATTTTTATTGTTTTCACATTTTGCCCGCATTGCTGCCGCGCGTTTTCATAAAGAATATATCCCACTGCAAACGGCCGAGTTACAGCAACTGGCGCAGCACTCTTGGCCCGGTAATGTTCGGGAATTGCGCAATATGGCCGAGCGTTATGTGTTAATGGGCGCGGATATAGCTTTTAATCAACAGCCACATAAAGCAGAGCATGGCATCACAGGCAGTATGAGTTTGCAACAACGGGTGGAGTACTACGAAAAGATGCTGCTGGAAGAAGCTCTGAACCAGCATAAGGGCGCAATGAAAGCTGTCATGGCAGAGCTGGATTTACCCCGTAAAACCTTGTACGACAAAATGGCAAAATACCAACTGACCCGCCGTGATTTTCTGGATAAAAACGAAGACTAATTATGGTCTTGTGTGGATTTGGTGACAGTACTCATTTTGCTTTGTGTGGAAATCCACACAAGTTTTTACACCCAGCCAGAAAATAACACCTAAATAGCTGTATTTAAACAATATTTTAAAGAACGAAAAGCTGGCTTCCTCTTTGCTATTAACTGTCTGACAGGGAGATTTTCTCCATAATCAGAGAGACAATAACAATGAAAAATAAAGCCATAAAGCTGTTATCCAGCCTTTATATCCAGGTGTTACTCGCCATCAGCATAGGTATCTTTTTAGGTCATTTTTACCCGGAGCTCGGCACCGCCATGCAGCCTCTGGGTACAGCTTTTATCAAGCTGATTAAAATGATTATCGCGCCCATTATCTTTTGTACCGTAGTGGTGGGTATAGCAGGTATGGAGGATATGAAAAAAGTCGGGAAAACAGGGGGTTACGCCCTACTCTATTTTGAAATTGTCTCTACCATCGCTTTAATTATTGGTTTAGTGGTGATTAATGTCGTCAAACCTGGTGTGGGTATGCATATAGACCCGGCCAGTCTGGACCAGCAATCCATCAGTAAGTACACAGCTCCTGATCAGATGCAAAGCACTACAGATTTTTTACTGAACGTGATCCCAAGCAGTGTATTTGATGCCTTTGCCCGCGGCGATATGCTGCAAGTACTGTTCTTCTCTATCTTGTTTGGTTTTGCACTGCAGCGTTTAGGTGGTCGGCAGAATCTGATTTTTGGTTATGTCGAGAAAAGCTCTGAAGTCTTATTCGCCATAGTGCATATGCTGATGAAAGTCGCGCCTATCGGTGCTTTTGGCGCCATGGCCTTTACCATAGGCAAATATGGTATTGCGACTTTATGGTCTTTAGCAGGCCTCATGGCAACGTTCTACATCACCTGTTTAGTCTTTATTTTTGTCGTGCTGGGCGCTATTTGCCGCTATCACGGTTTTTCGATCACCAAGTTCATCCGCTATATCAAAGAAGAGTTGTTGATCGTATTAGGCACATCGTCTTCTGAATCTGTACTACCACGCATGATGGCCAAGCTGGAAAAGCTGGGTGCGACTAAGTCCACTGTAGGTTTGGTGATCCCAACAGGCTATTCCTTTAATCTTGATGGCACTGCCATTTACCTGACGATGGCTGCTGTATTTATTGCCCAGGCGACAGATACGCCTATGGATTTAACTCAGCAACTGACTCTGCTTGCCGTATTATTAGTGACCTCTAAAGGTGCTGCTGGCGTCACTGGCAGTGGTTTTATTGTATTAGCTGCAACCTTGGCTTCTGTAGGCTCAGTGCCTGTGGCTGGTATAGCGTTAATTTTAGGCATCGACAGATTTATGTCTGAAGCGCGGGCTTTGACCAACTTAATAGGCAACGGTGTTGCGACTTTGGTCGTGTCAAAATGGTGTGGCGAGTTGGATACAGCACAACTGGATAAGGAGCTTGCCCAAGGTGCAATACCGCAGCAAACGACTCCAACAGCGACTGCCGCAACAGTGGAGGTGCAACATGGTTAAGTCGTATTTATCCGCCGCCATCTGCACTACGCTGGCCTTTAGCTCAGCAACCCATGCTTTTGAATGGGATTGGTATGGCAAAGTTGAATTACAGGCGCTGGATGTCGACAAAGGCCTGTATCGTTATGCCGATCAGGGCCGCCAGATTGAGGCGCCATTCTCACGCTTAGGTGTAAAAGCCAAACATCAATTGACCGACGGTTTGGCGCTGATTGCGGTGTACGAATGGCAAGTAAACGGTCTGGATGACGCCAACAAAGATCACAGACTAGGTTCCCGTAACACCTACATTGGTGTCGCCGGTAGGTATGGCGAACTGGTGTTTGGTAAAAATGACACCAAGTTTAAGAAATCTGAGGGCAAAATCGATTTATTTAACGAGACAGTGGCCGATATCGCTCAAATTACGCCAGGTCAGGACAGGCTGGAAAATGTGATTGGCTACCAGTCTCCGGTGATTGAGGGGTTTAACTTATCTGCCACTTACCAAACAGGAGCCAGCGACGAGGTTGCTGGTGGTTACGATTGGGTGCTGGGCTATGGCGACCCTGCTTTAAAAAAGTACCCGCTGTATCTGGCCTATGGCCGTACAGACGAGCTGAATAACATCACTGCAGAACGTTTATTAGCTCAGATGCCCTTGTGGCAACTGAATGGATCGACACTTGCCGCAGGCCTGATGTATCAACACAGTGAACATGTGGTGCGCAACATAGCAGGCGATGCCTGGCTGGCTCAGCTGAGTTATCAGCGCGGCGACTGGACTTACAAATGGCAATGGCAAAAGGATGACAGTCAAACCCGCCATGCAGAAAATGCACGCCTGCATAACATCGGATTGGATTATCAATGGCGAAACAATTTGACGGCTTACCTGCTTCTGTCCAAACTCAAGTTCGAAACCGATAAAGATCATGCGGCCGCTTTAGGCCTGAAGTTTTTATTCTGAACATACCGGAGCTGAGCTCCGGTTGCTTTAAGTAAGGATTATCTATGTCACCTGTTACCCGCCGCTTATTTCTACTCTGCGGTCCTTTATTGCTTTTACTGACTATTCTGCTGCCTGCGCCAGCCACAGAAATGAGCCAGGCTGCCTGGATGGTCACAGGCTTAATGGCCTGGATGGTGCTGTGGTGGATCACCGAAATAGTACCTATCCCAGTCACCTCGTTACTGCCGATGATTTTTATTCCTCTGCTGGGTATAGATAAACTCGATGCAGCAACATCCCCTTATGCACATCCACTAATATTTTTGTTTTTCGGCGGTTTTTTCCTGTCTATTGCGATGGAAAAAACCAATTTGCATAAACGTATCGCTTTAAAAGCCTTGTCTTTAGTCGGTACTTCTCCAGGCTTGCAGATAGCAGCTTTAATGGGTGTGACTGCGTTTTTGTCGATGTGGATGTCCAATACAGCCACTGCCGTCATGATGTTGCCCATTGGTTTGTCCATTATCGCCATGGCCAATGCTTCAACTCAGGACCAGTTTGGTAAAGCTGTGTTATTAGGTATTGCCTATAGCGCCAGTATTGGCGGTATAGCAACTCTGATAGGGACACCACCTAATGCGTTATTAGCTGCTTATCTGTCGAAAAGTTATGGTATGCAAATCAGTTTTGCCGATTGGATGATTTTAGGGGTGCCACTGGCGCTGACTATGCTGATCATTTGTTGGCTATGGCTGACAAAGGTACATTTTCGCATGCCCAAAACAGAGGCTAGTCAGAATGATACGCCGGCCCAGTTAAACACTTTGGGTTTGATGTCACGTTCACAAAAACTGGTGCTGATGGTGTTTGCTCTGGCTGCGTTGAGCTGGATCAGTCAGCAATGGTTGGTGAAATGGACTGGATTACCCATCAGCGACACCGTGATTGCACTTTGCGCCGCTGCTTTATTGTTCTTATTGCCGGGTGAAAAAGGCTCTGGCACTGCGTTGCTGGAATGGAAAGACAGTCAAAACGTGCCTTGGGGCGTGTTATTGCTGTTTGGCGGCGGTTTGAGTATGGCCGATCAGATCCAAAAAACCGGTGTGGCTGAACTCTTAGCGCAACAATTACAGTTACTGGACGGAGTGCCACCTGTTTTACTGCTAGTCACTGTCACTAGTCTTATCATCTTCCTGACAGAAGTCACCAGCAATACCGCGACTGCGGCAGCCTTCCTGCCATTATTAGGCCCGGTGGCCGTCGCCATGGAGTTATCGCCGCTGTATTTAGTCGTACCAGCCGCCTTAGCCGCCAGCTTCGCCTTTATGATGCCAGTGGCAACGCCGCCAAACGCTATTGTGTTTGCGTCAGGTAAGTTGCAGATCAAAGATATGGTAAGAGCAGGCCTGGTGCTGAATCTGGTCGGTATAGTGGCGATTAGCTTGTTTAGTCTGTGGTTAGGGCCACAGCTTGTACGTTAGACCGTTCAACAGATTAGCAATAGAAGCGGCTTTGGCCGCTTTTTTTGTGTCACACCTATGGTTCCAAATCACTGAAAATACTTTTAGATATCCTGAAACGAAAAAAGCAGCCTTCAGGCTGCTTTTTCTTAATTTGGAGCGGGCAACGAGGCTCGAACTCGTGACCTCGACCTTGGCAAGGTCGCGCTCTACCAACTGAGCTATGCCCGCTTAGGCATTGTGCAGATAACAATCTGCTTTGGTATCTTATCTTTCCAGCTTGTCTAAACATAAAGCTATTGAGATGGTGCCCGGGGCCGGACTTGAACCGGCACGCCCTTTCGAGCGAGGGATTTTAAATCCCTTGTGTCTACCGATTTCACCACCCGGGCAAACACTTTTCAATTTTGTATTACAGCCAACGACATTCAACCAAGTAACGCATTAAATGGAGGCGGGTCCCGGAGTCGAACCGAGGTGGACGGATTTGCAATCCGCTGCATGGCCATTCTGCCAACCCGCCATCTGGCGTACAACTTGGAGCGGGCAACGAGGCTCGAACTCGTGACCTCGACCTTGGCAAGGTCGCGCTCTACCAACTGAGCTATGCCCGCTTTGTACTGGCCATTCGCCGTAACACGAGACGCATTCTACTGGTTTATGCTTTTACGTCAACCACAAATTTATGCTTTTAAATTCGTTTGCTCAAAAAGTAGCTTCACTGCTGTTTTTGCAAACTTTTTCCGCTTATTTACTCAGCGTTGGCCAGGATGCTTTCAGGTAAACCAACATTGACCAGACGGTCAATATAGTGGCTATATACAGAAGCGCCATACTTAAATCAGTCAGCCAGCCTACGGGTTGCCAAATCAAGCCTATCAATGCCAGCATCTGAGCTGCTGTTTTGTATTTACCCACTTCTGACACGGCCACCTGAGCACGCTGCCCTACTCCAGCCATCCATTCACGCAAGGCGGATATTAAAATCTCGCGGCTGATCATAATAAAAGCCGGAATAGTCACCCACAGCGTTTGCATATCCACAGCAATCAGTACCAATGCTGCGGCAACCATCAGTTTGTCTGCGACCGGGTCTAAAAAAGCACCAAAAGGAGTCATCAGCTGCATCTTGCGAGCTAAATAACCGTCTAACATGTCAGTGATAGCGGCAAACCAAAAAGCAAAAGCAGCAAAAAAACGGGCGTGTTCCAGTTCAGAGTAGAAGCAGAATAAACAAACCGGGATCAAACACAATCGGAACAGAGTCAACAGATTTGGAATATTCCACATAACGCTACTTCTCAAAGTCGGCACAAATTTTTAGTTATTGTGACATGCCTGGTAAATCTTTTCGGCCTGTTGCCTGGAAATTCCCGGTACTGTCGCGAGTTCGTCCACTGAAGCCTGCATTACGCCATGCAAACCTCCGAGGTATTGTAACAAAGCTTGTCGGCGTTTCTCACCTACTCCATCGATATTTTCCAACGGGCTTTTAATAATGGCTTTACCGCGTTTATTGCGATGGCCTGTAATGGCAAAACGGTGCGCCTCGTCGCGGATTTGTTGAATTAAGTGCAAAGCCGGCGATTCAGTGGGCAAAGAAAATCCTGCCGGGTTCTCAGGTAAAATTAAAGTTTCTAAACCAGGTTTACGACTGGTACCTTTAGCGACCCCAACCAATAATGGTTTTTTCGCAAAAGCCCAGTCGCGGAAAAAATTAATGGCCTGAGTCAGTTGTCCCTGGCCACCGTCTATTAAGATTAAATCGGGGATACGGCTTTCATCGGTGAGTTTGCCATAGCGTTTATTCAACGCAAATAACATAGCGGCATAATCATCACCTGGTGTGATACCCTCAACATTAAAACGACGGTATTCGCTTTTGTTCGGCCCCTGGCCATCAAACACCACACAAGATGCAATAGTCGACTGGCCCATGGTGTGACTGATATCAAAACATTCCATTCGTTCTAAAGACTCAAGTTTCAGAGTTTGTCTGAGCTCGCGGTAGCGCACAGCCACCTGCTCTTTCACTGATAATTTAGTCGCAGCAGCAAGCTGAGCATTTTTTTGTGCCAAAGCTAAATATCGGGCTTTTTCACCCCGTTTGGCGTAAACAAAACTCACTTTACGTTGGGCTAATTCACCAATAGCTTGTGCCAGCTGTTCATCTTCGGCCACCTGCTCGCTCAAGACCAGCTCTTTAGGCACCATCTGACCACCAGCGCCACTTAAATAAAATTGTGCCAAAAATGACGGTAAAATTTCTTCTGGCTCAGAACCCGCCGGCACTTTAGGGAAAAAGTTTTTACTGCCAAGCACCTTATGATCCCGAATAAAAAGCACGTGGATACAAGCCACTCCATGTGACCATTCCAGAGCTATCACATCCATCTCTTCGTGATCACCACTGACGTATTGCTGTTCCTGCACTTTGCGTAAGCTAATGATTTGATCGCGAAACTGCGCCGCTTTTTCAAAAGCCATTTCGCTACTGGCTTGTTCCATTTGCTGCACCAGTTGTTCTATTAATTGCTGACTTTTTCCGGATAAAAACAACGAGGTGTTTTTTACCTGAGCCGCATAGTCTTCGTCTGAGATTTTGCCCACACAAGGCGCTGAACAAAGTTTTAGCTGGTACTGCAAACAAGGCCGGGTACGGGCTCGGTAAAAGCCGTCCTCACACTGGCGTATAGGAAATACTTTTTGTAATAGCTTTAAGCTTTCCCACACTGCGCCGGCTCTTGGATAAGGACCAAAATACTGGCCTTCCACTTTACGGGGCCCACGATGTGAGCTGATCCTGGGGTGCTTATGGTTGGTGATCAAAATAAAAGGGTAAGATTTATCGTCCCGCAGTAAAATATTGTATTTCGGCAGGTACTGCTTAATCAGGTTGTTTTCTAAAATCAGCGCTTCGGTTTCACTTTGTGTCACCGTCAGCTCTACGCTATGAATATGGCTGACTAAGGCCCGGGTTTTACTGCCGGAGACATTCTGGCGGAAATAACTGGATAAACGCTTTTTCAGATCTTTAGCTTTACCGACATAAATGACGGTCTCTTTCTGATCCAGCATACGATACACGCCCGGCAAATGAGGCGCTGTTTTCAGGAAGCTTTTGGCATCAAACATCAAATTTAAACATCATAAAGACAATTACAACTTTGCAATATCGATCATGCCATGACGCAAAGCGAGGTGAGTTAACTCTACATCACCGCTGATATCTAATTTTTCAAACATACGATAGCGGTAAGAATTCACTGTTTTGGCGCTCACATTCAGCTGCTCAGCAATATCATTGACCTTCTGTCCCCGTGTGATCATCAACATAATTTGCATTTCACGGTCAGATAATTCCTCAAAAGGATTCTGGTTACTGCTGGTCACCCGACTCATCGCCATCTTTTGTGCGACTTCACCTGAGATATAACGCTCCCCGGCATGTACTTTACGAATGGCACTAATCATCTCAGAGGGAGCCGCATTTTTCGAAATAAAACCCGCGGCCCCTAGTTGCATTACTTTGGTAGGAACAGGCTCCTCGCAGGAGACTGATAAAGCCAGTACTTTGATTTCAGGACAATAATGCAGAATACGTTTGGTGGCTGTCATACCGCCCATACCAGGCATATTCATATCCATCAGCACTACATCCGGTGTCTGAGCCCGGCAAAATTGAATGGCAGCTTCACCGGAAATCGCTTCACCTATGACCTTGATGCCACGTTCGTCCATTAGTATACGACTGATACCGGTTCGAACCAGCTCGTGATCATCCACTAATAACACATTTATCAATTTGCTCTCTCCAGGGCCAAGGTTAACGTCTCTAGTCTAGCTGCATTCTGTCTGAGCATAAAGCAGAGTCGGGACAAAGCTCAAGCCCTTCAATGCAGAAAGCGATAAGTAACATAAAATTAGTGGAGAAAAAATGAAAAAACGTTATGAACCAATGAGATAGCGAATTGAAGGCATAAAAAAACCACCTGTATGGTGGTTTTAATGGCGGAGGGGGAGAGATTCGAACTCTCGGAAGGCTATTAACCTTCGCCGGTTTTCAAGACCGGTGCATTAAACCGCTCTGCCACCCCTCCGCGTTGGACGTCATATTAGGGGGCCCGCCTTTTTTTGTAAAGTGCTTTTCTATCGCTTTTCATTCGTTTGCTCAGCATTTGTGCAAAGTGGTCACTTTTTACTAATTTTCTCCGGGATTTATGACGGTTAAGGCCTAAATAACTGCATCAACACAGATTAAACCGAACAAAACCTGACAGCCCTGCTAGTGTTGATTACAATAGGGCGACAACAGATCAGGACCTTCTCTGTCATGAACAAAAAACGAATTTATGTCGCCTACACAGGCGGAACCATAGGAATGCAACAATCGAGTAATGGTTTTGTGCCTGTTCCGGGCTTTTTATCCGAGACAGTCAAAAGCATGCCAGAGTTTTACCGGTCAGAAATGCCGGAATTTGACATCCACGAATACCACCCTGTGATTGACTCCTCTGACATGACACCAGCGCACTGGCTGGAAATTGCCACTGATATTCAAAGTCATTACGCCGATTACGATGGTTTTGTTGTGCTACACGGCACTGATACCATGGCGTATACGGCTTCGGCTTTGTCTTTTATGCTGGAAGATTTGGCCAAACCCGTTATTGTCACTGGTTCACAAATTCCATTGGCGCAATTACGTTCTGACGGTCAGGTGAATTTACTGAATGCTTTGTATTTAGCAGCCTATTATCCTATCGCCGAAGTAGCGTTGTTTTTTAACAATAAATTATTCAGAGGAAACCGCGCCACCAAAGCGGATGCTGATGGTTTTGATGCTTTTGCATCTCCGAACTTTTCACCGCTGATTGAAGCCGGTATTCATATCAATTTAATAGCGGGTCATTTGGCGTCGACTGCAGTGACCAGAGCTTTAAAAGTTGCTCAAATCACACCTCAGCCTATCAGCGTGGTGACTTTATATCCTGGTATTAGTGCGGATGTGATCAGAAATATGGCGGCGGCTCCGATCAAAGCCTTAATTATAAAATCCTACGGTGTAGGTAATGCACCGCAGCAAGCTGAATTACTTGAAGCTCTGACAGAAGCGTCAAAGCGCGGTACTATCATTGTCAACTGCACTCAGTGTTTTAAAGGCAAAGTAAATATGGGTGGCTATGCGACAGGCAATGCCCTGCGAGCTTGTGGTGTGATCAGTGGGTACGACATGACGCTCGAAGCCACATTGACTAAACTGCATTATTTACTGAGCCAACCTTTAAGCACTGAGCAAGTCCGGCTTTTTATGCAACAAAGTTTGCGTGGCGAATTGACGCTGTAAATTAGCGTAGTTCTGATGTAAAAAAGCCAGCTTGCGCTGGCTTTTTCGTATGCAATATTTGCTTTACGCAAACACAACTTTTAGACGTTGTAATAAGCTCTGCTCTTCTGCTTTCACTGCGCCAAAACTTAACCAACGTGTTAATAACGCATCCACTGTCAGGCTGGAGCCCGAATTGTGTTTATCTGACAACAATTGCAGTTGCACCTGAGCTTTGTCTGAAGCAAGGCAGTCTTTCCCACTAATAAGTTCTATAGCGGTCGTAAGCTGAGCACGGGTCAGTTGCTCTTCATTACCTTTGGCAAAGTATTCACGAAAACGCGCTGGAATAGCTTCAGCTGTTATATCAGCTTGTTCAAGTACCGCAAACAATTGCTGATAACCGGCATTAAAAGCAGTCTGTTCTAAGATTTCCAGCTTCTGTTGGACTTCCGCTAACAACTGCTGCTTTTGCTGCAACAAAGCAGATTTGGCTGGCAGGTCCAGCGCTTTTAATGCGCCTTGAGCCGCATGCAGTTCAGCCGCTGTAGCTGCTTGTGTGCACTGTGTTGCAACTTCAGCGAATTGAGTTTCCGCTTGCTGTTGCTGCTCCGCCCATTGCTGATCTTGCTGCTGCTTTGCAGCTGTTTTATTAGCGAAAATCTGATCACAGACGACACGGAATGCTGACCAGAGTTGTTGATCCGTTTTTCCGGCAAAACCAATCTGTTTCCAGTCTTGCTGCAGCTTTTTCGCGCCAGCCACTGCTTCATCAACGGATAAATTCAGCAACTGTTGTGCTTTCTGAATCAGCTGTTGTTTTTCCGTTAAATTCTGTTCATGTTGACCACGAACGCGACCTTTCAACTGATCAACCAGAGTTTTAAACCGGGCTGAAAGTTCTTTATAAAGACCCGACTCTGTAGGCCCACTTTCCCGCCAGCTCTTTTGTAATTTGGTTAACTGACTATCAAAGCTCTTGTCCAGAGGTTGCTCTAATAACGCAATTAAATCCGCCAGAATTTGCTGTTTTATTAACGCATTTTGTTTACGCTGCTCATCCTGCGCGGCGAAATAGTCGCGGCACGGTGCAAAAGCCTGCTCACAAGCAAGATTAAAGGCCTGATTCAAATCTGCCTCTAACGCTTGATCGGCACGACCTAAGGTCTGCCAGGTTGCGCGAGCTAACTTTACTTGTTCAGCACGCTCTGGCGCAGCGACATCAGTGGCTACAGCCAAAGCTTGCATTTGTGCAACCAGTTCCTGTTTGCGAGGTGTCGCAATATAGTTTTGTAATTCATTGAGCTGCTGTAATTGCTGTTCAGCAGCCTGATAATCTTTTGCCAGTTGTTGTTGCTGAGCCACACTAAGCTCGGCGTAACTTTGTTGAATGCCTTTGAACAAGCCAAACAACACTTTGTAACGCCCTGCTTCATATAAACGCCGGAATTCAGCGAGCTTAGAGCGCACCGATTTAAGATTTTTTTCAGTCTGGGCTGCAAACTCACTCATCAGTGGCTGCCACTGTGCATTGAGTTGGTGCTGAGCTTGCACCAAGCTCTCTGGCAACATAGCGCCCAACGCCTTGCGACCTTTACTCCATTCTTGCTGCCACTGCTGATACTTGGCTTCGATATATTGAAACTGCACTGCATCCGCAGGAACAACAGCAGACGACCAATCCGCTAACAAGCGGGTTAATTTAAATAACTGTTCGGCCTGAGCTGGTAATTGCTGTAATTGACGTTCAAAGGTAGCCAGCGCTTTTTGCAGACCTGATTTTATCCCTACTGCTAATTCACTCTGTGAGATCTGTTGCAGCAAAGTCGCCGCTTCTGCAGCTAACGGATCCGTCTCATCTAAGCGGCCTTCAGACATCAGCTGAGATAACTGCTGCTGCATCGCCTGAAGTTGGTTTTCAAACTGCTGTTGCTGCTGTTGTAATGCGACAATTTTTTGCTGTTGAGCCAACTGTTGTTGCTGTTCTTTGCGCAGCGGAGCCCAGGCGTTTTCCGTTAAGACTTTTATCTTTTCGTATTTTTGCGTCAGTTCAACCGCATCGTCCAGCAACGCCAGATCAGACTGCACAGCATCCCACTCTTGTTGGTACTGCTGCCATTTTTGCTGCATCTGAGTTAAATCGCCACGTTCACGCACTGCATTGAATTTAGCTAACAACAAGTTGACCACTTTACGAAGCTGGACAGGTTTGTCTTTGGCTTCTTGCTGTTGTTGCAGTTGCAGTTTTAACTCGCTGGCTAAAGGCTCAGCCAGTTGTTTGCTTAATTTTTCTAACTGTTTTGGCTCGGTGATTAAAGTAAGCAACTGACGTTTTTGCTCCAGACTCAACAGGTCTTGCTGCAAATTGGTCAGGATCAGATCTGTTTTCTTCAGCCGCATAATCAGCGAAAAACGGATATCTGCATCTGCTTCCGTTAAGGCTAATTTCTCTAAAATACTGCTTCTGTGGCACTCTTCAATAAACTGACGTTTTAAATGCACCGAAATACGATTGTCCAGTATCATCTGTACCAGTTGAGTTTCGGCATACTGCTTTAAACGTTCAGCACTGTCCTGTTTACTGGCTTGCCACCATAACGAAAATTCATTTAATTTTTCTAATGCAGCACGACGTACCGCTTCATGGCCGTCATTAAAGGCAAGTTCATGCAAGATTTCTTTATGCTGAGCATCCACACTTAACCCGGCAATTGCCTGTTGCCGCACTGCAGCGTCTTTATGTTGCCATTTAGGCGCGAACCAACGTTTAAAGATCATCATGCGCAAACCTTGCTATCGAAGAATCCTGAGGGAATTGTTTTTTCATTTCGGCTTTGGATTTAATCACCATTTCTCCATCCGCCCCTATGGTGTAGGGTTCAGTGGATTTGAGTACGTAAGCCTGATAAGCCATCACCAGTTGCAGAGTATGCGATTTTTGACTGTCTGACAGCACTACACCATCAGCCCAACGTCCTGTGGCTACTGTATCTAGCAGGGATTGGTAGGTTTCTGGCGACATCGCCAGAACAAGAGCTTTGAAATCCATATTAATTTTTTCGCTTCAGATAGATCAGACGAGCACGGGCATAAATATACCAAAGAAAGCCTAAAGCTATCATGCCTTTGGAGACAACAGCTTCATAACCATCCGGCTCTAAGGCCCAAAAATACAGGAAACAGAAACCAGCTAAAAACAAAATGAGTGCGAGCATCGATTGATTCAAAGCGCCTTGCATTTTTTTATCTCTGGCTTCGATGGCTAAATGTTGTTTTCTTTCTGCTGACATGCCTGTCATATCTAACTGACAATGCTGGCAATTCTGACTTTTATCCGAAATTTTTTTCGCGCAACGTGGGCAGGAAATAATTGCCATAGTAAAACCCTCTAAAAGTTATGGCGCACTATAAAGCAAAAGAACTAGTTTGCAAGCCAGCCCAAGCCGGCTTGCGTCATAGCAGATACGTAGTCATTAACGCAGTTGATCAACCACAGCAAGCACAGCAACTAAGCTATCCTGTCCCAGCTTCATCGAACGTACATCAGACCAGCCGTAGTCTAAATCCGGTAAGTTCGCATTGTCTTTAAATGGCATTTCAAGAGTGTATGACAGACATTTAAACTGTTCTGCTACCCAGGTCGAGGCGATCGTCAGATTGGCCTTACCCGGCTCATCCAGTTCATAGCCAAATTCAGTTTGGAACTCAGGTGTTACTAATAAAAGCGCATTTTTAAACGCAGTTTCCAGTTGTTGCATTTTGGCATTGTAAGAAGGCACACCTTCAGAGCCTGCAACAAAGTTATACGGCAGGTTTTCATCGCCATGCACATCCAGCAGCATATCTACACCGATTTCCAGCATCTGCTGGCGGACTAAATACACTTCTGGGCTTTTTTCCATACTGGGTGTTTGCCATTCGCGGTTTAAATTCACCCCAGCAGCGTTGGTCCGTAAATGACCTCGCACGCTACCGTCCGGGTTCATATTTGGCACTATGTAGAACACCGCTTTGTCCAATAAGGTACGAGACACGGCGTCATCTTCATCCAAAAGTCGGTCTAATAAACCTTCAACAAACCACTCGGCCATAGACTCCCCCGGGTGTTGACGGGCGGTGATCCAGATTTTTTTCTTACCATCAGCAGGCTCACCCACCACCAGCATACTCATATCACGGCCGTCCAGGGTTTCACCCAGCTCAACAATTTGCGCCATACCAGAGCTTTGTGCCGAGTGTAATAAATCCATATGACGTTCATAGCTGTAGGGTGCGAAATATGCGAAGTAAACAGATTCAGCTTCAGGGTAATGGGTGATGACTAATTCATCATTTACTAACTGTGTCTCAACTCTGAACCAGGTTTCTCTGTCGTAAGAGGCAACAGCCTGATAGCCTTTCCAGCCATCCGGGTAAGCCGAATCTTTGACGTTTACAATACGGATAGTATGAGGTTCAGGGCTTTGAGAATGTAAACGGAAGTGGAACCATTGATAAAAGTCTGAGTTGTGGTCTTTACGGATAGCCAGCTGAATATCGGTTGGATGTTCGGCTTTGATCACGTCAATATTACCGCTGTCAAAGTTACAGGTAATTTTCATAACATATCCACTTGGTTAGGTAACAGATGCTGCCTTGGGGCAGTCTTAACGGACCGGCATCATAACACTATCCCCTTCGCACTTGAAGCCACAGCTTTATTGACTGTTGACTGCAGACTGCCTTTCTCCTTTTTTTGTCGGGCGCTGCTAAACCTGCCCTTCATGGTCCCTGGTATGCATGACGCATCGCTTTGGGCATCACTGCGTGCTGTTCTGCAGCTACCACAGATTTAGTAACCTTCGATAACAAAAAAGGCCGCACTAAGGCGGCCCGTTCAACGTTCTTTTGTTATTTGCTGATAGGTAAGGTTGGGTATTTAATACCAGCCATCTCGTTCATCACTCGAATCACCTGAGTGCTGTAACCAAACTCGTTGTCATACCATACATAAAGTACACAGCGGTCATCCTGCACTATGGTCGCCTGAGAATCGACCACACCAGCATAACGTGAGCCGACTAAGTCGCTGGAGACAATTTCAGTAGAACTGGTGAAATCGATCTGGTCTTGGAGCTCAGAAAACAGTGCTACTTTTTGTAAATAGCTGTTCAGCTCTTCACGGTTGGTTGTTTTATTCAGATTTAATGACAAAATTGCCATAGACACATTAGGGGTTGGAACCCGAATTGCATTTCCCGTCAGCTTACCTTTTAACTCTGGTAAGGCTTTTGCCACAGCGCTGGCTGCACCCGTTGAAGTGATCACCATATTCAGTGGTGCTGCACGACCACGACGCTCAGCTTTGTGGTAGTTGTCGATTAAGTTCTGATCGTTGGTGTACGAGTGCACAGTCTCTACGTGACCGTTTTTAATACCGTATTCATCGTTCAGAGCTTTTAACACAGGCGTGATCGCATTAGTTGTGCAGCTTGCCGCTGAAACGATGCGGTCTTGTGGCTGGATCATGTCGTGATTCACACCATAGACCACGTTGTGCACTTCGCCTTTGGCCGGAGCTGTTAATAAGACTTTCGCTGCGCCTTTGGATTTAAAGTGAATAGACAGTTCTTTGTCATCTTTCCAAATACCCGTGTTATCCACCACCAGCGCATCGTGAATGCCATAGGCGGTGTAATCGACCAACTCAGGTGAATCGGCATAAATCACTTTAATAAAAGTACCATTGGCCTTGATGCCACCGTTTTCTTCATCCACGGTAATACTGCCGTTAAACGGGCCATGGATAGAATCGCGACGCAGCAGACTGGCGCGTTTCTCTAAATCACCTTTGCGACCGCCCCGCACCACTATGGCACGTAAGCGTAATTTACTGCTTGGGCCTGAGCGCTCCAGCATCAGACGGGCTAACAAACGGCCAATACGGCCAAAACCATACAGCACCACGTCCACAGCTTTGATTTGATCGTCACGATGTAATATTTCAGACAGCTGACTATCTAAATACTGCTGTAAAGTTTGACCTTCACCAGCATTTTTGTACAGATAGGCAAAAGCCAGCTTACCAATATCGACGCGGCCTGGTGCCAGTTCCATGTTGGAAATTGCTTCAAGCACTGGGAAGCTTTCTCTTAAGCGTAACTTCTGCTGTTCAAAACGTTCGACTGTTTTATGTGCTTTAATGATGTCAATAGTGGTTGCATTGACCAGAGGACGACCATAAACCACAACCTCAATGCCTTTATTGCGATACAAACGACCTATAATAGGTTGCATGTTCTCAGCGTACTCCTGGCGCTCCTGCCAGCTGCGTTGATACTGTTCTTCGTGTGATAGAGTCATGGTTTCGCCTTTTACGTCTTGTAGGTTCAGAGGTGTGCCTGTGGTCATCGCCACATTCAGGCAGGCGCATTGTAATTGAACATGTAATACTACGACAACAATTACAAAAAGATTTTTTCTGAATTCTTCGTTATGCTGGAGGCAGAAAAGACGAATGAGATACTTATGAAATATTTGCTGGTAAGCGTTAGCTTGATATTGCTGGGAGCCTGCTCTGAAGGTGAGCTGACGCTACGTGCTGTTTGTGAAAAAGAACCTGGAATTTGCAACGACTTAAATGATGATTCTCATTGTAACCTGCAACGCCGTGACCTGATTATGCAGCGCTTTGAGGAAAAGCATCTGCCTTCGGATAAAAATAAATACCAGTTGCTGATAGATCTTGAAAAATACTCAAAATGTATTGAGTTGGCCGCAGGCATAGAGCATATCAAGCTGAAAGAAAAAACCAGCACACGCATGGTAGGTTATATAACAAGCCTTAAAGAGATCAAACGTTTAAGTGATGAAACCATCAGCTCTGATGATCCGCATCTGTTGTATTACCACTGGTCGCGTAATAAGAGTGACAGTCATCTGCAGCGATTTTTGCAGGCTGAACAAAATAATCAGCTGGAAACACCAGAGCTGCAAATGGCATTAGTCAGCTATTACAGTAAAAGAGACAGAGAAAAAAGCATTCAACTGCTGCACCATGCTTTGGAGCTTTATCCGCCACAACCTAAAGTCGACCCGGAAATTTATGCATCCTTGAGCAGTATGTTTTATAAGAAAAAAGATTACGCCAGCTCCTACCATTGGGCACTGCTGGCGCAGCAAAGCGGCGCTTTTAATGTCGAGCTGCAAGAGCTAAAAATTTATTTGGAGCAAGCCCAGCTAGATCACGAAAAAATTAAAGACACAGCTGAGCATACTATAGCTCAGCTGCAGCTGGGGCACTTTACTCCGCCGAAATTTTAACATCCGCGTTAAAGAGTAATGATACGGAGTTGACACAATACCTTTGCCCGGTGGGAGCCGGGCCATCGTCAAACACATGACCTAAGTGTGCATCACAGTGCTGACATAAAATCTCGATACGGTTCATGCCATGAGAGTGATCTTTTTCATACTTGACCTGACCTTTGATGGCTTTACTAAATGATGGCCAACCACAGCCAGAGTCAAACTTATCTGCAGAATCAAACAAGGGCTGCTGACAACAGATACAGTGATAACAGCCTGTTGCTTTATTGTGCAGTAAGGAGCCACTAAAAGGATACTCAGTACCCTTTTGCCGTGTCACTCTGTATTGCTCTTCGGTGAGTTGCTGACGCCATTCTTGTTCAGTTTTTTTCATTCATTACTCCAGGTCAAAGGACAGGCAGCAAAACAAAAAGTGCTGCGCTGTTCAACAGCAGTTTATGCCGACAGTACTCTTAATACGTAAAAAGCTCCTTGCGGAGCTTTTTATTTACTTAATTTTTTGCATCGGCCTGTCGGTATGACCCCAGTCGACATGGAAAGTTTTACCTTTAGCTTTATCCGTACGCTCAAAGGTGTGAGCGCCAAAATAATCCCTCTGCCCTTGCAGCAAGTTAGCAGGCAAGACGGCAGTACGGTACGAGTCGTAATAACTTAAAGCTGAGCTTAATGCAGATACCGGAATACCTGTCATGGCTGCTTCAGCCACAGCCCGACGCCAGTTCATCTGATTGACAGAAATTTGTTTGGAGAAAAACGGATCCAACAGTAAATTCTGTAAATCGTCGTTACGCTCATAAGCTTCAGTAATAGACTGTAAAAACACTGCGCGAATGATACAACCTGCGCGCCAGATTTTTGCAATCTCAGCAAAATTCAGTTGCCAACCATGCTCAGCTGCTGCGGTCTTCATTAAATCAAAGCCTTGTGCATACACACAAATTTTGGCGCAGTACAGTGCGTCATGCAGCTGCTTGATCATCTGCTCAGCAGTCTGATTTGTGCAATGTTCACGCACAGGACCAGATAACAACGTAGATGCTAACACCCGCTGATCTTTTAAAGTCGACATAGAACGGGCAAATACAGCTTCGCTGATCGTAGGTGCAGGACAACCTAATTCCAGACTGCTGACTGCAGTCCAAAGACCAGTGCCTTTTTGTCCTGCTTTATCCAGTATCACATCGACCAGGGGTAAGCCTGTTTCTGAATCTTTCGTGGCCAGCACTTCAGCGCTAATTTCCATCAGGTAACTGTTTAATATGCCCTGATTCCACTCTTTAAATACTTTGGATACCTGCTCTGCACTCATACCAAGTGCGTCACGCATCACCTGATAGACTTCACAAATCAGCTGCATATCGGCATATTCGATACCGTTGTGCACCATTTTGACATAGTGACCTGAACCGCCCGGCCCAATATAAGTGGCGCAGGATTCTCCCTCTGTCACCGGATTACCGGGTTCGTGCCGTTCCAGCGGACGACCTGTTGCCGGGTCAACTTTGGCCGCAATAGCGCGCCAGATAGGTTCAATCCTGGTCCATGCATAAGGATCGCCACTTGGCATCAAGGAAGGGCCAAAACGGGCCCCCACTTCACCACCAGAGACCGCTGTACTGAAGAAAATAAATTTGCCTTCGTAGTGTTTTTCACGGCGCACCGTGTCTGTCCACAAGCTATTGCCTGTATCAACAATAATGTCATCGGCCTGAATACCGGCATCGATCAGTTTTAAACAGACATCATCAACAGGCTTGCCGGCTGGCACAGATAAGATCACTAAATGAGGAGAGGATAAACGCGACAGGAGTTCTGTATAAGAGCTGCAGCTGATGACCCGGGCAGGTTTATCGCCCCGCTCGGCTTTGTCCTGCGCTATCACAGCTTCCAGTTTTTTATGGTCTAAATCAAAAGCGGCAACCCGATAACCGTGATCAGCCAGGTTTAAAATGAGGTTCTTCCCCATGACACCTGCGCCGACAAAACCTATATCACATAATACGGATGTCTCAGACATTTGATTTTCCTTTTAAAATCCGGCACTGCAAAAGTGGCCGCGATTATACTGGAAAACTGCGGATAAAGAAAAAGCCAAGCTGAAAAAACTCAGCTCCAAATGGATAAAGATCGTGCGCTTTGCATATAACGTGTTCTTATTGCTGATTTTTCCAGCGGTTCACCTGTGTCAAATTCCGTATCCAGCAACAGCTGCCAACTTTTTTTCGGTAAATCGACCTGCAGTGGATGATCCGCTGCGTTGATAATCACCAAAAGACTTTGCTGATCTTTTAAATGCTCTATCACAAAAACACAGTTGGTTTTGTAGGGATCAGTCCAATGTTCGTCTTGTTTCACACTTCCATCGGGCAGATACCAGCTCACCTGATGTTTGTCACCATGCAATTGATACTGATCATCCAACAAAGAGAGTTGCTGCAGACAGCTAAATTGTTGGCGTAGCCGAATCATCTTTTTGACAAAAGCTAAAAATTGACTGGCCTGATAATCCAGATGCCAGTGTAACCAACTGATCTCATTGTCCTGACAATAAGCGTTATTGTTACCTTGTTGGGTTTGACTCAGCTCGTCTCCTCCGAGCCAGTGCACTATGCCCTGACTGAGCATCAGAGTGGCGACTAAATTTCGTTTGTGCTGGTATCTGTTGCGCAGAATATCAGCGTCGCTGCTGGGACCTTCCACACCGTAATTGACGCTTAAATTATGACCATGCCCGTCACGATTTTGCTCTGCATTCAGCCAGTTGTGTTTATCCTGATACGACACCATATCCTGCAAGGTAAACCCATCGTGATAACTGATGTAATTCACACTGCAACAAGCTGGCTTATGATGTTTCTGAAAAATATCGCGGGAGCCTAACAACCGGGTAGCAAATTGTGGTAATTGGCCAGGATCCTGACGCCAGAAAGAGCGAAAGGTGTCTCTGCATTTATCATTCAGTTCAGACCAATGCGCCGGAAATTGTCCAAGCTGATAACCAAAGGGACCTAAATCCCATGGTTCGGCTATTAATTTCACCTGACTTAATACAGGATCCTGTGCTATCACCTGTAAAAAAGTAGCGTACGCATCAAAGCGTTTATGCTCTCGGGCTAAAGTCACGGCCAAATCAAAACGAAACCCATCGACTTGCATCTCAGTGGCCCAATAGCGCAATGCATCCAACACCAAACGCTGTGTCATTGGATGAGCAACGTTGAGTGTATTGCCACAGCCACTGTAATTGCAGTTCTGCTGGTAGTCGGTAATATCGGCATGATTTTCAAACAGGTAATAATGCCGGTTTGCCAGGCCTCTGAAGCTTAAGCGGTAATCTTCTGCTTCAGCCGTGTGATTAAACACCACATCCAGAATGACTTCCAAGCCATGCTGGTGATAAGTGCGAACCAGCTCTTTAAACTCCTTGACCGCATCACCTACCTGATAGCGGGCGTCCGGAGAAAAAAAGTTGATGGGGTTATAACCCCAGTAATTACTTAGTTTCAGCTTTTCTAACCGAGGTTCACTCATAAAACTGGCGACAGGCAACAATTGAACCGTCGTGATACCTAAGTCTTTTAAGTGCTGGATCACAGCGGGATGGCACATGCCCTGGTATTTACCACGCAGAGGTTCCGGCACATCAGGATGTAGTTTGGTCAGACCTTTGACATGAGCTTCGTAGATAATAGTTTTTTCACGGGGGATGGCTGGTTTTTTTGAGCCTTGCCAGTCAAATTCAACGGTTCTTAGCACAGCCTTAGGCACCATATAATGGCTATGCACCTGATAAAGTCGTTCGTTCCACACCAAAGCCCGGTTTAACTGTTTGGCGTAGGGATCAATCAACAGACGGTTACGATCAAACACTAAGCCTGAACTGGCCTGACACACGCCTTCTGCACGTAATCCATACAGAGTGCCTTGCTCAATGCCAGCCACATGCAAGTGCCATGATTCACCAGTGCGGGCGAAAAACTCAATTTCTGCCAAGGGCTCTTCTGTATCAGCACAAAACAGACATAACCAAAGCGCCGAAGCATCAGGAGCGTAAACCGAAAAATTCCAGCTGTCCGATCCGGTTTGCTGTGGTCCTGGTGGATATACACTACCCACTGTGCTTATCCATTCAGACATCTGCTCTGCCTTGCTGCTCACGATATTTTTCTTCTCAAATACAGGGTCGATAAAGGAGGTAAATCCAACTGCACCATGTAGTTTAAACCGAAGGCTGCAGCTGCAAAGGCAGATAAATACTCTCCGACAGGGTAATTACTGCCCCAATAGTATTCGCTGTCCGTATTGAGGATGACTTCGTATTCGCCAGGCTCAGCTACGGATAAACGGAAGCCGCTGCGAGGGACTGGCGTAAAGTTACTGACCACGTACACCGCATTAGCGTGTTTATCCAAACGATAAAAACTCAAGGTACTGTGTTCAGCATCCTGATAATTAATCCAGCGAAAACCAGCCGCCTCATGGTCCAACTGATGCAATGGGGGGCAAGCTTTGTAGGTCAGGTTTAAGTCACGGAACAGCTGTTGTACGCCCCTGTGTTTATCAAAAGACAATAAATACCATGGCAACTGCTGGTTATGATCCCACTCAGTGCCCTGGCCAAATTCATTGCCCATAAAGTTCAGCTTTTTACCTGGATGGGCAAACATAAACGCATAATAAGCGCGTAAATTCGCAGCTTGTTGCCACTCATCTCCAGGCATCTTATTGATAATACTACCTTTGCCATGCACCACTTCGTCGTGAGATAACGGCAGGATAAAGTTCTCGTTGTACGCGTACACCATAGAAAAGGTTAAATCGTTATGGTGGAACTTCCGATAGGCGGGGTCTTTTTTAATGTAACGCAGGGTGTCATTCATCCAGCCCATATTCCATTTAAAGCCAAAGCCTAAACCACCTAAATCTACCGGCCGGGTGACGCCATCAAAAGAAGTGGACTCTTCAGCTATCATCATGGCCTTCGGATACTGCCGATACACTTCAGTGTTGAGCCAGCGTAGCAGACTGATGGCTTCGTAATTGTGATTACCACCATCAACATTTGGCACCCACTCGCCGTCCCGACGTGAGTAATCCAGATACAGCATCGAAGCTACGGCGTCGACTCGCAAGGCGTCAATGTGGAAGTAATCCAGCCAGAACAAAGCACTGGCCACTAAAAACTGACGAACCGGGTCTTTACCATAATCGTAAATGCAGGAGTTCCAATCCGGATGCCAACCACGGCGAGGATCTTCGTATTCATACAAATGGCTGCCATCAAAGCGGGCCAGTCCATGCGCATCTTCCGGAAAATGCGCCGGAACCCAGTCTAAAATCACTCCAAGTCCGGCCTGATGACAGGAATCGACAAAGGCCTTGAACTGATCAGGGGTGCCAAAACGTGAAGTCGCGGCAAACAAACCAAGTGGCTGATAACCCCAGGAGCCAGAGTATGGGTGCTCCATTACCGGTAATAACTCTATATGGGTGTAGCCCATGTCCAGCACATAAGGAATAAGCTCAAGTGCAAGCTCAGTGTAGGTTAAAGGTTCGCCATGCTGATTATGCTTCCACGAGCCCGGGTGCAACTCGTAGATGCTCATAGCTTCGTGATAAGGATCAACAGTACGCTCTTGCCACTTCTGATCCTGCCATTTGTACTGTGAGTGGTCGAACACCAGCGATGCGTGTGAGGGGTACTGTTCGGCAGCAAAAGCCAGCGGATCGGCCTTGTGCGGTAGCAAATTACCAAAGCTGTCTTTGATTTCAAATTTATACCGAACACCGGCTCCAACTTCAGGAACCAGCAACACCCAATGACCACATTCGGTGCGCTGCATAGGATGACGCCTGCCATCCCATTGATTCATATCACCAATCAAACTCACACTGGACGCATTGGGAGCAAACACTGCAAAACGGGTCGCTTTGAGTGTCTTTTTACCCAGTTTCAATTCGACCAACTGAGCACCTAGCTGTTTATACAAATTCTCTGGCTTACTGTTGACAAAGTGTACGGCGTAGTAAGCCTCTTCTTCAAACTGATAAGGGTCGACCAGCTCGTAGCTATGGTGATGCGGTGTTTCAATCTGAAAGTAATAAGGACTGGTTTTGCGTTTAGTTGGCAATTCAAGCTCAAATAAACCGTGTAACACAGACTGAGCAACCATCTGCCCTAAAGACTTGCGGGTCGCAAGATCAAAAACTTCAACCTTTGCGGCATCCGGCAAATAAGCCCGGATCATAAAGCCTTTGGTTGTCCCTTTTTGCCAAGACAATACAGAAAATGGAGAAGAACAACTGGCAGAGGCTAACTGAGTTACGGACATGAACTATCCTTTTGATTTTTTTACCGTCTTAATTTCTAAGATAACAAATTAGATTAAAACTGCCATGCGGTTTTGGCAGTTTTATGGCCGAATTATTTGAAGCCATAACTTTAATTTATTTATGGCTTTAAAAATTCAATGTCATTTACATCGCTTGAGTCAGTTAATTGCGGCGCAAACGAGTTAGCTCTTGCAGCAACTGATTGACATTCTGTTGCTCTGATAGTTGCTCGATCGTCATCGTTAGTTTGCGGCGCCAGTTCGGATATTCATCGCTGGTGCCCGGAATATTGACAGGTTGCGTCATTTCCATCCAATCTTCCAATTGTAAACACAACAACTGGCTGGAGCCTTTAGCCACATGGCGCTGAATCGCATAACTCAATTCAGTGCTCATGCCAACGTGATCGACATTATGGTCAAAATGAGGAGCTAACATCTGGTGACCATGCAATGAATCAAGAATTTTTTGCTTATCTTTGTGACGGGATTCAAAAAGACCCGGCAGCTGATCATCACAGTACAGCCCTACTTCTTTACCTAAATGCAAGTCACCACAGTGCCAATAGCCAATTAAAGTAGGCATATCATGAGTGGTTAAGGTCGCCATCGCCTGCACCGGATAATGGGCTGGAGACACGTAACCACCATCTTCAGCTTTTTCGAAGAAAAATACCCGATAAGAGTACATACCGTATTCAGCCAGTATTTCGCGAATACCATCCGGCACAGTGCCCAAATCTTCCCCTATCACGACCACCTGATGACGCTGCGATTCAAGAGCCAAAATACCTAACAAATCCTGAATAGGATAATAGATGTAAGCGCCATCACCAGCACTTTCAGCGCCTTTCGGCACCCACCATAAGCGTAATAAAGCCATCACGTGGTCAATACGCAGCGCACCAGAGTTCTGCATATTGGCGCGGAACAAATCGATCATAGGACGGTAGGCTTGCTGAAACATCTGATAAGGCAACATCGGAGGTAAGCCCCAGTTCTGGCCTTTGGGCCCTAAAATATCCGGCGGCGCACCAACACTGGCATCGCGGCAGTATAGATCAGGATTCCCCCAGATTTCGGTTGAAGCTTCACTGACGCCAACAGCCAGGTCACGGTACAAGCCTAATAACATACCCTGTTCTTTGGCAAAAGCTTGTGCCTGAGCCAACTGCTCTCGGGCGATAAATTGCAGGTAACAATAAAAATCCAGTTCATCTGCATGGGCTTTGGCAAAAGCCAATACTTCATCGCTGTCTGGTCTTTGCCAGGCTTCTGGCCATACTGGCCATCCCCAGGCATGACTATCTTTTTGGATCAAATGCGCGTGAATTGCATCATAAAGCGCCAGTTGTAATAAACTTTCACCAGATTGTTGTTTAAATACAGAAAAAGCCGCAGCCAGTTCAGCGTGTTCAGACTGGTGTTCGATAAACCATTGATACAACGCTTTGAATACAGGCAGTTTCAGACGGGTTACAGCGCTATAATCGACCCATTGTGCAGCGCGCGCAGCGTCCAACTGTTGCTGAAATCCTGGCGCATTGACCAGCTGTTTTACCTGCTTGCATTGATCAAAACCAGGCATTTGTGGCGCAGCTACATAAATGATATTTAACCAGCGACGGGACGATGGACTGTAAGGACTCGCAGATTCCGGCATGGCTGGATACAGCGCATGGATAGGATTTAACCCAACAAAATCAGCGCCTTGTTTAGCTAAATGACCAAGCAGGAAACGTAAGTCTGCAAAGTCACCTATCCCCCAGTTTTGATCAGAGCGTACACAATACAATTGGACAGATACACCCCATTGTTTTTGTTTTTTAAATTCTGCTGGCTGGAAGCACGCAGACGGCGTGATGATCAGCGATTGTACAAAATCCAGCTCACCCAGAGTCAGGCTTAAACTATGATAACCCTGGTCAAGCAAAACAGGTAACGTCCATTGATATTGCTGATATTCTTCGCCGTCAAATACCATCACCTGATTTAAGTCAGCATCATCAGTTGCTGTCACTGTAAAAGTATGTGTTTTGCCTTGTTCTGTGGTCAACACCAGCTCTAAAGGCGTATTGGCTAAAGCGATAGGTAACTTCAGTTCGATTTGGATATCGTGCCCGGCTTTTTGCACAGAAACAGGATCCAGTAACTGCTCCCAATGATCTTGCTGACGCTCCAGAAGCTGCTCACGAGCCAGTGCATCGTTATCTATGGCAAAGCCTGAGCTGCTAGCAAAGTGAGTAAGTTTTTCTCTGCGACTTCTGATTGATTGCCCCATGCGTCAGTAAATTGTGTTTCTATGCCGGTAAAGGAATCAGATCAGAAAGTAATTGTTTGTCCATAAAGGCTCCAGCGACCTGTTTTTTGCTCAGAAAAGTAAATGGTTAGGAAAAATTAACTATCACAGTCTACTCCAGATTCAAGACCCGGATTAACAAAATACGAATGCATAACTTTTTTGTACTTGAAAAGAATGACAAAAAATGTAATTTTATTACAGAATTAAATTACAGTCTGGGGATAGGTTATGACAATTCGTGTAGCAATTAATGGTTTTGGTCGCATTGGCCGCAACGTTTTACGCGCTTTATATGAATCCAAAAAGAATTACGACATCAAAGTTGTAGCCATCAACGATTTAGGCGATGCTGCTATTAACGCTCATTTGCTTAAATACGATACAGCGCATGGCATTTTCTTCGCTGACGTTGAGCACTCAGACAAAGCTATTTTCGTTAACAAAGACGAAATTTTGACTTTAAGTGAACGTAGCCCGGCGAATCTGCCGTGGGCAGAATTAAATATTGACGTGGTGCTGGAATGTACAGGTCTGTTCACCAATCGTCAGACTGCAGGAGCTCACTTAAGCGCAGGCGCTAAAAAAGTTATTATTTCTGCTCCAGCGAAAGATGTGGATGCAACAGTAGTGTACGGTGTGAACCACGATGTCATTACTAAAGATATGACCATCATCTCAAACGCCTCATGCACCACCAACTGTTTATCTCCTATCGCTAAACCATTAAACGATGCTTTAGGCATTGAATCTGGTTTAATGACGACTATTCATGCGTACACCAACGATCAGCGTTTAAGTGATGTATACCACACTGACGTGCGTCGTGCCCGTGCAGCAGCTATGTCAATGATCCCAACACAAACTGGCGCTGCCGCTGCCGTAGGTTTAGTCGTACCAGAGCTGAAAGGTAAATTTGACGGTTTAGCGGTACGAGTGCCAACCCTGAACGTGTCGTTAGTGGATTTATCTTTTATTGCCGGTCGTAACACCACAGTTGAAGAAGTCAACGATATTATCCGTAAAGCTGCAGCTCAGAGTCCGATGAATCAGGTATTAGCTGTCAACGATTTACCATTGGTGTCTGTCGACTTTAATCACAATCCAATGTCCTCTATTTTTGACGCCAGCGAAACCCGTGTAAATGGTCGTTTAGTCAAAGTCATGGCCTGGTATGACAACGAGTGGGGTTTCAGCAACAGAATGCTTGACAACACTGTTGAGCTGATGAAATTTTCAAAGTAAGGTATTGAGACTATACAGGGGCGGCTTTTTAGCCGCCTTTTCTTTCTTTAGCGTTTGAGATAATCCAATGAGCAATAACAGCATTACTGAACAATCTGGTTTCGCCCACCTGACAGACCTACCTTGTTATGTACTCCAATGTGGTCAGGCCACAGCGGTGATCAGTAGTTATGGTGCTCATTTGCTCTCGTATAAGCCAGAGGCAGAGGTGGAACTGGTCTATCTGTCGCCTGAAGCTGTCTGGCAAAATAATACTCCTATTCGTGGAGGTGTACCTGTGTGTTGGCCCTGGTTTGGCCCTGCTGCGGCAGAGTTCAACCCTAAAGCTCAGAAGTTGCCCAATCATGGTGTGGTGCGGACTGAATTCTGGCAGGTGATACAACAATCCGTCACTGAAACCGAAGTCCGTATTGAATTTCGTATAACAACCAAAGAGTTGCCTTATACTAACGCGCCTTCTTACTTAAGTTTGACCCTACAGTTAACCGAAGCAGCGTTAACCCTGACGCTAAACTCAGATCAGGGCGTACAGCAAGCTGCATTGCATAGCTATTTTACCGTGGATTCTGTGCATCAGGTTTCCGTCAGCACTTTGGCAGGCGCTTATCTGGATAAAGTGAAAGCCGGCGAGCGCTTTGACCAACAACACCCTGAACTGAAGTTTACAGCAGAAGTCGACAGGGTTTATCTGGATACAGCGGATGAGCTGACGTTAGAACAAGCAAAAAATGCTGTGCAAATTGCTCAGCAAGGTCATGATGCCAGTGTGCTCTGGAATCCATGGATAGAAAAAGCAGCGGCGTTAAAAGATTTGCCTGATGATGGGTATCTGGATTTTGTTTGTGTCGAAACTGCGCGTCTGAGCCTGACCACTTCAGCTCCTCTGCACCTGGTACAACAAATCCGCTATTTAGGCCAGCTGGAATAAAAAGGCAGCAACAACAACTTTTCCCCTTCTGTGGCATGAAGCAGCTGAAGCTGTAATTGCCACTTCATCCGAGGCTGACTGCAAGCCCCCAATACCATTTCGGCCTGGTACACTCTCGCTTTCCCCTCAACAGTTTTGAACAATAAGGGAATAGTGCCCATAGTCATCGACAATCCTGTGACTTCTGCCTGTTTGATTTGCCAGCCATCAGATAACTCAACAGTCCAGTGCAGAATCTCTTCAACTGGCGCATCGGCAGGGGCTAAACTGACAGTGAATCGTGTATCCTGATGCAGTTGCAACACTGAGGTCTGAGGTTCTGTCTTTTGATCTGAGCAACCACTAAGACAGACTAAATAAAAAGCCAGAAACAGCAATCTCATCTGATTAATTTCCGTAAATAAAGAGCAATAAGTCTAACTTCTTGTTGCGATGAAACGCAAAACATTGCTGCAATTGGTTATTTTGCGACCAGCAGTATTGTTCTACATCATAAAAACGGCTGTTTCGCCTATCTTTTTAAAGGCAAAACTCGTATTATTTCGCCCCAAAATGGTTAGGAGTTTAGTTGCTTTGCTTGTTCTGAAGGCTGCTACACTGTTAACCAACAATAAGAAGGGTCACCTTAGGGTGAATTTTTAATCACTAGCAATAAACTGCAGCGGAACTCAACATGAGCCAGACCAAATCGTTAAATGTTGACTACAACTATACCGTTGTCCGCCTTTTTGCCGTCACCACAGTATTGTGGGGTATTGTCGGTATGGGGTTGGGTGTATTACTTGCGGCGCAACTGTATTGGCCCGCACTTAATTTCGACACGGCATGGTTTACTTACAGTCGTCTTCGTCCTCTTCACACTAACGCAGTAATCTTCGCCTTTGGTACAAGTGCCCTGTTTGCCACATCTTATTATGTGGTGCAGCGTACCTGCCAGGTCAGGCTTTTTGCAGAAAAGCTTGCGATGTTTACTTTTATTGGCTGGCAAGCAGTCATTATCGCTGCCGTGATTACCTTACCTATGGGTATAGGTAACAGTAGTAAAGAATATGCAGAGCTGGAATGGCCAATTGACATTCTGATTGCTGTGGTTTGGGTTTCGTATGCTGTGGTGTTTTTTGGCACCCTAGTCAAACGTAATACCAGCCATATTTATGTGGCGAACTGGTTCTACGGCGGCTTTATTATCACCGTTGCCGCCTTACACATAGTCAACAGCATGGCTGTGCCTGTGTCTTTCACCAAGTCGTATTCTGTCTACGCTGGTGCTGTGGATGCGATGGTGCAATGGTGGTATGGTCACAACGCTGTAGGTTTCTTATTAACAGCAGGCTTCCTGGGTATGATGTATTACTTCGTACCAAAACAAGCTGGTCGTCCTGTGTATTCCTACCGTTTATCTGTAGTGCACTTTTGGGCTCTGATCGCATTATACATTTGGGCTGGTTCTCACCACTTACACTACACTGCCCTGCCAGACTGGACTCAGTCCGTTGGTATGGTGATGTCAGTCATCCTGTTCGTTCCAAGCTGGGGTGGCATGATCAACGGTATCATGACCTTATCTGGTGCCTGGCACAAACTGAAAACTGACCCTATCTTACGTTTCCTGATTGTATCTCTGTCCTTCTACGGTATGTCAACTTTCGAAGGCCCGATGATGGCGATCAAGTCAGTAAACGCCTTATCACACTACACAGACTGGACAGTAGGTCACGTTCACTCAGGTGCTTTAGGTTGGGTTGCTATGGTGTCTATCGGCGCTATCTACCACCTGATCCCGAACATCTATAACCAAGGCCGGATGTACAGCATCAAGCTGATTAACACCCACTTCTGGTTACACACTATTGGCGTGGTTCTGTACATTGTCGCTATGTGGATCAGCGGCATTATGCAAGGCATGATGTGGCGTGCGGTCAACACTGACGGCACTCTGACCTACAGCTTTGTACAAAGCTTAGAAGCCTCTTACCCGTTCTACCTGATGCGTTTTATCGGTGGCTGTTTTGTCGTCACAGGTATGCTGGTCATGGCGTATAACGTTGTGAAAACTATCAGAGCGAAAGATGGTGCTCTGGAACCAGTAGCTGAAGCAGCGTAAGGAGCTTATTGTGTCTAAGAACTATCATGAATTTTTTGAGAAAAGTGCAGGCTGGTTAGCCATAGGCACAGTGCTGGCAATCAGTTTTGGTACACTGGTTGAAATCACTCCTCTGCTGTTTTTAAAAGAAACCACCGAACCTGTGGACGGTTTAAAACCGTACACAGCGCTGCAACTTGAAGGTCGTGACATTTACATCCGTGAAGGTTGTGTCAACTGTCATAGCCAGATGATCCGTCCGTTCCGTCATGAAGTGGAACGCTACGGTCACTACTCTGTTGCCGGTGAAAGTGTATGGGAACATCCATTTTTATGGGGTTCAAAACGTACTGGTCCTGATTTAGCCCGTGTAGGCGGTCGTTATAGTGACGACTGGCATTATGCGCATTTAATCAATCCACGTGACGTTGTACCTCAGTCGAATATGCCAGGTTTTCCATGGCTGGCGACTAATACGCTGGATGGTGAGTTAACTCCGAAAAAGATGGAAATCTTTAACAAGTTAACTAAAGGCAAAATGTCGCCGAACGATGAAGACGGTCTGATGTATTCAGCTGAAGAAATCGCGGCAGCGACAGAGTCTGTCAAAGGAAAAACAGAGATGCAGGCGTTAATTGCATACCTGCAATCCCTTGGCACAGCGCTGAAGTAATTATGATGGATATTGCAACCCTACACAGTATTTTCACCGTGCTAGTGTTTGTAGGTTTTATTGGTCTGTAGTCTGGCTTTTTGTGTTAAAACGCAAGCCAGACTTTGAAGAACAGGCAAATTTGCCTTTCGCAGACGACCAAAAACCAAAACAACAACAGAAACAGGAGTCGGATCATGAGTAGCTTTTGGAGCACTTGGATCAGTGTCTTAACAATAGCGTGTATCGTATTTTGCGCCGTCATTTTAACCTGGAATTTAAAAAACCATGTTGGAGTGAAAGAAGGCGAATCCACTGGTCACGAGTTTGACGGCATTGAAGAAATTAACAATCCTCTGCCAAAATGGTGGACTTACATGTTCTACGCCACCATTGTTTGGTCGGTGTATTACTTTGCCGCCTACCCTGGCTTAGGTAACTACAAAGGTTTTTTAAACTGGACCAGTTCAAATCAGGGTATTAAAAACCTGGCTGAATCCAAAGCTGCGGTAGAACAAAACAAACTGGACGGCAAAAACGTGCAATTGGACCGTGAATATGATGCGGCCAATGAAACTTATGCCAAAGAGTTTGCTAAGTACACCAGCCGCGATATTCTGGACTTAGCTTACGATCCGGACGCATTAAAAGTAGGTCAGCGTTTATTCCTGCAGAACTGCTCTCAATGCCACGGTTCAGATGCTCGTGGTCAGCGTGGTTTTCCTAACCTGACAGATGATGACTGGTTATATGGCGGTACGCCGGACAAAATCAAAGAAACCCTGCTGTATGGCCGTAAAGCCGCTATGCCAGCTTGGGGTGATGCTCTGGGTGAACAAGGCGTCAAAGAAATGACTGCTTATGTATTAAGTTTGTCAGGTCGTAAGGTGAATGACAAAGATGCAGCTGCTGGTAAAGCGAAGTTTGGCATGTGTGCTGCTTGTCACGGTGCAGATGGTAAGGGCAGCTTAGCCCATAACCTGCCATTTGGCGCACCTAACCTGACGGATAACACCTGGTTATACGGTGGTTCACACGGCGCGGTAGAAGAAACGCTGAATAAAGGCCGTAATGGTCAGATGCCAGCATTCAAGGAGATTTTAGGAGAAGACAAAATCCATATTATCTCTGCTTATGTCTACCGTTTATCTCGTCCGGAAGAAAGTTCTAAGTAATCTTTGCTGTGAATGCATTACAATAAGCCCCGCTTTGTGGGGCTTATTGCTATCTGAAAGAGGAATACCTGATGTTGCATGATACAAAACCCTGGTACAAACAGCTGTGGCCCTGGTTATTGATCGCCTTCCCCATCGTCTCCTTTATCAAAGGCGGCCATACCATTTACATCATGCAGCAAAATAATCCTGATTTGGTGATCGATGATTACTATAAAGAAGGCCGGGCCATCAACATGAATTTAGCCAAATACCGTGAAGCAGAATTACGGAATTTGCATGCCAGCACCTTGATTGCTGCCAATCAGGTCATAGTTCGGTTTGAGCAAAACAAAACGCTGGGGCAACACCTTCAGTTGGAGTTTTTCCACAATACGATAGCGGCTAAAGACTTTGTCATTACTGCAGAGCGCAGTGGTGAAAATCTTTATGTCGGAACCTTGCCTAAAACACTGGAAGGCAAATGGAATCTGGTCGTCTCAGATGAGCACAAGGATTGGAAACTGCGGGCAAGCGCTATGCTGCCACAACAAGGTGAATTTAAACTGGGATATTAACAGTGTCGTATACGGGTTGTTTTCACTGCAATGAAGCCATACCGGCTGGATCGAACTTTAGCCTTGTTATAGAGCAACAACAGCGACTATTTTGTTGCCCTGGTTGCTTGGCAGTCGCTGAAACTATCATCGATCAAGGGCTTGGCGATTATTATAAATTTCGTACTGCCCCTGCCAGCAAAGCTCAATTGGTGCCGGATCAGTTACAACTGGTGAGTTATGACAGCACCGAAGTGTTGTCTGATCTGACTCAGCATAAAGACAATCTGACCCAGATTGAATTGTCTATTAGCGGTATCAGCTGTGCCGCCTGCGCCTGGTTGATTGAAAAACAACTGCAAAAAAATCCGGCTATTCATAACGTCAGTGTCAACTCTAGTACAGCACGCTGTGTGGTAAGTTGGGATATACAACGACTCAAACTCAGTGAGCTACTTAATATTATCAATAAGTTAGGATATCAGGCCTCACCATTTATGGCCGATCAGGAAGAAGCGGTGCAGCAAGCGGAATTACGACGGTTTTTAAAACGTCTGGCTGTGTCCGGTTTTATGAGTATGCAGGTGATGATGCTGGCTTTTGGCCTGTATTTTGGTGAATACACCGGCATTGATCCTGAATTTGAAGGTTATTTACGCTGGATCAGTTTGTTCCTGACCACTCCGGTCGTGTTTTATAGTGCTAAACCTTTTACTTTAAGTGCATGGCGAGCAGTGAAAGGCCGTGAGCTGAATATGGACGTACCTGTCACTCTAGCCGTGTTCTATACATTCCTCGCTTCTGCCTACGCTACTGTGTTTGACACTGGCGAAGTCTATTTTGAATCCGTCTGTATGTTTGTGTTTTTGCTGCAGCTGGGTAAGTTTTTTGAATTCCGCGCCAGAGCACAGGCTCGTGCAGCCACAGGAAACTTATTAAAAATTATGCCGGTATCCGCACGGCTGGTGCAAGGTGATGAACTGGTTCCTACCTCAGCACGTCGTCTGGAAGCTGGCCAAGTGATACTGGTGCAGGCTGGTGAAACTATAGCGGCAGATGGTGTGGTGTTGTCAGGCGAAAGCTCGGTGGACGAATCTATGCTCACCGGCGAATACAAAGCGGTGAACAAAGCAGCGGGTGATGCCGTCATGGCTGGCAGTATTAACCACGATGGAGTGATGAAGATCACTGTGCATCAGCCCCTCGCCCATTCACGCTTAGGCCAGATCATCGAACTGCAACAGCAGACGCTGAATCAAAAACCACAGATAGTAGAAAAAACCACTCAACTGGCACGTTTTTTTATTCAGCGCTTGTTGATTATCGCTTTAGGAACATTTTTGGTCTGGTATTTCTGGCTGGACAAAGACAGAGCGTTTTGGGTGACGTTATCTGTGTTGGTCGCCACCTGCCCTTGTGCTTTAACTTTAGCCACTCCTACAGCTATCACTTGCGCTTTGGCACGTCTTAACCGCAAAGGCATACTGATCAAAAATCAGCAAGTGCTGGAAATATTGCCACAACTCGATTCTGTCTTCCTCGATAAGACAGGCAGTCTGACACAAGGGCGTTTTAGTATTCAGCGCACTCAATTACATGACCAGGCATACAACCCGGATACGCTGCTAGCTCTGATTGCCCGTATTGAAGCGTATTCAGAACACCCTATAGCTCATGCATTTGAAAGCTATCTGGATTCAAAAATTAAAGTGGAACAAGTACAAGTTCATGTCGGGTCAGGCCTATCCGCAGTTTGGATCCGGGAGCATGGAGAGAGTTTAGAAGTCAAAGTGGGCAGCGCTGCATTTTGTGGTGCACAAGCTGAAACCACAGCTGCAGTATGCTGCAGCATTAATCAGCACCTGGTGTTTTCTGTTGAGCTATCAGACGCGGTACGTCCTGAAGTACCAGCATTGATTCAGACGTTAAAACAACGCGGATTACACTTATCCATGCTAACAGGAGATTCTTCTGCTCAGGTCGAGAATGTTCAACAGCAATTGCAATTTGATCGGGTATTTAAAGGGTGTAGTCCGGAGCAAAAAGTTGAGTATATCCGTCAGGCTGTGGCGCAAGGCGATAAGGTGCTCATGTTAGGAGATGGCATTAATGACAGTCCTTGTTTTCACGCCGCTCATGTCTCTGTAGCTCTAGATTCAGGCACAGATTTGTCGAAAAATCAGGCTGATGTGGTATTGCTGCATAACAATCTGAATTCACTACAAGAGCTAATCGAAGGTGCAGTATTAGCGCAGCGTATCGTCAAACAAAATCTGTGGTGGGCTGTAGGCTATAATCTGGTCATTATTCCTCTGGCGGTGATGGGGTTTGTCTCCCCTTACATCGCCGTGATCGGTATGTCGTTCAGCTCTATTCTGGTGGTATCAAACTCACTGAGGTTACTTAAAGCATGAGTATTATTTATGTGCTGATCCCCATTGCCATACTTTTTGTTTGTATTGGCCTTGGCATCTTTTTCTGGGCAGTGCGCAGCCGCCAGTTTGATGATTTAAACAAAGAAGGTATGAGTATTTTGTTTGACGATGAAAAGAAAACTATCAAGAGTAAAACAGATACGGATAAACAACCGCCGCAATGAGTCAGGAACTTGTCCTTAACCTGCTGGCAGCCCTGAGTATAGGTTTTTTAGGCAGCAGTCATTGTCTGGTGATGTGCGGTGGTATAGCCAGCGCATTACAACTCTCTATGCCTCAGCTAACATTTTTGCAGCAGCTGAAGTTACAACTGATGTTAAGTCTGGGCCGTTTAACAACATACAGCTTTCTGGGCGCGCTTACAGGCGCATTTGGCGCGGCTGTGCTGGTAAAACTTGGCATTAGTTTGTTCTGGCTAAAGCTGTTGGCTGGTGTATTACTGCTGCTAATGGCTCTTTATGTTGCCCGTTTGTGGTTCGCTCTGACGCTGCTTGAAAAACTGGGGGCACTGGTGTGGCGTCAGATCCAACCTATCGCAAAATCCTTATTGCCGCTCGATAGCAGCGCAAAAGCCGTGGCTTACGGTCTGAGCTGGGGCTTTTTACCTTGTGGTCTAGTGTACAGCAGTTTAGGCTGGAGTCTGGCCAGTGGCAGCGCTTTACAAGGTGCGGTATTGATGTTTGCTTTTGGTATGGGTACCTTGCCTGCTATGCTGGCGGTCGGGCGTTTCGCTCAGAGCCTGAGTCGATTTAAAAATAAACAGTGGGTTCGGGTCAGTGCTGCTCTATTACTGGCTTTGTATGCACTTTATACTATAGCTATTGCAATAGCGCCGCGAGTTTTCTAAGCTGGGAAAGTCGTTACAAAGGAATACTGTTATGTCCGGTTCAAATTTAAGTTGCCAACACTGTGGTTTTAGCCAGCTCTGCCTGCCTTTTACGTTAAATAATGCCGAACTGGATACGCTTGACGATATTATCGAACGCAAAAAGCCTCTGCACAAAGGTGACTTTTTAATTGAAGCTGGTACTCACCTGCACTCTTTGTATGCGGTACGCAGTGGGTCTTTTAAGACTTTTACCTTAACTGAATCCGGTGAAGAGCAAATCACAGGCTTTCATTTACCTGGTGATGTGATAGGTTTCGATGCGATAGGCGAGCAGCAACATCCAAGTTTTGCTCAGGCATTGGAGACGGCTATGGTTTGCGAAATTCCCTACAGCCAGATGGATCAGCTGATGGGACAATTGCCCAAATTACGCCAACAAATGATGCGTCTGATGAGTCAGGACATCAGCGGTGATCAACAAATGTTGCTGTTGTTAAACCGGAAGAACGCGGAAGAAAAACTCGCTGCCTTTCTGACCAACCTGGCCCAACGCTTTGCGAATCGCGGTTTATCGAAAAAAGAGTTCCGTCTAAGTATGACGCGTGGCGAAATAGGTAACTATTTAGGCCTGACCGTTGAAACTATTAGCCGTTTATTGGGTCGATTCCATAAGGACGATTTAATACAGGTCGATGGTAAGCTGATTTGCATCAGCGATCCGGAGGCGTTAAGTAAACTGGCTGGTGGGTCTGCTATAGCGCGCTGATCAAACCAATCCTTGATCCAGCACAAGGACTTATCAGCCTACCTTCGCTACCTTGGCTACACTTACAAGGTAAGCCTTAGCTTAGCAGGAGCATGATATGACCTTATATCCGAGAGTACTGGTGGTGCTGGACCCTTCGGTGGCTGAACAGAAAGCCCTCAAGCGCGCTGTTCAACTGGCAAAACTACAAGATTGCCATCTAACCGCTTTTCTATCGATTTACGATTTTTCCTACGAAATGACCACTATGTTATCCGGCGAAGAACGAGAGTCTATGCGCCAGGCTGTGATCAACGACAGAGAACTTTGGATCAGCGAACTGATTGCGGAACACAAAGAACAAGGTCTGAAGATAGATATTCAGGTGGTCTGGCACAACAGGCCCTTTGAAGCCATAGTGCAAGCGGTACTGGAGAAAGAATACGATTTAGTGATTAAAGGTACACATGATCACGATGTACTCAAATCGATGATTTTCACCCCTACCGACTGGCATATTTTGCGTAAATGCCCTTGCCCTGTTTTACTGGTTAAAGATCATGAATGGCCTGCACATGGCAATATACTCGCAGCAGTCAATGCGGGTAGTGAACAGACCCATCACAGCTCGCTGAATCAACGTATCATTCAGCAATCCAAACAGCTCGCCGCTTTACTCAATAGTAAAGTACAACTGGTCAACGCTTTCCCTGGTACCCCTGTCAATATAGCTATTGAAATTCCTGAATTTAATCCGAAGGAATACAGTCAGACGATGAAAACTCATCATCTGGAAGCGGTACAAAAGCTGGCTATGGAATTTGAATTGCCTGCAGCTCAAACTCATGTGCAGGAAGGCATGCCTGAAGATGTGATCCCTACACTAGCCGCACAACTGGATGCCGAGATGGTAGTGATAGGCACTATAGGCCGCACCGGTTTATCTGCTGCCATCATTGGTAATACAGCTGAGCATGTGATAGACAGGTTGGATTGTGATGTATTGGCGGTCAAACCGGCGGGTTTTGTCTGCCCTTTAGCAAAACAATAAGCTCCTTACGCTACAAAGCTGGCGTGTAGTTGGTTATACTACGCGCCATTTTTATCTGGGGTCGTTGTTTTATGTCGCATGCAGCAGAAGCCAAAGCACAATATAATCTGAATAAATTACACAAACGTCTGCGTCGTGGCGTCGGCCAAGCTATCGCCGACTTTAATATGATTGAAGATGGCGACAAAGTAATGGTGTGTTTGTCAGGCGGTAAGGATAGTTATACCCTGCTGGATATTCTGCTGAACTTACAACAATCTGCCCCTATTCAGTTTTCCATAGTGGCGGTGAATCTTGATCAGAAACAACCCGGTTTTCCTGCAGATGTACTGCCTGGTTATTTAAGTCGTATTGGTGTGGATTTTCAGATCGTCACCGAAGACACCTACTCTATTGTCAAAGACAAAATCCCTGAGGGCAAAACGACTTGCTCTTTGTGCTCGCGCTTGCGCCGTGGCATTTTATATCGCACAGCAAAAGAGCTGGGCGCCACTAAAATAGCCTTAGGTCATCATCGCGACGACATGATTGAAACTATGTTTTTAAACATGTTTTACGGCGGTAAGATGAAGTCGATGCCAGCCAAGCTCATCAGCGACAACGGTGAGCATATTGTAATTCGTCCTTTGGCTTATTGCCGCGAAAAAGATATTGAAAAATACTCTGTTGCCCGCCAGTTCCCGATCATCCCTTGTAACTTATGTGGCTCACAAGACGGTTTGCAGCGTCAGGTCGTGAAAGAAATGCTACAGGATTGGGATAAACGTTTTCCTGGTCGTATCGAAACCATGTTCCAGGCCATGCAGAATATTGTGCCCTCTCATATGATTGATAAAAATCTGTTTGATTTTGCAGGGATCAGTAAAGATAGTCCTTTAGCAGTCGAAGGTGATATGGCCTTTGATAAACCTGATGTGCCAAAAGTACCAGTGGGTTTGCTGTTGGATGAAGACGAACCGGCCGCTACCGCGGTTCAGTTTGTTGAGCTGACGTAGGGAATGGGCTTGCCCCATCCCGGCGCAAATTCCAATCCAATACCAGACTGGGTCAGCGCTTATTAAATTCATCAAAGAGCAGCATCAGCTGCTCTTTTTCATGAATAAATCCTGTTTGCTGTAGCAACTCCATCACCACTTCTGCTGTGCACAAGGCCCCTGCTTTTTGATTACGTCGTAGTTTGTATAAGGATGGCGTATCAGGTTTGATGGCAAGACGGTAACAAGACTGCAAATAAGGGCTTTGTCTGAGCATTTTTGCCGCTTCCTGCCAGGTGGCATCCAACAAAACCCAGTGTTTGACCGCTTCGCTCTGACGAGCTTCCAGCTCTGCAAGGGCCGCAGGATTTTGAGCCTGATACTGACCATGATGCAGTAGATAACAGGCTTGGGGTGTGTCAGCTAACAATGGATAAATCAAACCCAGTTGCCGTGATGCTGATAAATCAAACAATCGCTGATCTGGTGCTTTGCGCTGCCATTCAATCACCTCAACCCTGATCTTTAGTGAAGCTGAGAGCGCCTGCAACACCAAAATACCGGTGTTGGTATCTTTCTGTAACTCCCTGCTGTGGGTCAGCAGATAAAGCACCAATACGGTCACGTAGTTTAAGGCTGCTGCAGTAAAGGCGTCGCGTGATCCGGTACTTTTGAAAACTGTATTGTCGCTTTATCCGATAAAGAGGCTGGTAAAAAGATCCGGCAGCGATTTTGCTCACACAGCAACTGCTGACTCAGGGCTGCATCTGAACTTTGCGCCACGACTTCGGATGCAAAATGCACAGTCAAACCTGACACTTCAGGTAACCAGTATTTGCCCCAACCGGCCAATGAATCCAGAAGTGCATCAAACTGAGCTTGTAACTTACGCAGCTCAGCCACAGTAGCCTGCTGCGACACCGGCATCTTACTCCGTAGCTTAAAGTTTAAATCACAGGCATCGGCCCCCTCAGGTTGCTTGAGCACTATCAGCGCTTTTTGCGCGTTTAGCATCAGATCAAAAGGCAGCATCAGCTCGCCATTACCAGCAATAGTTAAAGGCGCTTCAGAAATATCAGTGGTAATTAAGGCCTTATCTACGCTACAGGCCTCACTGGTTCCGGCCTTTTGCAACACAAAAGCCAGCGTAATATCACTGAATTCGACCTTTTCACTCTTTTTCATCCGGGCATAAAAGCATCGTAATTAAATACAGTATCAGCCACAGCTGAAGCGCTAAAAGCAACCAGCACGCTGGCAAAAAAATAAGGTTTCATGATTAGCTGTCTATATGTTTAGTGTTGGCTTTGAGCATGGTGTGGATTTCATCGACATAATCCTTGCCACGCTCTGAATAACGGATCAGACCTGTGACCAGATGATGTCCGGCGACCTCACCTTCAGCGCGACGTTTGGCTCTGAGCTGGCGTAATTCCTCATACACATAAAAAGTATTGAGGTTATAAAAGTAACTGTTGATAGCTGCAGCAACATGCGGAAATACCGCAACTTCATGGTATTTACCTGCACTGCGCTTTTGTGGCACCAGACCACAACCTGCTTTAAAACACCATTGACCAAAGAAATTGTACGCCTCCAAAGCAAAACGACTGCTGCCCCAGCCGGATTCTTTCGCTGCCTGGATCAAGACTAAATCAGCAGGTATGGCATCGACCCGGCTTAACAGCAAACGAAATCCTTGTGCGTCCACATCTGGATAGTCCAGTTTAAACTCGTCGTACAGGCTGTAGATAAAAGCGTATTCTTCGACCGTCAGCTCCTGTTGCTGTTGTTTTTGCTGCACTTCGATGACTTGCTGACGAATATGCAGCAATCTGGCATTTTCACGCTCAATAAAAGGCAACAGGTAATCAAAGAATGCTTTTTTCTTCTCGACCACATCTTTGTACTGGTCAAAGTCAGGTACAGGCAATAACTCTGGCATCGCAACAGGATACGCTAGCCGCTTTAACAACTTACGTTGATCTGCTGCATCTAATGATTCGAGTTTTGATGGGACTTGCCAATCCGCTAAGGAAGCAATGTCTTCAACAGGAGCAGGCTTAAGCCAAGGGTACACTGTGGCATAGAGCACCACTGCCCATAACACCAACCAAAAACTCAATTCTGTTTTTTTCATGCAATACCCTGAATTCGTCTTTTATCCGGCCAGCCACAATAACCTATGCCACCCAGACCCTAGTGGCGCGTATTCTAACCAGATCTGGTTGTAGTTTCGACCACAAAATGGTCGAAATGATAAGCCACCCGCTGACAAAAATAGGTAAACCATTGTTTTAAAACAAAAATTAAAGTGGCAAGGAAACTGCATACTCTGTTATAACAATGAAAAAAGGAGAATAACATGCGTCAATTGAGTTTAGTTTCTGCACTGGTTATGGCGTTATCTGCAACAACTGTGATGGCAGAGGATGTCAAAGTATTAGAAAAAGTGATCGATGCTAAGAGTTTCACTAAGCTGGTTCTGGAAGTTCCGGTGGGAGAAATTAATATCAAAGCAGCCAAAGGCTCTGAGATTAGCTTAGTGGTTGAATTAGATCCTGATGAAGACTGGCTAGGTCGTAGTAGTGATTTATCGGATGCACAAATCAGCAGAGGTGACGATGGTTCGACCTTAAAACTAAAAGTCGATTTAGAAGATGACGATGACGTAGAGCAAAACTGGACTGTGATGATGCCTGCCGATATGGCGATTTCATTAAACTTAGGTGTAGGCTCAGTTGAAATTGACGATCTGACGTCGGATATCAAGGTAGATGTGGGCGTCGGTGAAGTAGATGTTGCGGTCAACACCAGCTTATATGATTCCATTAAACTGGATGCCGGTGTAGGCGATACGTCAATCAAAGGCGGTAAAGGCCGTTACGAGCGCGATCAGGTGTTAGTCACCAGCTCTAGTCAATTGCATGGCGAAGGTAAAAAAGAATTAGAAGCTAATGTAGGTGTGGGTGATATTGAAGTGCGTGATAACCAGTAACCAGGATCTAAACATCCGGTAAAGCACTTTATCTCCTCTTATCGACCCAACGTACCCTGAGTTGCCGAAGTTTTAGCTGCGACGGGTATGTTGCCAATTTGGTGTAAAGCGCCAGTACTTAGCTAACGCCTGCTTTAAATCAAAAAAACTGGTTAACGGCAACGAATCACCGCTGATACAACTGTAAGTAAAGCGGTGACAATTGTTTCTTAGCAAGTCGTAGTTCTGATAACTGTAGATCTGTTCGATAGCCCGGTTTGCGGCTATCTCAGAGCCTATAATGTTCCCGGCTGGCGAAGTGGCGAAGATCAGTTCAGCACCGGACCTGTCCGCTAAAAACCTGTTAAAAGATAAAGAACGCACTAAACCAGAGCCAGCCAGTTCCACTATTTGCCCATCTCCAATATAAATTCCCGTATGCTCAAAAAACTGAAAAATTTCACAGCACACTACAGCGCCTACAGGGATAGTTCGTTGACTAATCATAAAACTCCTGATTTTCCGGCTTTTTTTCCTTATCATACTTGCAAAAGACGTCTAGGCGTGTAAAAAGGTGTAAGCAAAGATTTATCCCCGTCGTACTTGAAGCTGCTGCTTTGTTGGCTACGCAATCTCGCCCCATGAACATAGGATTACTATGTTCATGGGGTCTCAATTGCTTGCCGCCTCCCCGCAACATCAATTACTTAGGGTATAACTAATAACGAAAAACGGAGACATAAGGATAGCGGTATGAAACCAATAGAGCGCTCGACAAAATTAGATGGGGTTTGTTATGACATTCGGGGTCCGGTGGCACGCGAGGCCAAACGGATGGAAGAAGAAGGTCAGCGTATTTTAAAGCTCAATATTGGTAATCCCGCACCTTTTGGTTTTGAAGCACCGGATGAAATTTTAAAGCATGTGATCCACAATCTGCCGACTGCTCAAGGCTACAGCGATTCGCAAGGCATTTATCCGGCCCGTGTGGCGGTTGCTCAGTATTACCAGCAGCGCGGCATTCTGGGTGCTGATGCCGATGACGTCTATATAGGCAATGGGGTATCAGAGCTTATTCTGATGTCGTTACAGGCACTTTTAAATAATGGCGATGAAGTGTTGATCCCCTCCCCTGATTATCCGCTCTGGACTGCTGCAGTCAATCTGGCTGGCGGCAACGCTGTGCATTATCGCTGTGATGAGCAATCCGATTGGTTCCCGGACTTAGCTGATATCCGCGCCAAAATCACGAAAAAAACCAAAGCGCTGGTGTTGATCAATCCAAATAATCCGACGGGAGCTGTGTATTCTAAGGCATTTTTACTCGATCTGTTGGCCATAGCCCGTGAGCACAAGCTGGTGGTCATGAGCGATGAGATTTACGACAAAATTTTGTATGACGGCGCAGAGCACGTCACCACAGCCTCTTTAGCAGATGACTTGTTTATGCTGACCTTTGGTGGTTTATCGAAAAACTACCGTATCGCAGGTTTTCGGGTTGGCTGGATTTTATTATCCGGTGCAAAACATCTGGCGAAACACTATATCGAAGGTTTGAATATTCTGGCTTCGATGCGTCTGTGCGCCAACGTACCTTGTCAGCATGCAGTACAGACCGCCTTAGGTGGCTATCAAAGCATCAACGAGCTGATCATTCCTGGCGGCCGTTTGTATGATCAAATGGATTTAGCCCATAAGCTGGTGACCAGTATCGACGGCATCAGTTGTGTCCGCCCCAAGGGTGCGATGTACTTATTCCCTAAACTGGATCGTAAAAAATTCAAAATCAAAGACGATGAGTTAATGGTGCTGGACTTCTTACGTCAACATAAAGTGCTGCTGGTGCACGGTCGCGCCTTTAACTGGCCAGAGCCGGACCACTTCCGTATTGTGTTTTTACCCCACAAAGAACAGCTGGAAATGGCCATGGGTCGCTTAGCACAATTTTTACCAGGGTATCAGCAATAATGGATACCGGACAAAAGACTACAAACACCTCTGAAGAGCCAAGCCATTTTTTTGCGCATCTGTTTCGAATGAAGTTGATTAACAGATGGCCACTCATGAGAAACGTCAACACCGAAAATGTAGCTGAACACAGCCATCAGGTCGCTGTGGTAGCTCATATGCTGGCGCTTATCCGCCGCGAAATATTTGCAGGTGAAGTACACCCTGAACGAGTCGCAACCTTGGCATTATTTCATGACGCCAGTGAAGTACTGACGGGTGATTTACCCACGCCTGTGAAGTATTTTAATGCGCAAATTGCTCAGGAGTACAAGAAGATAGAGCGTATAGCAGAGCAGAAACTACTGTCGATGTTGCCAGAGAAATTACAGCCTTTTTATCAGACTTTGTTACTGTCAGAACAGTATTCAGCCGATGAAAAACTGCTGGTCAAAGCAGCGGATACACTGTGCGCTTATGTAAAAACTCTGGAGGAACTCTCCGCTGGCAATCATGAGTTTGTGCTGGCGAAAAAACGTCTGGAGGCAGTGCTTGAAAGTTATGCCTTGGCGGAGGTGAATTACTTCCTGGAAATTTTTATCCCAAGTTTTTCACTGTCTTTGGATGAAATCAGCCTGCAGGATGGCCAGTTGTAATAGCCTATCTAATACCTGTCGAAATCATAAGGGCGCTATGTATCAGCGCCCTTATGATTTGCGGTTAATGCTGGTCTCGGCATACTTCCTGATTAAACTCAAACTCTATGGTGGTATGTTCCAACTGATAAGGCTTTAATAACTGACGGATCTGTTCTTTATACGCTTTTAACTGCTCAGCAGCAGTTTCCTCCTTTAATACTAAATGTGCTGTCAACACATGTTTTTCACCATCCAGAGACCACAAATGTAGGTGATGTACATCCTGCACAAAACTCAGATCTTGTAGCTGGTGCTCTATTTTAGCAGCCAGTTTTGGATCGGGACTGACTTGTAAAAACAGCGCCAGAGTACGACGTAAATTGCGCCAGACATTGATCAGAATGAAGCAGGTAAAACCGATACTTAATAAAGGGTCCAGCCAGGCCCAGTCGGTAAAATAAATCAGCACTGACCCTAGCAGCACTGCCACCCAGCCTAAAACATCTTCCAGCAAATGCCAGGTCAGAATTTGTTCATTTTGGGTTTTACCACGACGAAGTTTAAACACCGCAGCACCGTTAACCAGCACACCTAACACAGCCAGAGCCATCATGCCTGCCGCATGAGGGAGTTGAGGTTCCCACAAGCGTGGTATAGCTTCATATAAAATCCAGCAGGAACCCACGACCAAAATGACACTGTTAATCAAGGCACTCAACAAAGACCAACGCCGGTAACCATAGCTGTATCGAGGCGTCGCCTCTTTGCCTGCCACTTTAGCCGCAAACCAGGCGAAGGCGATGGCCAGAGTATCGCCCAAATCGTGCATAGCGTCCGCCATAATAGCCACACTATTGGTCAGCCAACCACCAATGAATTCAATAATAGTAAAACTGAAGTTCAACCAAAACGCCGTGGCTATATTGCCCGACTCAGAGCCATGATGATGGTGATGATGGCCAAAAAGCCCATGGGAATGTGAGTGTTCATCATCATGTGTATGACCATGGCCTGCACCATGGTGATGGCCGCGAGTACAGCCCGGGGCATGTTGATGAGCTTTTGGGTCTGGAATTTGATGATCGTGTGGCATGCTACACCTGCAAAAACTGCCGTAATATGAGTACCATATCTGGTTTTCACTGACTCTGCCAGAGCGCTTCACTGCCTTCGACGGAGAATTTAAGCTATTGCTTGATTCAGGCAAAAAAGACTTGAGCCCATGGCAACAAAACACTAGTCTGAAGCTGAAGTTTGGCTGAACGAGGCCGATACAAAACAAGTCGTCAGGAATATTATAAACAACAAATGCCTATGAATTTTACAGTCCTTCTTCTCACAGCTCTGTGTGCTTTACCTTTAACTTCAGTCGTTGCAGGTAGCCTGAGCCACAACAAAAGCGCAGATTACGCCGCCTGGTCAGAAAAAAACCAGGACGGTAGCTGGACCAGGATCACCGAACAAGCCGTCGCACAATCGCCGCTAGTCAGATTAGTGCCGGCGGATATTCATCAGTTTTGTCCAGGTTATCCAGCCCTGCCTCAGCAACAACGCAGTCAGTTTTGGGTGGCTTTATTTTCCGCTATGGCCAAACCTGAAAGTAATTTTAAGCCACAGTCTTTTTACCAGGAAAAGTTTAAAGATGCCAAAGGTCGCCGGGTGATCAGCCGTGGCTTATTGCAAATCTCTCATGAAAGCGCCAATCAGCCCCGATATTCCTGCGATATAAAACAACCGCATTATCTGCATGACCCTAAAATTAATTTACGTTGTGGCGTTAAAATAATGAGCAAATGGGTGAAAACAGATGGCGTGATCAGCCAGCCCCGGTGGAGCACCGAACCCAAAGGTGGCTCACGCTATTGGTCTACCTTAAGACCTGCCCGGGGACATCTTAAGACTATTTCGGAATTTACCCGCGGTTTGCCTTTTTGCAGCCCGAACCAAAGACAACAGGTCTTATTGGGGAGACGCAGCTAATTTACTCAGTAAAAGCAAAGACGTAGAGTAGTAATCATCTGTCATTTGCGGTTGTTTTTGCAAAAAAGCGCTATCGTTATATACCAAAGCGCGAACGGCCTGAATACCGGCTGAAGCTTGATAATTTGCTGTTTTGCCACTGAGCACATCGACCCAGGGTAAAATCATCTCCCCCCGCTTCCAGAACTCAGAAAAAGGCTGCTTTAACTCAGTTGTTAATGCTGAGCCCCAAATGAAATACAGCGGGATCCGCACTGCGTCATAACCAAATCTGCTGGGCCAGTCTTTTGATGGGCTTAGCTGTCCATTTTCTGAAAGCCTGATCCAATCTGTAGGCAAGGCGTGTTGACCAAATCTGCTGCCAGCCAGCAGCCGCTGGCCATCCACAACTAATTTACTCCATGGCTGCTCGGGTTCTTTGATTGCAAAAGCAATAAAGGCAGGGATCACCCAGTAGGACAAATTAAGATCCAGACTCTCCTGCTCGGAAAAGCCTGACATACCGGGCAACAACACGGTATAGCCGGCATAGTCCCGAACCAGATGCTTCACAATATCTGCTCTTATCGCAGCAGAGGCTGTTTCATAATTAGACTCGTTCCAACGTTTAGCGGCTTTTAACAAAGCCCAGGCAATAAGCACATCCCCATCACTGGCATTATTAGGATCTTTTACCGGCGGTTTTTGCAACGGGTCATAGCGCCAGGAAAATAAAAATACGTCGGGTCTGGACAGATTTTTTCTGGTCCATCGCCAGATCCGGTCAAAGGTGGCGCGATCATTGTTCGCCTCGGCAAACAGCATGCCCCAGCCCTGCCCCTCAGAGTGACTGATCTTATTGAAGGTATCGATCACCCGTCCATCCTCGCTGACAAACCGGGTTTTATAGATTTCCCAGTCGGTGTTCTGCGCAAAAGCACAAGATATCGAGGATAAAGACAACAGCAGCAACAGCCACAAGTGTCGAATGAGCAGCATCTTAGGGATCAAGAGTTTCTCGTTAATTTTGCATACACCAATTCAAAAACCTGTCCCGGTATGGCTTTTTGAGTTCTGACAGCAATCTCTGGATTACCACCAAGCGCGACCATCCAGCCATGGTAAAGACCTTCGAGTAAGGCACTGAACACCAGTGCTTCACGTTCAGCTTCTTTTTTACCATAAGAAGGCAATGGAAAAGCACCATGATAGAACACCAGACTGAGGTCATGCATTTCTATTTTTACCCAGCCCCAGTCCATACTGCTTAAAATCAGATTCATCGATTTTTCCAGATCTTCGATACTGTCGTAAAGCGGAACCGGATGCATGGCGGCGAGTCGGGTCCCCATATGGCGTAAAAACGCCCGGGAATCTTCATCACCGGCAGTCTGATAAATTTCTTCGACAAATACCTGAATAAAGCTTCGCCATTGCTTTGAGCAGTGCTGACTATTGAAATAACCAGAATTCAGTCGCTCAGTCAGCATCATGTCAATCATTAAAACCTCCAATCAGATACTTCATATATAAACGGAACGTTGTTTCGTTGTAATCACCGAAGCTGTCAAAACCTAACTGCCCGCCAACCCGCAGATAAGGGTCTGGCATATATTCACCGGTAGCGCCAAAACTTAAGCCAAAGCCGGATTTACTTGAAGGTGCGTATCCAGCCTGTTGAATAGCACCCAAAGCATAAAACAGATCCAACGCAGCTTGAGCAGCAGTATCTGTTGGAAACAAACTATTGCCATCTTCGCTATAACTTTGGAAACCCGGTGCAAGCAAAACACTAAAGCGTGCATCTTTCATCTCAAAGCTGTAATTAACCGGAAAAGCGACACTGACATAGTCCTGAGGCTAAAGTAACCGCCATGACCAAAGGTAAATTTACTGAGGTTTTTATCAAAACTGCTATAGCCGACATGAACCCCTAGCTGTAACTGCTCAGACATTGAGAGTGCCGGCCTGAAATAACCACCCACTTCCATCGACAAGGCTTTGTTCGACTCGACATTGTCACCTTCGTAACGGTGTTCAGCCACTGAGCCGTAGGCTCCGGTTTTACCATTATCGAAATTCAGTCCTACACCACCGCCATTTTTGGTAACAGCGCCCCAGGTCTCGCCTGTAACATGGTCCACAGTTCCAGCATAAGCCAGTAAGCTGTCTTTGACAGGTCGGCGCTCCCCCTGCAACACAACCCGGGTATTTTTAGTCACCTCAGGCTGTAGTTTTACGCCACCTACGACGTTGGTTTTTTCAAAGCCTAAAGGCGTGGTTCCAACATCTGCAGCTATCCAGTCACCTTTGTATGCCACGCCCAAAGCGACACCGGTTTGACGTTGGGTCTCAGGATCACCTGTACTGACGGCAAGCGCATCAAGTGAACTTTGGGCATCTCCGATAATATCTTCAAGACGTCCCCTGAGTGTTGCAAAATCATCAATAAACGCCTGAACACCATCTAAATCTGTTGGGGTTACTAATGGAATTAGAAATGCATCAGAATACCCTCTGGCTTCTAACAAAGAATTGACAAATTCATTTATCGTTGTCAGTTGCTCGGTACTCAAATTTTCAGAGGTCAACCCTAACGCATCATAGAAATTTATAGTAGCGGCATCAATAAACGCTAACTTAGCTGTGTCAGCCTGAATTCTGAGCTCTTCGAGCCTCGTAGAATTTGGATTGAGCTCGCTCTCCTTAAACCTAAAGTATGAAGCCTCTGCAACGGCATAAGTGTTAGCTAAAGTCTGAACATTATTTAGCACAGTATCCAAACCATTTATCCGCGCACTTAGCCCGCTGGCCGCATTTACCACTGCACCACGACCAAACAAATTAACATCCTGACCCGACACTGAACCTGAATTTAGTGAGGTGGGAGTAATTGATAATTCCGCTCTGTCATTGCCCAAAACGCCGGTTGAAACCACCAAAGGGGTTTCTACAGAATCAAGGCCTGAAGAGCCCTCCGAGCCCTCTCTGACACGTAATACAACATCCGCATCAACCCGGGTTTGCGTGCTTTGCTCTAAATCGAGCAACATACCGTCAATTTGCTCAAATAAATCCGTTGACGTACTAGCAGCGGTGAGGCTGTCCTGTGACTCACTGATTGCCTGACCAGGCAACCAGGAAGGCCTGATGTCCGTTGTAGCTGGCTTTTGCTTCTTCGACAGCCGTTTATCTCTGAACGGATTTGATGCCGTCTCGGCTGGCTCTCTGAACGGATTGGCACTGGCCCCTGAGCTCGTATGACTTCCCCAGACTGACGCATCCTGATAAGCCAGCTTTCTGGCTTTTAGCAATAAAGCTGCAGCTTCGTTGTCATCGCCTTTTGCCTGAGACACACGGGCTGCCATCACCAGTAATTCAGGATCGGCAGCAGAGTTCCAGTCAATACGGCTGAGCAACTGCGCTGCTTTATCGGTATCATTTTGTGCCAATGCAAGATTGACTGCACCGGATAATGCCTGCTGATTAGCCGGGTTAAGTTTAAGCACGTAATTGTATATCTCGTCAGCTTCAGTGGTTTTATTGCCGCTCTCGTACAAACGCCCCATCGCCAGTAACAGCTCTTCGTTTTCAGGCGCTTCCCTTAAGCGTGCCGCCAGCAGATCGTAGGCTAAGGCCAGTTGACCTGAGCTACGTAGTTGGTCGGCTTCACGCACTGCTAGACCTTGCTGCAGCCCCATCAGGGATCTTCTGTTTTCTTCCGTCAAATCAGGCCTTAACATAAGCTCTGTCATCAGCTCCCGGGCTTGTCTGGACCTGCCGCTTTCATTCATCACACTGATATGACCGATGTAATCTCCGGCTTTTTCATCCAGCCCCTGCATCAAATCCAGTTCAACCAGTTGATAAGCAAGCTCGGTCTGGTTGGCCTGGACCAGCTCATTGGCCAATTCACCAACCACTTTAGCGCCCAGAGCAGAGCTTTGGTGTAAATCAATCAACAACTGACGGGCTCCAGCCTGGTCTCCAACCGACGCACGCTGAATGACAGCGGAAAACTTACTGCGGGCCGCTGATTGGGCGGCCAGCGCGTTCATCGCTGGAGTTCTCTGACTTTGAGGTATGCTGCTCATAATTCGATCAACATCCAACCAGCGTTTTTGCTCGCTGGCAAACATAGCTGCCGCATACCGCGATTCAGCGCTCTGGCTGGCTGCTTGTAAAGGCTCCACTATAGTGCGAGCACGGATGTCGTCACCTTGTCTGGCAATAAGACGCGCCAAATCTAACCGGACCCATGGGTCGGCAGGAGCAAGTTTCATGGCGCGGCGTAAACTAATTTCTGCCAACAGATCATTGGTATTGGCTGCATCCGCTCTTAATTTATTCACTTCTGCCTGCGAAACATAGGCAACCCGATTTCTGTCTTTTTCAGGTAACAAGGCAGCAAGACGCTCAGCGTCACTCCAACGGCCCTGACTCTGTAATACCGCAATCAACCCAAGTTTTGCGTCCAGATGAGAGGGATCTTTTTGTAACACCGCATTGTATCTTTGTAGCGCTTGTTCGGCTTTGCCCTGCTTATGTTCCAGTTGAGCAGCAAGGATTTGAGCTTCGAAGGAGCGAGGTGTTTTTGTAGTCGTCAAAGGCAACACCTGATTCAGCGCCCTTTCGTATTGTTCCTGCTCCATCAGTCGACGAGCCTGAGTCATCTGAGCATAAAAATCTGCAGATTGATAAGCTTCAGTCCATTGTTTCGATTTAGCCGGGCTTAACGCCATAGCTTTTGCTAAATAGCTTTTAGCTTCATCAAACTGTTGCTGTTTAAGACGTATCAGACCCAGACCTGCCACAGCGTCGGCATCTTTGGCATTTTCTGCAACGGCGGCTTTAAATAACCGTTCTGCGTCTTTTAACTTATTGGTATTTAACGCCTGATAACCGCGGCTTCTGTTATTGGTCACCGCGTTATTTTTTTTACGTTGCAGTGTGCTCTGGAAGTAATTGATCACCTCTAAATCATTAGGGTGAACGCTCATATACTGATCGTAGTACTTTTTATCCGATGCAGAGGCATCAAGCCAGAGCAACGCCTGTCGCCAGTGGCTGTCGCTTTGTGGAGAAGTCGCCGCCATAGCAGATAACAATTCAATACCCTGACGTCTGGTGTTTTCATCATAACTCAGCACCTGAGCATAAGCCTGGCGCAGACTACTGTTCAGCGAAGCGCCTTGTGACAATTTGTTGAGCTGCGCTTTGGCTTCTGCAATACCGCCCTTGGTTCCTGCCAACGTCAGATAGTATTCAGCAGAGAGCTCCAGCGTCGGAGTCACACCACCAAATACCTCCTGGTAGCGTTTTATGGCGGCGTCGTACTGTCCTTGTGAGCTTAAACGGCGCGCCTCAGCAAGAGTTGCAGGATCCACGGCCTGCACCGCTTTTGCGGCGCCCAGTTGTTTAACCCGTGGATCGGCAGGCGCAATTTGAGCCAATAAATTAGTCCACTGCTGCGTTGCTTCTTCATCACCTTCGCGCGCGGCTATCATGCCCATGCGATAAATGGCTTCTTTGTTTTGTGGATCTGCGTTAAGTATCCGCTGCAATGCGTCTTTGGCCAGATCGTTCCGGTTTTTTTCCTGCCAAAACTGAGCCTGCTCAAATAATGCAGTAAAAGAGCTAGTGTCATCAGCAGCGAAACCTGGCGCAAGATAACAAGCAAGAAAGAGTGCAATCATCGACTTATTCATTATTCCCTGATCCTGTTTTTAGTCTGTTTTGAGCACGCGCACTGAGCAGTGGGAATAAAATTAAAGCTCCCAAAAATGCAGCCAGCGCTAATCCAATCACCATGAAAACCACATGCTGACCGAAAAACCATCGGACCTCCATGTGCCATGGCATGTCACCAGAGGCGACCAACTCACCGGCTCTGGCACTACGAACATGTCCCTGACTATCGAGCAGTGCCATATCACCATGCACCTGGCTACTGACCAAGGGTTTAGCCAGCGAATGTAACAACTGTGGCAACTGCTTCGACTTTTCGGCGGTCAGCAACACAACAACCCGGTCGGAGTCGACCGGAGAAACAAAACTAAATAGCCCTTGCACTTTCTGCGCGCTATCCAGTATCCGATTTGCAGTTTTTACTTCTCTGTCCCAATCGCCTTGCAAAAACCACAAGGAACGGTCAAACCAACTGAATGATTTGACAGTCATCCGGTCTTTGTACACATCAAATACACTGCGCTCGAGTAAAGCTGACTCATCTAAATCTTTAAAATTAGAAATAACCAGCAAATCGTGATTTTTAAGACCTGAAGTGACAGTCAACCCCGTTTTTACATCCATCCCCAGTGCTGGATAACCTGTGTTTTGTCCCATTCTGGCAGCGACTTCCAGTAAGGTTTGGATTTCCTCGTTGCCTGGGAACACAGGAAGTAAAGCTACGGTTTCGGACAAATCAGCATAACGGGTAAATGGAAAACCAACGCCGACAAAAAATGACAGGTTAGGTAACTGAGTAAAATTTTTAGCCTGGGTTAAATCTATGCTGGAATTTTCGAAGATTCGCCCGGCGCTTTCGGCTGGTAACTCAAGCTCGCAGCCTGTGTCGTTCGCGACAAAATTATAAAAAAGGCTGAGTTTATTCTCGCCGTATAATAAATAAGGAGGGATTTCTATCTGTGCTTGCTCCTGACGGATGTCACGCCCTAATAAGCTATTAAATGAAGCCCATAATCCGCTTTGATTCACAGGTAGCGAGGTGAGGTATTGATTATTCAGCGACACATCCAGCGTAGACTTTTGCTCGTTCAGCCATTGCCCTTCAGGAAAGTTATATTTAATGGTTAATGGGATCACTTCTCTTTCCCAGAAAAACAAATCTGGGGAAACCGTAAAATTCACTTCAATCGGGGGATGAAAAAAACCACGGCTGACCAGACGTTCTTCATCCTGTAATTCGCCAAACTCAATAGGTTGCTCAGTGGAAGCCCATCGTGGTGCATCATAGGGTTTGCGCGCATTCTGTTGCAGCTGTTCTGCTTTTACATAAGTTCCGGTCAAAGAAGACGTGCGGGTCACCAGATGAGTAGCGGCAACTTTCAGCTCTTCGGGGGTTCTTCCCATCACCATCAATAACTTGTAAACCGGATTGACAGGGTTTTCAATCAACCGAAGCTCCGGACCCTGCACTGGCGGAATAGGCAAACCGCTGATAGTTTCATTGGGCATCACAAATACGATGGCATTGTCAGAAGGCAGGCTATTTCGAATCACAGGAAAAGTAACGGTTTGATACTGTGCAACGCTGCCGATATAAGACGCAACAATAGCGCTGCTGGTTAAGGTGGCCGAAGTGGTTTTTAGCGGCAATACGATAGGTACTTTAACCAGCCCCATGGCTCCTGAGTTAAAGAAGGGTTCAGGAAATCGGGCTAAGTCGGTGCTGACCGCTAACCGTTGCAGGGACAGCACTAAGGATGAACGCTTGGCAACGTTCACCCAAATATCCTTGGATAACGCGTTATTGCACTGCTGCAGAGTTTTCGCATTCAGACGAAAATCAAGATTATTCGAGCCCAAAACCAGAGCCGGAGGAATGGGGATCTCAACCTGCAACGATTTGGCATTAAAAGGACTTAATTCAATGGTCTGCAGTAATTGTCCATTGAGCATTACATCCAGAAAACTCTCGTCTTCCAGCAAAGCGTCGGAGTAATTGAGATCGAGCTTCAGATTCGCTAACCGGACGAATTCATCTCCACGTATTTTGAAAGTTACGCCAGCTGAAGTCTCATTGCCGTAGAAGTATAAATCCTCTTTCAGACCAAAATCTTCGAAACCAAAAACCTGAGTACGAATATTGAATGCAGGAGCAGATACTGCCGCAGTATTTGCTGCGTTCACTGCAGGCTGTTTTGGCTGAACAGCAGTCTGCTTAGATGTGGCCGGATTATCCAGCGGAGCGCTCAACGCCTGATTAGAAATAACCACAGCAGAAATTGCTATCAGTACCAACAGCGCCAAACGGGGTCTCCAGCCACTCAGAGGTCTGCTGCGCTGTGAAACCTTATTGGCTCTGTGGTTTTTGTTTTTAATTGACTCCTGAAACAACCCACTGACTGCGCGCATCACCCGCCATATCGAAGAAAAAATATTATTTTCTTTGCTTTCCGTTGCGTTCGGCAGCCAGGCATCCGCTCGCCCCATCACAACTTTCACTAATTCACGGCGCTGAGCAACAGGTAAATTCTTAAACTTGAATCGGATACTCTCGTCGTCGCGGTACAGCGTCTCAACAGGAAATACCATAGGGACCTGATTCAAATAGATTTCAATATCTACTATTTTTTCGTTGTCAATTTGACTAGACACCGTCTGCACCGATGCGCCGCCCATCGACAAATTGATTGATTTTGTTTTCAGTGTATGGCCAGTTTCAAGATGCAGGACGACCGGCAAACTGACATCAAGACGAACGGTTTGTCGTACTTGTTTCATTTCCCGAGCCACAGCCACAGACGCAAACAACATAATGCAGCTAAAACCTGCCCAGAATAAATTCAACAACAGAACTTTTGGCTCAACTTGATAATGCTCGCTCCAAATCAACTGTACTATGCCGGATAAAAAACCACACAACAGCAGAACCAGAGTAAAAAGATGTGGCTTGACCATGTCGTAATCGAAATAGCCGTTTTCCAGTAAGCCTCCTTTTTCCGTGACATTAAACTTACCCTTACGGGGATTAATCAAAGTCGCGATAGTGGGTAACACCAGATGGAAAGATAATACCGCTTCATAAATCTCGCCCCAAAAGGTATGCCGGAACTTGCCCTGCAATCTTGAGTTGGTATAAGTGGTGAAAAATAAATGAGGCAAAGCGTAAGCCAGAATCATCTCAGGCGATGCATCAATAATATTTTGGCCGAACAACAGGTAGCACAGAGGTGCGGTTAAAAAAACGATTCTGGGTAAAGAAAAAAGAAAATGCAGCATAGCATTGAGGTAACAAAGCCGTTGAGGTAAGGATAACCCTCTGCCGAATAACGGATTATCCAGTCGAAGTATTTGCAGCATGCCTCTGGCCCAGCGAGCCCGTTGTCCTATGTGTAACGCAAGGCGCTCTGTGGCCAGCCCTGCTGCCAACGGCAGCGCTAGAAATGCTGAATTCCAGCCACGACGTTGTAATTTGAGTGCGGTATGCGCATCCTCTGTCACGGTTTCAACCGCAAAACCACCAATTTCTTCAATAGCGCTGCGACGTATAACGGCACAAGAGCCACAAAAAAACGCCGCGTTCCAGAAGTCATTGCCTTTTTGCACTGGACCATAAAATAACTCCCCTTCTCTTGGGATTTCATCCCCAATGGTCAGGTTGCGCTCAAACGGATCGGGCGAATAGAAGTAGTGTGGCGTTTGCATTAACGCCAGTTTTTTATCTTTGATAAAGGCGCCAACTGTTGCCTGCAAAAATGCCCGGGTTGAAACGTGATCACAGTCAAAAATACAGATCAGCTCACCACTGGTCATAGTGATGGCGTTGTTCAGGTTGCCTGCTTTTGCATGATTGTTATTGTCGCGGGTGATATAACCGACGCCGGCTTCAACAGCAAAAGCACCGAACTCAGCCCTGCGACCGTCGTCCAGGATATAAACCCTGATCTTTTCAGGTGGATAATCGATATTTTGTGCAGCCAGAACCGTATCTTTGACGACATCCAGGCTTTCGTTATAAGTAGGAATGTAAACATCGACTGTTGGCCACAAGGCAATGTCATCCGGCATAGGTTCAATTCTTCGCTCCAGTGGCCAGATGGTCTGAAAAAATCCCAGTGTCAGAATAATCCAAGCGTAGAACTCTGCCGCAAGCAGACCAAGACTTAAAAAGCCTTCCATAAAACTATCGAAAACTAAGGTCTCGGTGGTTCGCCAATACAGATAGCGTGTGGAAACAATCACACACATCAGAAGCATAACAACGTGAGTCCAATGGTTCTTGCGCCGCGATACCAGAAACAGCATCACAGCACAACTGACGGCAAACAGGACCTGATTTGATAAACTCAGTGGTGTTGTAACAATAACAAAAGCAACGGCCAGCCAAAACAGCACGGCCACAGCACTAAGTATGCCTGATGGCGTTGAATGATTCCCTTTCATGAAATACCCTGCAGCTATCTATTATATTTTTTGTATTCGCTCGCCTGGAGTACAGGAAGGATGCGATGAATATTCCTGGCAATATTGTCTATATCCGCTGCCACAGAGGACGCTCGGGCATACCTGAACACAGAGGTTTGGCTCGCATTGGCTTCCGGAACAGCTTCATCACGATGAACTATCCCAAGCAAGGAAGCAGATAATCGTTTATTTAAAAACTCGGTGATCTCACGATTCAGTTGGCTTCGCATATCTATCTGGTTCAGTAAGAAATACGTTCTGCTTTTTGCCGATTCACCGTAAAACTCGCCAGACTCAATCTCAGGCAAAACACTCAATGACGCACTGTCAGCCAACAAAACGTTGATAATCATTGGTTCTAGCAAAGAAAGCGCCTGCAATGCAGCTGATGGACCCGGCGGTAAATCTGCAATAATTACAGTGTCAGGCTGATTGAGTAAAGGCTGCAATCTGCTTATAAGAAAATCTGGATCTGAGCGCAATTTTTGCTCATAGGCTTCGATCTGATGTTTACTGACCCGCCCATACGGGAGGAAACGTACGCCAGAATCCGATTCTTTCAGAAGCCGGCTCCAGTCGGTTTTGGTATGAAAAAACTCGACGTAACCACTTGAATCACTCAAGGGCATACCAAAATGCAGTCTGACAGCGTTTTGGTTATCAAAATCAATAACTATCACTCGATGGCCGAGTCGCTGTATGGCGTAAGCGATATTGGCAGCCATAGTGGTTTTCCCTACGCCACCTTTGGGAGACGCTATACAGATGATACACATTAACCGACTCGCTCGAAAAATGACTGCAATGAATTCGTTTCTACTGAACGTTCCTGACGAGCTTCTGGTTGTGGATTCTTTTTGAATAGACGAGAAAAACCATGTTGTGCAGCGCTGTTTTGATTAGGGTAATCTGCAGCCTGTAACTTAGATACTTCTTCTACTCGTTCAACAGGCGCTCTTTCTGTTGCCACGCTATTTGAATCGGTGACAGCAAAACCAGACTGCTTTGGATTAGAAGAATGAGTGAGTGGAAGTACTCTGTCACTTTTGGATTCGACAGGTTGAGGCTTATAGTTAGCCACTTCGTTCAGTAGATGCCATTTAGAGTGCCCCGTAGAAACTGAGTCGTTGTGAAAGCTCCGATAATTAAGCTCTCCATCACTGACTTTGCTGACAAACCTCAGTACATCATCATAATTTTCCATTCCGCCACCCTTTCAACAAGCTAATCAGCGTCCACAGCAACCTTGTAGTTCACTAGATATCATTAGTGAACGAAAACTGTAGCGACAACCACAATGTATCATTTTTTTCATTATTACACGCCATTATTGAGTTTTCAAACTTATTTACTAAATTTAATTGATGCAAACGATAAAAAACGTCCATTAACCTAGATTAATTGATTCAATTACGAAAATTTGAAACATAAAATTAAACTATGGCCAAAAAATGAGTGGTCAGGAATGGAAGACATTCAACATTCGGGGAGTTGTCAAATTTAAGGGGGGAAGCTTATGGCTGAAGACACCATAGCGGAGGTTTATTTACATGCTCTTATAAAACGAACGCCAGCCAACAGAGTTGGCCGGCGTTACAGATTCTGCTCAAAGAATTAAGCAGTTAAAGCTTCTTTTGCCTTAGCGACTAAAGCAGCAAATGCGCCTTTGTCGTATACAGCGATATCAGCCAGGATCTTACGGTCGATCTCAACAGATGCTCTTTTCAGACCATCGATGAAGCGGCTGTAAGATAAACCGTTCTGACGAGATGCAGCGTTGATACGTGCGATCCACAGTTGACGGAATTGACGTTTACGTTGACGACGGTCGCGGTAAGCGTATTGGCCAGCTTTAATAACTGCCTGGAAAGCGACACGATAAACACGACTGCGGGCACCGTAGTAACCTTTAGCCTGGTTTAACACCTTCTTGTGACGAGCGCGAGCTGTCACACCACGTTTTACTCTTGGCATTTAAAATCTCCTAATATTATGCGTATGGCAGACAACGAGCGATACCAGCCACGTCAACTTTTGCAACTAACGTTTTTGGACCTAACTGACGCTTACGCTTAGAAGACTTCTTCGTCAAAATGTGGCGAAGATGTGATTGCTTACGTTTAAAACCGCCTGAGCCGGTTTTTTTAAAGCGCTTTGCAGCACCTTTGTTGGTTTTCATCTTTGGCATAGTTAAATAACTCGCATTGTTTAGATTACAACGAATAATAAGGCGATAAAAAACGCCGCTTTATTCAAGCGGCGTATCTTATGCTTGAAAGCTCTTATTACTTCTTATTTGGGGCCAGCATCATGATCATCTGACGACCCTCAACACGGCTTGGGAAAGATTCGCAGATAGCAATATCTGACATATCTTCTTTAATCCGGTTAAGCATCTCAATACCGATGTCCAGATGCGCCATTTCACGACCACGATAGCGCAGCGTTACTTTAGCTTTGTCACCCTCTTCAATGAAGCGACGCAGGTTGCGTAGTTTTACCTGGTAATCGCCTTCATCAGTTCCAGGCCGGAATTTTATTTCCTTGATCTGGATCTGTTTTTGCTTTTTCTTCTGCTCTTTAGCAGCTTTGCCTTTCTCAAACAGGAACTTACCATAGTCCATCAACTTACAAACGGGTGGTTCAGCGGTTGGGCTAATCTCTACCAAGTCAGCGCCTGCTTCTTCTGCTAAACGAATAGCTTCTGAAGTGATTACTACACCTAATTGCTCACCTTCCAGACCTAACAAGCGTACTTCTTTAACGTTGATTTCTTCGTTAATACGGTTTGGTCTGTTCGCCGGTAAAGTTTTCTTTCCTACTTTAATAGTATGTTCCTCCAAGAGTGAAAATAATTAGACCCGGTTTTTAATTTCAGTGCTCAACTTAGTGATAAAGTCGCTTACACTCATTTTTCCGAGGTCTTCGCCCTTCCGTGTTCTTAACGCGATATCGCCAGCTTCAACTTCTTTGTCACCGACTACCACTAAATAAGGAACACGCTGTAGCGTGTGCTCGCGGATTTTAAAGCCTATCTTCTCATTTCTCAAGTCAGAAATAGCTCTAATACCATGAGATTTGAAAGTTTTTACTAAATCCTGCACATATTCGGCCTGATTATCGGTAATATTCATCACCACAACCTGAGTTGGGGCTAACCAGGCCGGGAAAAAGCCTGCATATTCTTCGATCAGAATGCCGATAAAACGCTCCAGCGAACCCAGAATCGCACGGTGGATCATTACTGGTACTTGTCTGTCGTTGCCTTCAGCAACAAAACTTGCACCTAAACGACCAGGTAAAGCGAAATCGAGCTGCACTGTACCACATTGCCAGGCGCGGCCTAAGCAATCGTGTAAAGTAAATTCAATTTTAGGGCCATAAAACGCACCTTCACCAGGTTGCAGGTCATAAGCTATGCCATTGGCATCCAAAGCTTCTGCTAAACCCTGCTCAGCACGGTGCCACATCTCGTCAGTACCAATGCGTTTTTCCGGGCGCGTGGATAATTTCACCTGCACGTCTTTAAAACCAAAGGTGCTGTAGACGTCGAATACCATTTTGATACAGTTGGACACTTCAGCCTGCACCTGATCTTCAGTACAGAAGATATGAGCATCATCCTGAGTAAAACCACGCACCCGCATCAGGCCGTGTAAACCACCTGATGGCTCGTTACGGTGACAGCAACCAAACTCAGCCATACGCAGCGGTAAATCGCGGTATGATTTCAGGCCCTGGTTAAAAATCTGCACATGGCCAGGACAGTTCATTGGCTTGATGGCGTAATCACGGTTCTCAGAACTGGTGACAAACATATTGTCTGAATACTTTTCCCAGTGACCTGATTTTTCCCACAGCACTTTGTCCATCATAAATGGACCTTTTACTTCCTGGTAATCGTATTGCGCCAACTTTTCGCGGACAAAAGTTTCCAGCTCGCGGAAAATAGTCCAGCCGTCGTTGTGCCAGAACACCATACCTGGCGCTTCTTCCTGCCAGTGGAATAAACCTAAAGCTTTACCAATTTTACGGTGGTCACGCTTCTCCGCTTCTTCCAGTTGCAGTAAATACGCAGCTAATTGCTTTTTATCTGCCCAGGCAGTGCCGTAAATACGTTGCAGCATTTTGTTTTTCGCATCACCACGCCAGTACGCACCTGCCACTTTCATTATTTTAAAGTGCTGGCAGAAGCGCATATTGGGCACGTGTGGACCACGACACATGTCGATGTATTCTTCGTGGTGGTATAAACCCGGCTGATCGTCTTTGGCGACGTTCTGGTCAAGGATTTCCATTTTGTAGCTTTCGCCACGCGCGGCGAAGGTGTCATAAGCCTGTTGCCAGCTTACTTTTTTCTTCACCACGTCATATTCGGTTTTGGCCAGTTGCAGCATGCGCTCTTCAAGTTGCGCTAAATCATCGCTGCTGATTGGACGGTCTAAATCCACATCGTAATAAAAGCCGTTGTCGATAACAGGGCCAATCGCCATTTTAGTATTGGGCCATAACTGCTTAATAGCGTGACCTAATAAGTGAGCGCAGGAGTGACGGATAATTTCCAGGCCTTCCTGATCTTTGGCGGTGACAATGCTTAATGAAGCGTCGGAGGTGATGAGCTCACAAGCGTCTACCAATTGACCATTGATTTTGCCGGCTATGGTGGCTTTCGCCAGGCCTGGGCCTATGTCTTTGGCAACGTCTAATACAGATAAAGGGGCGTCAAATGAACGCTGACTACCGTCAGGTAAAGTAATAACTGGCATGATAAGTCCTCACAGTGGTGGCCCGTACCAAGGGTCACATGTTGATTCAATTTAAATTAAGGGAATGCCTTTTGCGGTTCAACCTTACGAGCGGTAGAACAAAGCAGTACAACACGTAGTTGTCTCTGCTTTTAACAAAAAGCGGCTGCATCATAACAGCTGCGGTACTTTATCGGCAACAACATAGGCAACAAGGAACAAAACGGCAGCATAAAAATAGGTCTGATCTTCGCCTGATGCCGCTTTAACGCCTACACTGAAACCTAGAGGAGCTTAATAACGGAAGGACCCGCGGATAGTCAGTCGCCAGCGCTTGCTGCAACAGGCGTTGGTAAACGGAGGATCTATGGACTTACTGCATAAAACTATTCTTTGCCCTTTCTGTGGTCATCCCACTCCTATCACCCTGGATATCAGCGGCGACGATCAGGACGATATTGAAGATTGCAGCAACTGCTGCAACCCAATCCATGTGCAAACCCATAAAGATGAACTGCACAATAAAGTGCAAGTGTTTATCGATGCTGAAGATGAGCAGTATTATTAGACAGATCAGGCATTTCTGGCAGCGAGAACCCGTTCAACCGTATCCACAATAGTAACGGTTTGCTGGTCCAATTCGATATTCACCCTGTCGCCTGCTTTTCGTTGGCCTAAGGTAGTGACGTCGAGAGTTTCTGGTATTAAATGCAGGCTAAAACTCTGTGCTGTCACTTCACCCACCGTCAGGCTGATCCCATCAATACTTATAAAACCTTTGCTGAGCACATAGTTTTTAAATTCAGGTTTGAGCTCAATATCCACTCGCCAATTCGCACCTGTTTGGGTCACAGCTAAAATTTCTGCTGTGCCATGCACATGGCCAGATACTAAATGCCCACCAATTTCACGGCCAAAAGTTAACGAGCGTTCAAAGTTCACCAATGAGCCATTGGTTAGAGCGCCTAAGTTGGTTTTGACTAAGGTTTCGTCTATTACATCAAAACTCACCCAGCCTAAAGGCTCAAGCAGACTGAATTCGGTGGCCGTTAAACAAGTGCCGTTGATAGAGATACTGGCACCCCGCTCCAGGTTTTGCAGCAACTGCACCGGCACTTCAAGAGTGAGCCTGCGAAACTGCTCTTGGTCGCTGATTTCACTGACTTTAACTTTTGCCTGCACTATTCCTGTAAACATAAAACCTCTGCTGTGTTATCTTTACGGCGTTTTTCCGCCTGTCTGACAAGAGTTGTTATGTTACCTTTTTCCCGCTTTGAAGCAAAAACCATTCTGAAATTATCCGGCCCTATTATGCTGGCTCAGCTGACCCAAACCATGATGTTTGTGATTGATACCATTATGGCTGGCCGCGTCAGTGCGCTGGATATGGCCGCTATTGCTGTGGCTTCCGCCATTTGGCTGCCGATTATTCTGACCTTGCAGGGTTTATTGCTGGCACTGACGCCTATTATTTCGCAGTTGTATGGCGCAAAAAATCATAAAGCCATTCCGCATAATGCGCTGCAAGGTTTTTATCTGGCGATGGTGCTGGCGACAGTCATAGTGATAGCTATGCAGTTTATTCATCTGCCGCTGCAGTATTTGTCGATGGAAGATAATCTGCGTGCCAAAGCAGTCGATTATCTGGTCTATGTCAGCTACGGCGTTTATCCGGCTGCCGGTTATATGATTTTCCGTAACTTGTTTGAAGGCATTGGTAATACCAAAGCCACTATGTGGATAGCTTTTGTCGGTATTCTGGTCAATATTCCGGCCAACTATGTGTTTATTTATGGCAAGTTGGGTATGCCTGCTTTAGGCGGCGCCGGTTGCGGTGTGGCGACCTCTTTAGTCTTTCTGGCGATGTTTATTGCCATCACTATTTATGCTTTCAGAAGCCGTAGCACAGCGCTTTATATGAAAAAGCCCGATCACCTCAAACCCAATCGTAAAGATTTATGGCATATCATCGCTATAGGCACGCCTATCGCCTTTTCGCTGTTTTTTGAAGTGACCTTATTCTCTTCAATCCCGCTGATGATTGTGCATTTAGGTCCTATAGTGGTGGCCGGTCATCAAATTGCCAATAACTACAGCGCTTTGGTGTTTATGTTACCTATGAGTATGGGTATGGCAACGACGATACGAGTCGGTCACCTGGTCGGCAGTAACGATGTGCAGGAGCTGAAAAAAGCCGTATCCACCGCAGTGCAACTGGCGATGATGATGGCGGTCGGTATAGCGCTGGTGACCTATTTTGGTCGCTTTTTGGTGGCATCACTCTACTCTACCGATCCTGCAGTCTTAGCTGTGGCGACCTCAATTTTGGTTCTGGCGTGTTTTTATCAGATTTCTGATGCGATACAAGTTGTCTCGGCTTGTGCTTTACGCGGACTAAAACACACCAAACCTATCTTTTTTATCACCTTTGTTGCCTATTGGCCGATCGGTTTTGGTTTGGGCACTGTATTAGGTTTAACCGACTGGATTACCCCCAAAATGGGCGCTCATGGCTTTTGGATTGGCATTATTGTCGGTTTATCCTGCGCTGCTGTGATGCTGGCGTGGATCTTAAAAAACCAAATCAGGCGATTAGAAGATGGCAAAATTTTACAGCAGCAACAGGCTGCATCATCTCACTAAACTACTGAGCTTTATTGCTGTTGTTTTTGTGTTAAGCGGCTGCAGCGATCCGGCTCAATCCCTGATGGACGACTATGCCAGCCGGCTTGGTCGTACTTTGGGTCTTGAAATAAAAGCCCCCTCAGCGCGTGATTTAGAGCCACTTCCTTCCATCACAACCACCAGAGCCGATATAGCTGACAGCAGCATTAGCCTAGTCGAATTAGTAGCGACCCGAGCCTGTGGCCTGGATGTATTGCTGGGTGAGCGCAATAGCAGCCTGGGGAAGGTGATGACCCCAAGCCAGCGCTTGAAGTACGAACTGGCATTTTTAGAGCAAGTGCAGCCTTGTTTAAACAATCCGGAGATAGCGCCAGATCTACAACAAAAATTAGCTGCTATTGCTTCTGACAAAACCAGACAAATCGATAAACATTGGCAAAACTTTTTGCAGCAGGACGAGACGTTGCGTCAACAACTACACCCCTACCGCAGTTTGTCAGAACCCAATTCAGTCGCAGGTGTAGCTGAGACTATACAAGCCTTACATTCCTTGCTTGCACTGCAAAAAAGTATTGTCGAGCAGAACTGGCAGCAGGCCAGCAGCATCAATCCCGAACAAGCCTTGGAAGCTTTATACAAGGCCAATACACTAAGTCAGTTGCAACAAAGCTTGCGCTTTAGCCAGAACTGGCTGCAAAGCTTAAATCAGCAGTTAGAACAGCTTGATCTAAAAGTGGTGTGCCCAGCCGGTAAACACTCAGACAAAGCAGAGATTCTGAATACCATTTTACTGCAGTATTTTATCGGCAAAGTGCAGGTGTATCTGGCACAGGTGGATGGCACTTATCAGCAATTGTATCCGCTATTGCAGCAGCTGTATCAAGGAACCGCTCCCGAGCAACCTATTTCACAGCGCTTTGAGGTGCCTAATACTGAATTAAAAGCAGAGTTAAAACGCCATGTCATTTGGTGGAAAGCAGTACAGCAGCAGTGTCCAAAATCGTAGATGTATGGACTCCCCTCCCTGCGAGGGATTATGGTGAAGTTGTCACACAAA
>NZ_LAMX01000020.1:0-67514 GCF_001275035.1 Rheinheimera sp. KL1
TCAACAAAGCTGCGGCTTCAAATACGAAGAGTCTTTCCCAAAGTAGTTGGAGTTGCAGCGAGGCGACGAGGGATTGAGACCCCAGGAGCATAGTTAACCTATGTGACTGGGGCGAGAGCGAAGTCAACAAAGCTGCGGGGGTAATCAGGCTAATAGCGCGACTCCACCCTTTAAATTAAACACCAAATCAAACCCAGCTCTATTCAGCACTTTCGCTGCCAATAAACTACGATTACCAGAACGGCAGACCAGCAACAAGGGCTGAGGGGTTGCAGTCTGTTGCTCGGTAACCTGCTGCACCAGTGCAGATAAAGGAACTTCCTTACAGACTAAATCAGGTAAGTACACAGACAAAGCACCTGCGGCTTGTTCATGGGGTTCACGCACGTCCCAGATTTGTAAGTTGGGGCGCTGCTGTATCAAGGCAGCGATCTGATGTTTATCAATCACAGCGGTCGCATCAGAAGCACAGACTTCCACTACCCCACAAAAATGCCCGGCCTGTTGTTGCAACCATTGTGTCTGACGCTGTAAATCGCTTAACCACAACTCCGGTGTAGCTTCGGTATGTAGCACCTGCTGCAACACAGGCTGCTCCTGCAGCATCAGATCCCAACGGGTGAAAAAACGCTGGGCATAATCATGGCTGGACAATAACAAGGTATGAGATTCAAGTTTCTGATCTAAAGCCCTTAAACTCAGACGAAAGGCCTTTGTGTCTCCACCTGGCAGATCCAATCGTCCTGTACCACCTGGCAAAATAAAATCGCCGACAAAAGCAAATTTTTGCTGATGGTGCTGCGTGACAACAATAGTCACAGCTTCAGGACTATGGCCCGGCGTAGCCAGACTTTCCAACTGATAAGCTCCCATTTGTAGCAGCGGTACGGCTAGAGGCCAACCCAGTACATCGGTCGGTACCTGATCCAGTAAATCAGCTAATAAGGTCGCCAGCGCAGGCCGCGCTGACGGATGATCTTTATGTACATGGGTATCTAAAATAGCCCGCACTTTGAACTGATGTCCCTGCACCAACTGAGCAATCCGGCTGGCCAGAGGCAACACAGCGTCGATAATAATGACTTCCGAGGTGTCAGCTGATACCAGTAAATAGCTGCATAAATCTTCATGTTTTAACTGCACTAAACCAGTCACTGGCTGCAGCTCTGTACTGCTGGCATCACTTAACACCAGACAACAGGAGTGCACTACAGTTTTTAACGCCAAAATAGCCTGACAAGCCTGCTGACATTCAGCTGTTGTCATTGCAGGACCAAAAGACAGGCGAATGGCGCCCTGACTGCGCCATAAAGGCAAGCCCATAGCATTGAGTACAAAACTGGTTGGAATTTTTGAGCTGCAAGCCGACCCCGAGCTGACACGAATGCCGGCAGCGTCAAACAAATCCATAATGTCTTTGCTGGCAAAACCTGGTACTGAGAAGTTAATAGTGGTAGGCACTATATAAGGTTTGTCGCTATTGAGCACTAAATCAGGAAAGACCTGGCGCAAAGCGGACAACAGTTGTTCACGGTAAGTCCACAGTGTCGTTTCAGACTGAAATACCGAATCAGCTTTTAAGTTCAGTTGCCTGAAAATAGCCTGCAAAGCGGCAATACCGGGCAGGTTTTCAGTACCGGAGCGTAAACCACTCTCCTGGCCGCCACCGGCCAGCAGCGGCTGATAAGGCGTGCCTTCGCGCACATATAAAAAGCCAATACCTTTGGGCGCATAGAGCTTATGGCCACTAAAAGGCGCGTAGTCTATCGTCATGTGCTCAAGCTGCAATGGCATTTTGCCAAGCGCCTGCACGCAATCCACCATCCAAAGCACTTGCGGCGCTACGCTACGAATAAGTTGCTGCAAAGCGGCTAAATCCTGTTTCACACCAGTTTCATTGTTCGCTGCCATAGTGCAAATCAGCAACGTATTCGACAGTTCAGCACGGATAAACTCAAAATCCAGGACACCATGTTGATCCACAGGAATAGCTTTAATGCTGGCGCCTAACTGCAATACATGATTCCAGTGCTCCAGGCTCTGAGGCACAGCTTTGTGTTCAGTCGCACCATAAAGCAAAGTATAAGCTGGGCCCGTTTTGCCGGACATTCGGGCATGCAACAAAGCGGAGAAAATAGAACTTTGAATGCCTTCAGTCGCCCCTGAAGTAAAAACAATGTCGCCGGAACCTGCGCCAACGAGCTGACGAGCCAATTGTCTGGTGGTTTCCAGCTCGACCTTGGCTTTAATACCAGTACTGTGACTGCTGCTTGGATTGCCAAAACACTGCTGCATCGTATGTTGCACAGCTTGCGCTGCACAAGCCAATACAGGGGTAGTCGCATTATTATCCAGATAAATTTCTTGCGGTCGCACAGCAGGCTTTTGCATAGTTCGCCCCATATAACTAAAGGTTATATTATATATAGCAATATAATAACCAGCCCCGACCGCTGTGACAAGGTGATAAAGGTAAGTACAGCTTATCAGATAAAAAAACAAAATCGCCTGGAGCGATTTTGAACAGTTTTAGCTGGCCCGACAGGGTGAGCGCCATGGATGGCAGCGAATACAAAATCGCCTGGAGTGATTTTCACTCACATCGTCCATGATGCTCGCCTACGGCAGCTGAAGCTGTGCAAAACAGCTATCCTGCTGTTTTGTGAACATCGGAGCGCAGCGACGATGGCCCGACAGGGTGAGCGCCATGGATGGCGGCGAATACAACAACATCTGGAATGTTTGTGGACGGCCTGAGCAGGCTCCGCAGGAGTTTTTTGCATGGATGTAAAAAACAAAAACCGCCTTGCGGCGGCTTTAAATTATTCGATTAAATCTTTTGGAATTTGTGAGCGCAAACCTGCCCAAATTTTACCGCTCTCTTTACCGTACTTACGCACAGCGAATACTACTTCGTCATGTTTACCTGCTTCAGCATATTGCTTTAACTGGTGATAATACTGACGGGCTAATTCACGGGCTTCAGGAGAGGAGAAATAGAAACGGGCAATTTTGTTATACAAACCGCGGAAGCCATTTAAAATCAGCACATAGATACGATTGGATGAATGCAGCGCCATTTCATGGTTCAGGTTGTAGTCAAAAGCCGCAAAAGCTTCGGCTGTGTCAGCTAAATCTTCAGCACCGGCAAAAGACGCAATCACCTGTTCTTTATGTGTCTTAATAGCACCACGAATATAAATAGCGCTGATGTTGGTACGGGCAGACAGCAGCTCATCGACCAGTTCCGGCATCCGCTCTTCATCTAAACGGGCTAGCGTTTCCAGAATATTTAAACCTGAGGTTTCCCAGAAGTTATTCACCTTCGTTGGTTTGCCGTGCTGAATGGTCAGCCAGCCATCACGGGCTAAACGTTGTAACACTTCACGTAACGTAGTGCGGGTAACTCCTATCAGCTCTGACAATTCACGCTCAGCTGGTAAAATGGACCCTGGAGCAAATTTGCCATTCCAGATAGATTCAACAATATATTCTTCAGCAAAACCAGCTGGGCTTTGCGCTTTAATCAAATTCATAGTCATGCGGAGAGACCCGTTGTCATTATTATAATGTCAGATAAATGGCACTGATTGTACCAGAGACAATCCAGTTAACAAGCTATGGATTAAAAATAGCTGTTCAGCGTACTGTGGGTTGTCTTTCCACTGTTTTTGCCTTAGATTGACCGACTTATAGTTTTGTTTTATCAAACAAAGGGATCCGAATGTTATCCAGTCTGGCAAAATGGTCAAAACAACGATCGGCATGGCTTGTGTTAGCGCTGTCAGCCACGGTGTTGTTAGGTCTGGCGTTGTACTTTCAATATCAGATGAATTTACAGCCTTGCATGTTATGTGTGTATGCCAGAGCGGCATTAACTGGTGTGATACTGGCAGCACTGGTTGCCCTGATATCACCGACCAACGGTTTATTACGCTGGATAGCTTTGTTAACTTTTAGCGCAAGTTCAGTTTGGGGAGTGATGATCACCCACGAACATATAGGTGTCGAAGAGCTGGTGCAGTCCGGTGGTCTATACACCTGTAGTTTGTTTCCTGAGTTTCCACTGGGTTTGCCTTTAGATAAATGGTTTCCGGAAATCTTTAACCCTACCGGTATGTGCGGTGATATAGCATGGCGCTTTATGGATTTCTCTATGCCGGTTTGGACAAGAGTAATTTTTGTCGTCTATACCCTGCTATCACTGATGTTAATCTTCAGCCAGTTTAAGAAGAAAAAATACAATCCTTACGACTAAATTCGACATCTAAAGAAAAAGGAGCTCACAAGCTCCTTTTTCTTTATAAAAACAAACGATTAACTAACGATAGCTAAAAGTTCTACATCAAAAACTAAAGTGCTGAATGGAGCAATTTTGCCACCAGCGCCACGCTCACCGTAAGCCAGGTTATGTGGGATAGTTAAACGTAACTTGGTGCCAACAGGCATCAATTGCAGCGCTTCAGTCCAACCAGCGATCACACCAGAGACAGGGAATTCAGCAGGCTGACCACGGTCGTACGAGCTGTCAAACACAGTACCGTCAATTAAAGTGCCGTGGTAATGCGTGCGCACTGTTGACGCTTTAGTTGGCTTTTCGCCTTCACCTTGCACTAATACTTCGTACTGTAAACCTGAAGCAGTCACAGTCACGCCTGGTTTTTTCGCATTTTCAGCCAGGAAAGCTTCACCAGCGCCCGCTAAGGCTTTGGCTTGTTGTTCCTGTTGTTGCTGCATTCGCTGGCTGATCACCTGGAACGCAGCGCCAATTTGCTCATCAGAGACTTCTGGCTCATCACCCTGGAAAGCAGCAGCTAAACCTGCGGCTACCGCCAGAATGTCTAAACCGTCAAACGGGTTGTCAGCCAGTTGCTGACCCATTTGCAGACCTATGCCATAACTGGCGTGTTGCTCTAAGCTGGTAAATTTAGTAGACATAAAGTTCACTTGTAGTTTGGCGCACAAAGCGCGTGGTAGAAGCGCAAATCAAATTCGGCTTCAGTTTCAATCTGATGCAACATCAGATCACGAAAGTTGTTGTAGCTGCTGCCATAAACCTAACACCAGCTGTTGATCCTGCTCCGTCAGTTCACCACCCGCAATCGCCATGCTCAGACTTTGCTGCACTGACTCTGTAAGTTCAGCTTGCTCAAATGGTTGCTCCGTCAGCTCTAACCGCCCGACGGCTAGATCAAAATGGCCACGTAAGTAACCACCGGCAAATAATTCATCATCACTGGCTTTTTGCACCATTGCATCTAAAAACTGGGCAACCTGCTGAATATAGGCCTGAACGTCCTGCATTTTTACTCCTCCAGACCTAGTCTGTACATCACGTAATCATTGTAGCCGACCAGTACAGGCAAAAGCCCTTGTAACTGCTGATCAAGGCTTGCATCACCGGTGTCGGCTAATAAAGGTCGCCCGGCAAGCTGCTGCAATTTAGTTTTAGTGGCAACTAAACAAATATTAGCGCGCCCTACTGCGCGGATAACCGCAGGGCTTAACTGCTGATTGCCCCGGCCAAACACATGACCCTGGCCACCTATTAAGGTGATCACCAGCTTGCTGGGATAATCCTTTACCAGCTCAAGTAATTCTGTGGCTGTAACGTCAGATGCAATCAACTCACCATTCTCCACTACATCCACACCTAATAAGGTGTTGGGCAGGCCGAGTTCTTTCATCACAGCGGCTACTGTGGAACCTGAGCCCATCACATACCGCACATTCTCTTCCATTTCGCTTGCTATATATGCGGCTAAATCATCCAGCACCAGCTCTTCGGATTCTTTGCCGCCACTTTTCACGCTTTGAATATATCGAAGCTCGGCCGGGATACGCATTTCACCAAAACGTTTGGCGCGCACTATGCCCTGGCGAAAGGCGGTTTCGTCTATATCCATTACTGCTGCTTCGGTTAAGGTCACAAGCTCGCCTTTGACCAGCTGAGCTATGACTTTACCAGCAGCAGAGGGGCTAATGGCATACACTCCGGAGTGAATTTTACAACCTGCTGGCACACCAAGTACTGTCGCTCGTTCGCCGACCGCTGCACAGATATTGCGGGCTGTACCATCGCCACCGGCAAATAACAACAAGTCTACGCCTTGCTCTGCAATGGCGGTAGCGGCTTGTTCTGTATCTTCTGCCGTGGTTTGACTGGACTGAGGGGTGTAACAAATCTCAAACTGAAAACCTAAAGACGCAAGCAGATCGGCCCCCATAGCACCGGCAACCGTCAGGATCTGCAGCTGGTCTTTCAGAGGCAACAGCGGCTCTAACGCCAAGGCGGTTTTATGTTGCGCCTGCGGCACAGCGCCTAATGCCAAAGCTTGTTCTACCACACCGTCGCTACCTTTAAGCGCAACAGCACCACCTACTCCAGCTACAGGATTGATAATTAAACCTAAACGAAACAGACTGGCCACACTACCCTCTACAGCGTAAAAAAAACGCCGCATTGTAGCCTTTTAGCAAAGCTATGCCCAGCCAGAACTAGAGCTTTTGCTGCTGGCGTAAAGTATTTGGCAAAGAAAAGGCCATTAAAGTCGCCCCTAAAGCCGCCACTGCAGCACTGACAAAAGTTAAAGTCGCGCCTGGTCCGTCAGCCCACAATACACCGGCACAATAAGCCCCTATAGCGCCACCGCCACCGTAAACCACACCAGCATACAAGGCCTGGCCACGGCTACGCTGCGCCGGGGCAAAAAAGCTTTGAATAAACTGCATAGCGCAGCTGTGCGCTAAGGCAAAACTGGCCGCATGGAATAACATACTAAAAGCCAGCCAGTACCAGTGTTGTGCCAGATAAGCCACAATCAACCAACGCAGCACCGTCAGACCGTAACAAAAGGTCAGCAGCACCCTGTAGCTGAAGCGATTTAATACTTTGCCCGCATAAAAAAACGCGATAATTTCCGCCAGCACCGCCAGAGCTATCATCATGCCCGAGGTCACACCGCTGTAACCTAAATCGCGGCAATACAAAATAAAGAAACCATAAAAAGGCGCAAAACTAATTTGCATTAAGAAAGTTGCGGTCATAAAACGTAAAAATACCGGATGCTTAAACAAGGTCCGAAAACGAATCGACTGCTGCCCTTCGGTGTTTTTCATGGTAAAAGATGGCAATAAAAACAGAGTTCCCAGCAGCAAAGCCAAAAACACAGTGGCGCCCCAGGGTAAAAATTCGGAGCCAAAATGTTGTAGTAACAAACCGCCCAGCATCACGACCAGGATGTAGCCGACACTGCCAAAACTGCGGACCCGGCCATAGACACTACTGTCGTTATTCAGATAATGAAAGGCGCTGACTTCCAGCTGCGGTAAAATTGCAGTCCAGAATAAACTGAACAACCCCAACCCCAGCACCAGAGGCCAATAGCCAAAATCAACATAACTGCTGAGCCAGCCAATGGATGCCAGCACAGCGCCAAAACGCATGACGCTGATGGGGTCGCCTTTACGCTCCACCACCATAGCCCACAAGCTCGGGCCAATAATACGACTGGTGGTGACTATCGCCAGCAACAAACCTATATCGTGAGAGTTAAAACCGCGGCCATCGAGAAACATCGGCAGGTAAGGTACAAAAATGCCTAACACGGCAAAATAGGCAAAGTAAGCAAGTCCCAGGGCTGGGGTGGTAGCAAGTTTCATCGGGTCAGAGCCTTGGCTCTGCACCTTGTTCAACAAGGGCAGAGCAAAATTACAATTGAAAAACAGGTCTTCGATAAACAGGTCAGAGCTTAAGCTCAGCCCTTTGATTAAGGCTGCCTTGCAATATCTGGTGTTGTGACGACCACATCAGCATTTTGTGCTCTGTGCCGCAGGAAATGATCCATCAGTACTATCGCCAGCATAGCTTCAGCTATAGGCACAGCCCGAATACCAACACAAGGGTCGTGACGGCCTTTGGTGATCATCTCTGTTTCTTCACCACTGGTGGTAATAGTTTTACCTGCAATGCTGATACTTGATGTAGGTTTTAACGCAATACTGACATTAATATCCTGACCAGAGGTAATGCCGCCTAAAGTGCCACCGGCGTGGTTGGCGCTAAAACCTGCTAAGCGCAGCTCATCACGATGGGTAGAGCCCCGCTGTTCGACCACAGCAAAACCATCACCAATTTCGACGGCCTTCACCGCATTAATACTCATCATGGCATGTGCTATATCGGCATCAATGCGGTCGAACACAGGCTCTCCCCAACCCACAGGCACACCAGAGGCCACCACATTGATGCGGGCACCGACTGAATCACCGTCTTTTTTCAGCTGACGCATATACTCATCTAACTGCTCGAGCACGTCGACATCAGGGCAGAAAAAAGCATTTTGTTCCACCTGGTCCCAATCCAGCTTTTGCGCTTTGATTGGGCCAAGCTGCGCGAGGTAACCCCGAATTTCGATCCCAAACTTCGCTTTTAAATACTGCTTGGCAATAGCACCTGCAGCCACACGGACAGCTGTTTCACGGGCTGACGAGCGGCCGCCACCGCGGTAATCGCGAATACCAAATTTATGCCAGTAAGTGTAATCGGCATGACCTGGACGAAATAGGTCTTTAATAGCAGAATAGTCCTGTGAGCGCTGATCAGTATTTTCAATCAGCAAGCCAATAGATGCGCCTGTGCTATAGCCTTCAAACACACCGGATAAAATTTTAACGATATCATCCTCTCGACGTGCCGTGGTGTAACGTGAGGTACCAGGTTTGCGTCTGTCTAATTCGTGCTGAATTTGCTCCAGGTCGAGCTTTAAGCCAGGCGGCAAACCATCCACTATGCCACCAATGGCTGGGCCATGGCTTTCACCAAAGGTGGTCACTTTAAAGAGTTGGCCTATAGAATTACCCGACATCTTCTGCTCCTGAGTCTTGTTCTCTGTTCTGACGAATTACGCTTCTAAACTATGCTGATGTTTCACCAGGTCAGCTTTGCTGATGGCAAATACCCCTAAACCACCGCGTTCGAATTCCAGCCATTGTAATGGCAAATCCGGATACAGCTCTTGCAGTGCAACCATACTGTTGCCTACTTCACAAATCAGCCAGCCGCCATCGTTTAAATGCTCTGCAGCTTCAGCCAAAATACGGCGGGTTAATTCCAGACCGTCATGGCCAGAGGCTAACCCTAATTCTGGCTCGTGATGGTATTCATCCGGCAAGTCAGCCATATCTTCAGCATCTACATAAGGCGGATTGGTCACAATCAAGTCGTAAGTCTGACCTTTAATGGCGTTATAACCATCAGACAACATAGGGAACACCTGATGCTCCAGCTCATGCTGTTCGATATTAAATATCGCCACATCCAGCGCATCTTCGCTGATATCCAATGCATCTACTTCAGCATTTGGAAACTGTTTAGCGCAGGCAATAGCAATACAGCCAGACCCTGTACACAAATCTAAAATACGAGCTGGTTCATGTTCTTTAAACCAGGGCTCGAAGCTTCGACTGATTAGTTCTCCTATCGGCGAACGTGGCACTAACACCCGCTCATCGACATAAAAACTTAAGCCACAGAAAAAGGCCTGCTGCGTCAGATAAGCCGCAGGAATGCGCTGTTCGATGCGTTGCAGTAACAAATCGCAAAAGACTTTGGCTTCAGTGCTGGTGATACGAAGTGGCAACAGGTTTTCGCTAATGCGGGCTATATCCAGACTATGAGCCAGCAGCAAGGCAGCTTCATCCCATGGATTGTCGGTGCCATGACCAAAATAGATATGGGCTTTATTAAACTGACTGACAGACCAGCGTAACCAGTCGTGGATGGAATGCAGCTCGCGGATGGCTTCGTCGATAATTTCCGCAGTCAGATGGCTGCTTTGATGCTCTGTCATTGTGTTTTACTCTAGTGATTGGTTAGACTTCGGGCATGCGAAAAAAAACACCAGTTTCAAATCTTCCTGATGAAGAAAAACAGCTGTTCCGGGACTCGGTAACAGGCGCACGCCCCTTGCAGCAGGACAAGATACCTTTTGCCCGTCAGCCCGGCAAGGTCAGAATGGCCGCTACTTTAACAAATAGCAGTCCAGATAGCCATTTGTTTTACTTTTCAGACCAGTACGAAGGTTTTTTCAGCGACAGTCAAACTCTGGCTTTTGTGCAAACAGGTGATGACCCGACCTTAGCCAGACAATTAAAACGCGGTGAATTTCGCCCCGCTGTGGTCTTGGACTTACATGGTTTAACCCAACAACAGGCCAAAACTGAACTGGCAGGTTTACTGGCGTACTGCGAGCAACAGCACTTTAACTGCGCTTGTGTGGTCCATGGTAAGGGGCTGGGCATACTAGCCAAAAGAGTACCAAACTGGCTGGTACAACACCCGAATGTGCGGGCTTTTCATACGGCCCCCACCGAATGGGGCCGGGATGGTGCGTTACTGGTGTTACTTAGAATTCCGACTTAAGAGACCGATTTTACCAAACGAAGCATACTTGGGCAGGCATATTCCAGCAGTATGCCCCTGTGCTGGTGGTAATCAATGCAGGCTACACCTGCAGTATCAAAAATCGGCGTCTGGCCACTGCGGGTAAAAGCTTCAACCAAAAAACTGACCAGTGGCATATGAGACACCAATAAAATTTTGGTCTGTGGGTTTTCTGCATACAACATATCCAGAAAATCGACCACCAGTTGTGCATTGCCTTCAGGGACCAGATCTGCATTGACTTCAACAGGGTGCGCTGACAGCCCTTTTTGCAGCAAAACTGCGGCAGTTTGCTGTGTCCTGCGATAAGGGCTGGAGAAAATCCGGTCAAATGCACTATAGTGGTGATGCAGCCACTGAGCCATTTCACTGACTTCGGCCTGACCTGCTGCTGTTAACTGTCGTTCACTGTCGCTCAAGTACTGCGGTTCAGCTTCACCGTGCCGCATAATAACCAAATTAACCATTGTTGCTACCAGTTACAACTTCGCGACGCTCGCGAAAAGAGTGCGCTATGATAATGAAAGTTAATGCCGACAGTAACTGCTAATAAAGCATAAAATTGCGTTACTATATTCCTAATCGCTATGATGAACCCTCGCATTCTGTATTTTCAGGGTTCCCGTCACGAGGCATAAATTGAAAAAAATCCAGTTAATGCAAAGCCCTAACGATAAACGTCAATACCTAGCGCTGACTTTATCGAATGATCTTCCTGTTCTTCTGGTGCATCAGCAAGATGCAGAAAAAAGTGCTGCGGCGCTGACAGTGAACGTTGGGCACTTTGATGATCCGGCGGAACGTCAGGGCTTAGCACATTTTCTGGAGCATATGCTGTTTTTGGGCACTGAAAACTATCCGGATGCCGGTGAATATCAGCATTTTATCAACCATCATGGTGGCAGTCATAATGCCTGGACTGGTACTGAACACAGCAGTTTTTTCTTTGATATAGACACAGACTATTTTGAGCTGGCGCTGGACAGATTCGCCGACATGTTCCGCGCACCGCTGTTTCATGCAGATTACATAGAAAAAGAGCGTCAGGCCATTGAGGCAGAGTTTTCATTAAAGCTCAAAGACGACAGCAGACGCATTTACCAGGTGCACAAAGAAACGGTCAATCCGGCCCACCCTTTTGCCAAATTTTCGGTGGGTAACTTAACGACCTTGTGTGATACACCGGAGCAAAGCCTGCAACAAGCGGTGCAGCAGTTTTTTGATAGCCATTACGGTACACGCCGTATGACCTTATGTCTGGTGTCACCTTTACCACTGCAACAACTGGAGCAGCTGGTACACCAGTATTTTGCTGCTTTACCAAACCATGTTAGTGCCAAAGCCCCTCTATCCGAGCCTTTGTATCTGGCCGAACATCAGGCGCTACAACTGGATATCGCGCCACATAAATTCAGTCAGAGGCTGGTCGCCAGTTTTGCCTTGCCCGACATCCAGCCCTTGTACAAATACAAGCTGATTTCTTTTTTAGCGCATTTATTAGGAGATGAAGGCTCGGGTTCTTTATTGGCTTATTTAAAAGACCAGGGCTGGGTCAATCAGTTGAGTGCCGGTGGTGGTATAGACGGCAGTAACTACAAAGATTTCACTTTATCTTTCGAACTGACAGAACAAGGCGTTTTAGCCAAGGATCAGATTTTAAAAGCCATGTTTGGTCAGCTGCAGTTGCTTCGACAATCCGCCTTTCCAGAGCATTTGTTTCTGGAGCGCCAGCGTTTAGTGCAGTGGAGCTACCTGTATCAAGAACCCAGTACAGCCCTGCAGGGTGCCTGCGATTTATCCGTCAATATGCAACATTATCCGGTCGATGATTATGTCTATGGGGACTACCGCATGGACCTGCCTCCAGAATCTCTGTATCGCGAGCTGTTGCAGAACTTCCGTCCCGACAATATGAGGGTGATGTTTATTGCACCCGATATAGAAGCCAACCGTGAAGCGCGCTGGTATCAAACCCCTTACCGTGTCCAGCCGCTGACGCACTCTCAGCTGGAACAGTATCAACAAGCCCAGGTGCCTGAAGGCAATCATCTGCCAAAGAGCAATCCTTATCTGGTGACAGAGCTGAACTTACTCTCAAACTCTGCCCATATGACCAAACCCCAGCTTTTGGTACAGCAGTCTGGCTTTAAGTTGTGGTTTAAAGCCGATACCGACTTTAAAACACCCAAAGGTCATATTTTTGTCCAGCTGAATTTACCCCGTTGTATTCAGTCTGTGGCTCATATGGCGTCCAGCCGGTTATGGCTGGAGTTATTTCAGGATCAGATCAATGAAAATTTTTATGCCGCCACTACCGCAGGTTTAACTTATCATTTGCATGTCCAGCACAATGGCATCAGTGTGCACAGCAGTGGTTTGGCAGGGAACCAGATTAAGCTAGTCTCAGATTTATTAGCCCAGATGGACTGCTGTCAATTTGACGAACAACGTTTTGATGAAATTAAGCGTCAATTGATCAGGCACTGGCAAAATCACAGCAAAAACAAACCAGTCTCTAAACTTTTTAGTCAATTGTCGTCTTTATTGCAGCCGTTAAATCCTGATATTGATCAACTGGCTGCAGCGTTACAGCAACTCAGTTACAACGATTTTATATTGTTTCACCAGCAGTTATTGCAACAGGTCTATCTGGATGCTTTTATGGTCGGAAACTGGCGTACTGCAGATGCAACAGAGTTAAGTCAGGCTCTGCAATTGTGGCTATCCAGGCAACAGCAAGGCAAGGCTTTACCCCGCCAACGTTTTAATACAGAGGGCATAGGTCCGGTGTGGGTTCAGGTTCAGGTTGAACACAGTGATCAAGCACTGGTGATCTATCTGCCGTCACGACAAAAACGCCCCGAAGATATGGCGCTTTTTATGCTGGCGAATCACTTACTCTCTCCTGAGTATTTCCATGTACTGCGCACTGAGCAGCAACTGGGTTATTTAGTTGGAACTGGTTATGTACCGATGAATCTGTTGCCTGGTATAGCGTTTTACATTCAGAGTCCGACTGCATCCTGCGCTGATTTATACAAAGCGACTTTGGCGTTTTATAAAAACTTCCTGTCTGAATTAGAAGAGCTGGACGAAGATGAATTTGTTCAGATGAAACAAGGTCTGGCAACCCAAATTAAAGAACGGGACAGCAGCTTAGGTGCCAGGGCAAAACGGCTGTGGCTGGCGATAGGCCAGGGGGATCACCAGTTTGATTTAAACGAGCAGATAGAAAAAGCACTGGAACAACTCAGTTTGACCGATTTTATCGCATTTTTTTATCAGCTGTTGGCACCAGACTATGATGCAATTTTCCTGGCGACAGGAGATAAACCGGATCACAGCCATTTGACTGAACAAAACCCGTTCAATTTATTAGAGAAATTGCCTTTATTGTCGGAATGGCTTTGACAGTGTGGATAACATTAGTTACCGTGAATTGATATCCATTAAAAAAGTCTGACTGTGCGCCTGACTCCAGTTTTACCGCTGCCCTTTGCTGTTGTATCAGCCATGCCTCTGCCTGCCGTTGCGGCAGGTTGGGAGCAGTTGCAACCTTACATGTTGACGCTGATCTCCGTCCTGTCGATAGTCGCTTTGGTGCTGGCTCACTTGAGTATTGTAAGGATGCGACGTTATCAGTCGAAGCTCGAGCAAAGTGAAGAGCGTTTACGTTTGTCTTTATGGGGCAGCGGCGATGAGTTATGGGACTGGGATATGAAGGCAGGCCAGTTGTATCGCTCCAGCTCCTGGCACCAGCCCTTAGAGAAACCAGGTGACAGCCAGCAATTTCCGCCGAATCGCTCTGAAATTCATCCACAAGATGTAGAAAGAGTCACCAGCGCACTGCAACAACATATGCATGGTATGACGCCTATTTTCGAAGCCAGCTACCGGATAAAAGCTGCCAACGGCCAATGGATCTGGGTACTCGATCGCGGCAAAGTGGTGCAGTTGAACGAACAAGGCCAGGCCATTCGTATGACTGGTACTTTAAAAAATATTCAGCAATTAAAAGAGACCGAAGAACGTTTAAGCTTATTTGCCCGCTGCCTGGACAATATCTCCGACGCGGTAATGGTCTGTGATACCAATTTTGCCTTATTGGAAGTTAATCCGGCCTTTGTCAGCATGACAGGCAAAAGTCGGGAGTCAGTGTTGCATACCGTCTTTGAGCTTTGCCTCTACCCTGCCCGCTTTTTACATGAAATCCGCCAGTCTTTACTAGAACAAGGTTACTGGGCTGGTGAAATCGAAGACAAAAGACACAATGGGGAGCTGTATCAGGCTGAACTGAGTTTTGACGTGATCAAAGATGAACTTGGACAAGTGCAGCAGTTTGTTGGTGTGGTTTCAGACATCAGCGAACGTAAAAAACGCGAAGCAGAACTGAATCGTCTGGCCGATACCGATACCTTAACAGGCTTGCCAAACCGTGCCCGTTTTTCCAGCCACTTAAGCCAACTGGTGCGTGAACAGGTTGAACACGCGCTGTTGGTGTTCGATTTAGACAACTTCAAAAAGATTAACGATTCACTCGGCCATGAGCTCGGTGATACCTTGCTCTGTAAGTTGTCCGAACGCTTAAGTCATTTCACCCGCTTTAAAGCGAAACTCTATCGCCTGGGTGGTGATGAGTTCGCGGTGGTGCTGGAAAATACCAATGATATTCACAGCATCACAAGCCTGGCCAAAGACCTGCTGAAACAAATTAACCTGCCATTTTTTATCGAACAGCACGAACTGGCGATCACCAGCAGTATAGGCATAGTGTTATATCCGGAAGATGGCAGCGACCCACAAGCGCTGCTGCGTAACGCTGATACCGCCATGTATCACGCTAAACATGAAGGTGCCAACCGTTATTTGTTTTTTAACGACTCAATGAACAAGCTGGCGGTGAAACGATTGCAGGTGGAAAACCTGATCCGTCATGGCCTAAAAGAAGACTATTTCACCGTATTTTATCAGCCCAAAATGGACATAGTCACAGGTCAGTTGGTGGGTATGGAAGCATTGGTACGTTTTATCACACCGAAAAAAGGCTTAATCAGTCCGGCTTCTTTTATTCCTGTGGCAGAAGAAACAGGCCAAATTCTTGAAATTGGTGAAGTAGTTTTGCAAAAAACCTGCGAAGACGTCAAACGCTGGATAGATATGGGGCTGTTTCATGGCCGTGTTGCGGTCAACTTATCAGCCAAACAGTTTATGCTGCCCTTTTTGTGTGAGCAAATCGACGATATTCTGCAGCGCTCTGAGCTGCCCTCTTATCACCTGGAGTTAGAAATCACTGAGGGTACAGTGATGCAATCGCCCACTCTGGCGATAGATACCATGAAGAAACTTCGGGCTCGTGGTATTCATTTAGCCATGGATGACTTTGGCACAGGCTACTCGTCTTTGGCCTATTTAAAACAGTTTCCGCTCAATACTTTAAAAATAGATAAAGCCTTTATCGATGATATGAATACAGCCCGTGGCCGCAATATGGTGGACACTATAGTTACTATTGCTCACAACCTGAACCTGACCGTAGTGGCCGAAGGAGTGGAGCAAGCAGAGCAGCTACAACAGCTGAAGCAGCTGCGCTGTGAGATTATTCAGGGCTATTTTTATAGTAAGCCGTTATCTGCCCATGATTTTGGTTTGTTCTTAAAACAACAGAAACAACAAAAACCCAAACTGACGGCTGTACCTGGTTAAAACGGCTTTGGTTGTTAGGCTTGGCAGAGCATGACTGGCACAAAACAAAAAAGGGCTGATGCAGATCCAATACCAAGTACTGCATCTGCACCAACCCTTTTTCAGCGTATTACTTTTAATCTGCGTCGTTATCTACAAAAGAGAAGTCTTCACCACCATCTGCAATACGCTTCTTACCGAACACGGTATGAAATTTGCGTTTTTCCTGCAAACGTTGCTTGTACTTCATCCAGACCTTTTCATACTGGCTGGTTGCTTCCTGTTCACCTTTGCAAACAGCGATAAAACGTTGTTCTTCTTCATTGACTGGCTGGCGTGAGCCTGCTTCCAGTTCCTGCATGGCATTGCCATGTTTTTCCAGCAGATTACCCTCTGCCAGAGTAAAGCGCCCGGACCTGGTGAATCCCTTAGGGAAATTCTGGTCATCGAAAAAGCGACGGTTAGCGACAAAACTTTGCTGCATCACTTTTTTCCTCTAATTTTGTTGTATCTACAGCTATCCGAATCAAACTGTGCGCAGTATGGTAAACAAAATCAGACTCGTCAAACAAAAATTTTGCTTTGTCAAAAGAAATGATTTTGGAATGCCACAGAAGCCGCATTTTGTTCAGAAAATAATCGCAACTGATTGACGAATAACCCTTTTAATCCGTCCAAATTGCAAATTTTGATACGTCAGGAATTAGAGGCGAGATCAGTGTTAAAAGAAATTTGAAAAGCGACCGAAAGCGCGGCGTAAAGCCAGTCTTTTATGATTATGAAACAATGGAAGCACTATAGGTCCTAAACATAAAGCCGCCAGAGCCCAGCGTTTAGCGGCCATACCTGCACGTAAAGCCGCAATATAGACACTGACACTGCTCAGACAAAAAAGACTCAGGATAAAAACCACACTGAACTCCAGCTTAGTAACTCTGCGTAAAAAACCGCCGCACTATATCAGACTGAACTGAGCTTGGCTTCGAAAAATAACTACAATTGCGACGAAAGTCTGAGTCAGGGTTATAAAAAAGGCGCCGGCAACAACTGCGGCGCCTTTTGGTTATCTGCTTAATTAAGAGGCAGGAGTTGCCGGCAACAGTGACAAGATAAAAGCGTATTCGTCAGCAATTTCAATCATGCGTGAGAAACGGCCAGATTTGCCGCCATGGCCCGCTTCCATATTGGTGCGGAACAATAAAGGCTGCTGGTCCGTTTTGACAGTACGCAGCTTAGCGACCCATTTCGCCGGTTCAAAATACTGTACTTGTGAGTCGTGCAAGCCTGTAGTGACTAACATGGCAGGATAGGCCTGTTTTTTCACCTGATCATAGGGCGAATAGGACAACATATAGTCGTAATAAACTTTTTGTTTTGGATTGCCCCACTCGTCAAACTCGTTGGTGGTCAGTGGAATAGACTCATCCAGCATAGTAGTCACTACATCGACAAAAGGCACATGAGCCACCAGGCCACGATATTTATCCGGAGCCATATTAGCAATAGCGCCCATTAGCAAGCCACCTGCACTGCCGCCCATCGCAAAGACTTTATCTTTCGCAGCGTATTTTTCTGCCACCAGGTAATCAGTCACGTCGATAAAGTCGGTGAAGGTGTTGACCTTTTTCAGCAGCTTGCCGTTTTCATACCAGCTGCGGCCCATTTCCTGACCACCACGAATATGAGCTATAGCGTAAACAAAACCCCGGTCGACTAAAGAGATCACTGTACTTCGAAAGGATGGAGAGCTTGAGATCCCATAAGAGCCATAAGCATATTGATACAAAGGGGCTGAGCCATCTTTTTTCAGACCTTTTTTATACAACAGGCTGACCGGAATTTGAGTACCGTCTTTGGCCTTGGCCCAAACACGTTCTGTCTGGTAATTGTTTTTATCAAAACCACCTAAAACCTCCTGTTGTTTTAACAAACGTTTTTCACCTGTTTTCATATGCATTTCATAGACAGAAGGTGGAGTCGTCAGAGAGGTGTAGCTGTAGCGTAGCCATTGGCTGTTTTGCTCTGGATTGTTGTCAGTTTTCGCCACGTAAGCCGCTTCGTCGGATTCGACATACACCACTTTGCTTAGATCGGACCATGGCATCAAACGCACTCTGTCCAAACCATTGCTGCGCTCGTTAATCACCAGATAGTCGGTAAAAAGCTGGAAGGAATCAATAAACACATCCGGGTCATGCGCAAGCAGCGGCTGCCAGCGGTCGCGATCACCAATCTGGTCATCGTTGACCGTCATCAGGCGGTAGTTAGGCGCATCCCAGTCGGTCATAATGACCCAGCGGTTATCTATATGTTCCACTTCATATTTGAAGTCACGTTGACGCGGGGCTATCGCAGTGAACTTTCCTTTTCTATCGTCAGATTTAAGCACCAGCATTTCATTGGATACTGTGCTGCCGAGCCAAATCACGACGAACTTATCATCGGCACTGTTGCCGACGCCCATGTAAAAACTGCTGTCTTTTTCTTCGTACAGCACTTCATCTTTGGCCACTGCCTGACCCAGGGTATGACGACGAACTTTAGTGCCTAATAAAGTTTGCGGATCTTTTTCAATATAAAATAGCTGACTGTTATCTGCCGACCAGGCGATAGAGGCTTCAGCCCCAGTAATAGCCGTGTCTAAGTCTTTGCCTGTACGTAAATCCCGGACTTTGAGCGTGTAATTGCGACGGCCTGAAGTATCTTCTGCATAAGCCAGCAGCTGTTGGTTGGGACTCACCTGATAGTTGCCTATCTGATAAAAATCTTTGCCTTTAGCCAACTCATTGACGTTTAGCATCACCTGTTCAGCACCACCTGCTTTGGGCTTACGGGCATAAATCGGATACTCTTTGCCTTGTTCATAGCGGGTGTAGTAGGAGTAATCTCCCTTCACCACAGGCACTGTACTGTCGTCTTGTTTAACGCGACCAATAATTTCATCAGCCAAAGTTTTGCTCAGTGTTTTGTATTGGTCTGCATACTGCTGGTAATACTGATTTTCTGCGTTGAGATAATCCAGAACTTCAGGAGCCTGTCGTTTATCGTCCCGCAGCCAATAATAAGGGTCTTGCCTGTCGCCATGTTCTGATTTCACGACATAAGGTTTGACTGGTGCCACAGGGGCTGCAGATGGCATAGCAGCCATCAATTGAAAACTGCTGAGCATAACAACTCCATAACCAAGGATACCGACCGGATTAGGCATATTTTTCTCTCTTTTGTGGTTGGACTGAGTGGTTAAAAACAACAAAACGTTAACACAACAGCAGTTTTACAACCACAGCAAGAACAGTTGATACGACGAATAAGATGTAACAAAACAATGCAGCAGCAAAGCAGCAGTAGCGCGGCAGAAAAAGAAAAGGCTTCTGTCAATAAGAAGCCTTTTGCGGGGCAAAGGAGGGCTTAATAAAAAGTCGTGTTTTGTTCTGCTTTTTCCAACAGGAGTTTGCTTGGGGCAAAACGTGCGCCAAAACGACTCTCAAAGCTGCGCAGGTGAGCAACTAAAGTGGCGGCCCCCATTTGGTCGATATAACGGAAAGGGCCGCCTAAGAACGGCGGGAAGCCGATACCGAAGATAGCGCCTATATCACCGTCACGGGCGCTGCTGATAATGCCTTCTTCTAAGCAGCGCACGGCCTCGTTCAGCATTTGCACTGTGCAGCGCAGCGCTATTTGATCGCCGCTTAATTTAGCTGCAGGGTTTAAACCAAGCACTGTATAGACTGAAGCATCGACCTGCTTTTTGCCTTTGGCTTTAGCGCCGTACAGGTAAAAGCCTTTTTCAGTTTTACGGCCTTTACGGCCATCGGCCAGTAAGCGGTCAAAAGCCGCTGGTGCAGTAAAACGCTCACCCAATTCATTCAGCAGAATAGGCGATATTTTTGCGCCTACGTCTATGCCCACTTCATCCAGTAAAGTAATAGGACCGACCGGGAAACCAAACTTCACCAGCGCTTTGTCCAGCGCTTCCACAGGTTCGCCTTCAAGCAAAATATTAGCCGCTTCGTTCATATACAGCGCCAGAATACGGTTGACATAAAAACCTGCACCGTCTTTCACGACGATCGGCGTTTTACCTTGCTTACGGGCAAAAGCCACAGTAGTCGCAATAGTTTCAGCCGAGGTTTTGTCATGAGCGATCACTTCGACCAGTGGCATTTTATCCACAGGAGAGAAGTAATGCAGACCAATGACATTTTCCGGGCGAGCCGCTTTGGCTGCGATCTGGCCTATAGGCAATGAACTGGTGTTGCTGGCAAAAACCGTATGTTCTGAGCAATTGGCTTCGATATCAGCGACCATCTGTTGTTTTAAGTTTAAATCTTCAAACACAGCTTCGACCACTAAATCCACATCGTGGAAACCGCTGTAATCAGTGGTTCCGGTCAGCAAGGACATTTGTTTTTGCACTTCAGTCTTCGTGACAAAACGTTTACGCAGCTTTTTCTCCAGCAGGCTGTAGCTGTATTTCATTGCATTGGAAATACCCTGCTGGCTAATGTCTTTAATCCGTACCGGCACACCAGCTTTAGTAGCGGTAACGTTGGCGATACCACCGCCCATCAGACCACCACCTAAAATAGCGGCTTTGCGCACTTTACGCGGCTGCACATCCCCTGCCCCTGTCTCTTTTTTCATCTGAGTGGTGGCAAAAAATAACGAGCGTAAGGCTTTGGACTCGCTGGTCATGCAGAGCTCACCAAAAGCTTTGGCTTCCACATCCAGGCCTTTATTAAAACCACCGTCCACACCAGCTTTAATGGCTTTGAGGATCTTCAGCGGCGCAGGATAATTACCATGCGTCTTGGCTAAAGTTTGTTTTTCAGCCTGACTAAACACAATGGCGCGGCCAAAAGGCGTTTTTTCCAGCACTTTACCGACAAAATTTAGTTTGACATCCCGTGCCGCTGGTTTGCCTTTCAGTGCTAATTGCACTGCAGCTTCCAGCAAAATACTTTTAGGCACTACAGCATCCACTAAGCCGATTTTTTTCGCCTGAGCAGCACGCAGCTGTTTGCCGGTTAAAATCATATCCAATGCTTTTTGAATGCCAACCAGACGAGGCAAACGCTGAGTACCACCGCTGCCTGGCAATAAGCCCAGCTGCACTTCAGGTAAACCCAATACAGTTTTGTTGTCTGTTGTCGCGACACGGGCATGACAGGCTAAAGCCAGCTCTAAACCACCACCTAAACAAGGGCCATGAATAGCGGCTACTAACGGAATAGCTAAAGCTTCAAGCTGGTTAAACACCAGTTGGCCCATACGGCCAATGTCTTCAGCTTGCTGCGCTGTAGTGCAGCCATCCAGCATCGATATATCAGCACCAGCGATAAAGGAATCAGCTTTGCCACTGATAATCACCAAACCTTTGATGTCTTTGTTGTTTTTAATTTCGCTTAATAAAGATTTAATCTCATCAGCAAAAGCAGCTTTGAGCACATTCATGCTCTCGCCTGCCACATCCATGCTGATCACACCAATCTGATCAGGTCGGACTGTTAAAGTAAAAGTAGGCTGAGTCATTATTCAGTCTCCACAATCATAGCTGCGCCTAAACCACCTGCCGCGCAGGCTGTGGTTAAACCAATACCACCACCACGGCGTTTTAATTCATTTAAAGTCTGGGTAATTAAACGGGTACCAGTCGCGGCAAAAGGATGACCATAAGCTAAAGAGCCGCCTATGACGTTAAATTTCGCCATATCGATGTCACCTATGGCCTCTGCTCGACCCAGTTTTTGCTCGGCAAAGGTTTTGCTGCCAAACATTTTCATATTGGCCAGCGCCTGAGCAGCAAAAGCTTCGTGCATTTCAATCAGGGTTAAGTCAGATAACTTCAAACCGGCGCGATCCAAAGCAATTGGCGTCGCATAAGATGGGCCCATCAGCATATCTTCCCACACATCGATTGCGGCAAAAGCGTAGCTGCGGATATAACCCAGCACTTCATAACCCATGGCTTTAGCGCGGCTTTCTGTCATCATCAATACAGCGGATGCACCATCGGTTAAAGGCGTGCTGGTCGCTGCTGTGACAGTACCAAACTGGCGGTCAAACACTGGTTTTAACTTGCTGTACGATTCCAGTTTGGAATCCATACGAATATTGTTGTCGATTTCAAGGAAGGTTTTGTACGGCTCAATATGAGCGGCCATCACTTCATCTTTTAACAGGCCATCTTTCCAGGCTTGGGCGGCTAAGCTGTGTGAACGGTGCGCTAATGCGTCCTGATCGGCACGGCTGATGCCATGAGTTTTGGCCATTTGTTCAGCCGTATCGCCCATAGACAAGCCCGTGGTGTATTCCGCTACTGCCGGAGGTACTGGCAATAAATCTTTTAAACCTAAACGGCGGAAAATCGCCAGCTTCTGACCAAAAGTTTTGGCTTTGTTTAAATCGACCAAAGCACGACCTAATTTTTTGCTGACGCCAATAGGTAAAACAGAGCTTGAATCTGCGCCTCCGGCGATGGCAATTTCAGTGTGCCCTGCCATCATACTTTCAGCCACGCTGACCACAGACTGGAAACTGGTGGCGCAAGCACGGGTCACACTAAAGGCATCGGTATGCACGTTCATGCCCGTACCTAATACGATTTCACGGGCAATGTTTGGCGCTTCCGGCATCTGTACAACTTGACCAAAAACCAATTGGTCTATTAACTTGGGCGACAGCTCGCTGCGGATCAGCAGCTCGTTCACCACCAGCTTGCCCAGCTCCAGTGCTGAAACACCATGGAATTCGGTGGCTTGTTTTGCAAATGGAGTACGCAGACCACGCACTATGGCGATACGGTCTCCCTGACGTGTGGTAAGTTGTATTGGCGCAGCCATGAACAATCCTCTTAATGTGACTCGTGACAGGTCTGACCTGTAGTTGCTTTTGATTGTAACCAGAGATTAGACAAATTAAAACACTTGTTTTAAAACGTCTTGAACCTTATATAAAAGCAAGTGGTCTTAGCCTAGCTTTTTTTCAAGCTAACTGCTTGGAAAACAAACAACAATAAGTCATGACGATAACTAAAAAACAGTAGTGAGTATTATGGTAAAGGCATTCTCCGCTTTAAAAGACTATCTGGACAGTCAGGTCTTAGGTCAGCATGCGCTGACGGAAGGTATTTTGTTGGCGTTATTGGCCAATGGTCATTTGCTGGTGGAAGGCCCACCAGGTTTAGCTAAAACCCGTGCGGTGAATGCGCTGGCCCACGGCGTTGAAGGCCGTTTTCACCGCATTCAGTTTACGCCGGATTTATTGCCAGCCGATTTAACAGGCACAGATATCTATCGCCCTGAAACAGGTCAATTTGAGTTTCAGGCCGGCCCTTTGTTTCATCATATTATTCTGGCCGACGAAATTAACCGCGCACCGGCTAAAGTGCAGTCGGCTTTGTTAGAGGCGATGGCGGAAAAGCAAATTACTGTAGGCCGCAAAACCTATGCCTTGCCTGAGCTGTTTTTAGTCATGGCGACACAAAACCCGCTGGAGCAGGAAGGTACTTATCCGTTACCTGAAGCTCAACTGGACCGTTTTTTATTGCACTTGAAAGTCGATTACCCGGATGCAGCCACTGAACTGGCTATCCTGCGTTTAACCCGCGGTGAAGCTTTAGCCCATGACAAAGCCAAATTAAGCCCTATCAGTCAGGCCGATATTTTTGCCGCCCGTCAGGACATTTTAAAACTGCATATGGCCGAAAGTCTGGAAAACTACATAGTGCAGTTGGTGATGGCAACCCGAAACGCCAAAGCTTATAGCGAGCAACTGGCGAAATGGATAGCTTATGGTGCCAGTCCACGCGCCAGTATTGCATTGGAGCGCTGCGCCCGCGCTAAAGCCTGGTTAGAAGGCCGTGATTTTGTTATACCTGATGATATTCAGGCGGTATTTTTTAATGTGTTACGTCATCGTCTGATTTTAACCTACGATGCCGAAGCTCAGGGTTTAAGCACAGATGATGTGCTCAGAGAGATTTTAAAACTGGTTCCGGTTGCCTGATGTGGCTTTGATGAATACCCAACTTCAGCTTGAACAACTGGCCACAGACGGTATCCATCTGGATTTACCGCAACTGCTGACCTATCAGCGCCACCATGCTTTGCTGGATTTAGCCCCAAAAATGGCCATTCAAAGTAAGTTGGCAGGCTCCTATCTGGCTCGCAGCAAGGGCCGGGGTATGGAGTTTGATGAAGTACGACATTACCAGAGCGGTGATGACGTGCGCACCATCGACTGGCGTGTCACAGCCCGCACCGGCAAAGTCCACACTAAATTATTTCGTGAAGAAAAAGAGCGACCGGTTTTTATCCTGACGGACTTATCCGAGTCGATGCGCTTTGGCACACAACTGTTGCTTAAGTCAGTGCAGGCAGCACATTTAGCCGCTTTATTGGCCTGGCATGTGCGCGAAACCGGCGACAAATTGGGTGGTCTGGTCTTCAGTGAACAGCAACTGCTGGAGCTTAAACCTGCGGCACGCAGCCAGGCGGTATTACGCTATTTAAATGCGCTGATTAAAATTCAGCAACACCAGGGGATGGCGGCAGAATCCAATCTTAATCATGCTTTAGGTTTAATGCGTCGTTTAGCCCGTCCTGGATCACTTCTTTTTGTGATCTCAGATTTCAGCGCACTTGACGCACAAGGCTTGCGCCACTTACAAGCTATGCGCCAGCATAATGAAATTCGTTGTGTGCATATTACCGACCCTTTGGATTTACAACTGCCCTTGTCCGCTTCAGGTTTAGCTGCAGTGACTGACGGCCAGCAACTCAAAACTCTGGACTTGGGCTCATCGAGCTTAAAAGACAGTTACAAGCAGCAACAAAGCCAGTGGCAACAAGCCTTGCAACTGAATTTAAAAAAGCTGAACTGCCGCTATTTGGAAATTAGCGCTGCTTTGCCTTTAATTGAACAATTAAACAGGAGTTGGCCTGATGGCGAACACTGAACCGCAACTGGCGTTAGCTGATATACAGGAACCAGTGCTCAATACCTTCTGGCCACCGGCGCCAGGTTGGTGGTTGCTCGCTGTGCTGGTTGTTTTATTCATGGCTTATGGCTTTCGTTTTTTCTGGCAAAAATGGCAAAAATGGCAAAAAGCCTTACCTTTACGCCAGGCAAAAGCAGAGTTGCGCCTGATCAACAGGCCAGAGCAGAGTGCGCAATTAAACGAACTATTAAAACGACTGGTGCATTGCTACAGCCCACGACATCCGGTGTTATCTGCGCCTGTGCAGCAATGGCAGGATTTTTTACAGCAGCAATTGCCACAACAATCGTTACCTGATCTACAAAGCTTGTTGTATAAATCAGCGCCCACAGAAGGCGATTTTTCCGCTTATCTGCAGTTTGCTACACGGTGGCTACATAAAGTTTGTGTCAAACAGCTGGAGCGGCTTTGATGTTTGAATTCAGCTTCCCCTGGTTATTGATCCTGCTGCCTCTGCCCTTGCTGCTACGACGTAAAACTCAGCAACAAGGCAGCCCGCTCAAACACAAAGCCTTAATTCAGGCTAGCGGTCAAAATTCTGGCTTAGCCAGCAAAGCCCCCCGCTCTGTTAAAACTTTACTCGCACTTCTATGCTGGTGTTTTTTAGTGCTCAGTGCCACTCAACCTAAATGGCTGGGTGAAACCGTGACCTTGCCACAACAAGGCCGGGATCTAATGTTAGCGCTGGATTTATCTGGTTCTATGGCCATCAGTGATATGCAACATCAGGGGCAAAGCATTGACCGATTGCAGGCCGTCAAGCTGGTGGTCAGCGACTTTATTCAGCAGCGTAAGGGCGACCGGATAGGTCTTATTTTATTTGGTGACGCCGCTTATCAACAAACCCCTTTAACTTATGATTTAACCACTATTCAAACCATGTTGGATGAGGCGGTTCGGGGCTTGGTCGGTGAACGTACTGCGATAGGCGAAGCCATAGGCTTAGCTGTAAAACGCTTAAACACCTATGAAACCTCAAACAAAGTACTGATTTTATTAAGTGATGGCGCCAACACTGCAGGCGTGATCCAACCCTTGGAGGCCTTGCAACTGGCTAAAGCGGCTGGAGTAAAAATTTATACTGTAGGCGTCGGTGCAGAACAAATGGTGCAACAAAGCATTTTTGGCCGCCAATTGATTAACCCATCGCAGGATTTGGATGAAGTACTGCTGACCCGAATTGCAGAAGAAACAGGAGGCAAGTATTTCCGGGCCCGGGATTTAGCAGAACTGGCACAAATTTATAAACTGCTGGATCAGTTAGAACCTATAGAACGCGACCAAATCAGTTACAGACCACAACAAAGTCTGTTGCACTGGCCCTTATTAGCGGCATTGTTTTGCTCTGTGTTGCTTGCCTTGGGCCAGATCCAATGGTCTGGGAGATTTAAAAATGTGGGCTGATTTTCACTGGTTAAGACCAGAGTATTTCTGGTTGCTGCTCCCCACTGTGCTGATTTGGGGCTTATTTGCCAAACTACGTCGCCCCCAAAGCGCCTGGCAACATTGGATAGCACCCCATTTGCAAAAAGAGCTGTTAACAGCGCCTGCTCTGCAGCAACAAAAACCTGTACTGTGGCTATTGTTGCTCATCTGGCTGATTAGCTTGATAGCTCTGGCTGGACCAAGTTGGCAACGTTTACCGCAGCCGGTGTTTCAACTAAAAAAAGCCACTGTGATCCTGATGGATATGTCGATGTCGATGCGTGCCACAGACTTATCGCCGGACCGTTTTACTCAGGCCCGTTTTAAAGCGCTGGACTATATCGATGGTATTAAAGAAGGTGAATTGGCTTTGGTCAGTTTTGCCGGTGACGCTTTTGTGATATCCCCTTTAACTCAGGATCACAATAACGTACGGCTGCTTTTGCCCGAACTCAGCCCCGATATCATGCCGGTGCAGGGCTCTAATCTTGAGGCGGCCCTGCTCTTAGCTGACCAGCTTTTAAAACAAGGGGGTTATCTGCAAGGTGATGTGGTGCTTTTTACCGACGGCTTTGCTTCCTCTGACTACACCCGCTTACGTGAACTGATGGATAACTTTCCCCACCGCTTGTCTGTGCTGGCTTTTGGCACATCACAAGGAGCGCCGGTGCGGTTAAGCAATGGTGAGTTGTTAAAAGACCGTCAGGGCGCAATTGTCCTTCCCAGAGTTCCTTTGGTGCAGTTGCAACAATTGGTAGAGTTGCGCTCCGGAGTGTTTGCAGTAGCAAGTTCAGAAGAGAGCGATATTCAGGCCCTGTTGGCATTAAAACCTCTGGATAAAAAAGCAGACAGTGACGATCAGCAAAAACTTTTTGGTGATCAATGGCAGGACAATGCGGTTTATCTGGTCTGGTTATTGCTCCCACTCGCTTTATGGCTACACAAACGTGGTGCGCTGACTGTATTTGTACTGGTACTTTTTATGCCAAAGGCTGAAGCTTTTGAATGGAGTGACCTGTGGCAAACTCAACAACAAAAAGCCCAACAAGCCTATCAGCAAGGCGATTACGCAACTGCCTGGCAGCGTTTTGAAGACCCTTTATGGAAAGGCAATGCCGCCTATAAAGCGCAGGATTATGCCGCAGCTGAGCAGTCTTATCGCCAGCTGGATACTGCAGATGCGCTTTATAACCTCGGCAATAGCCTGGCACAGCAACAAAAGTACCAGCAGGCGATAGAGGCCTACGAGCAAGCGCTGACAAAAAATCCACAGTTTGAAAAAGCGCAGCAAAACCTGGATACGGTGAAAAAAGCGCTGGAACAGCAAAAGCAGCAACAGCAGCAACAAAAAGGGGATGGCGAGCAGCAGGACCAGCAGCAAGAAGAGCAATCAGGCGACCAGTCCGGAGAAAAAGCTGAAGGTTCGGGTTCAAAACAACAATCAAAAGAGCAGCAATCCTCTGAACAGCAGTCTGCTGAACAAGGTAATGATGCCGCTTCACAAAAAGATCAGCCGCCTGGTCAAACTGAACAACAGCAAAAACAACAAGAGCAGCAACAAGCTTCAGAACAGGCAGAACAAGACAAAGACAACAAAGAAACTCAGCAACAAAAGGCTATTTCGCAAGCCTGGCCGAATGCTAATGCTGAACAAAGTCAGCAACTGGATAATCTATTGCGCAAAGTGCAAGATGACCCTTCGTTGTTATTGCGTCGCAAGATGGCGATTGAATATCAAAAACGTCGTTATGACCAACCACCAGCCGGAGTTGTTGAAGAATGGTAAAGCAGTGGTTCTGCCTGTTGTTAATACTAAGTAGTCCTGCCTGGGCCTTGACTGAATTAAAGGTATCTTTGGATAAGAATCCTTTGTTACTAGGTGAAACAGCGGTGCTGGAGTTGGTCGCCGATGATCAGGTTGCCACTCAGCCTGATTTTTCCGTATTGGATAAAGATTTTCTGGTGCAGGGTCCTTCGCTCGGCCAGCAAATGCAAATCGTCAATGGAAAAGCCAGCCGTACTACCAGTTGGCGTCTGTTACTCAAGGCCAAACAACAGGGCACTTTTATCATTCCATCTTTTGAGATTGAAGGTGTTAGTTCCACGGCTATTGAAGTCGAAGTGGTCGAAGGTTCAGCGCAGACTCAAACCGATAACGACGCTCAGCTGTTTTTACAAAGTAGTCTGGATAGCACTCAGCTTTATGTGCAGCAGCTGGCGTATCTGGAAGTAAAAATCTTTTTTCAGGGCGACTTACAGCGAGGCTCGCTGAGTGAGCCCAAAGTAGAAGGTCTGAGCATCGAGCAACTGGGTAAAGATAAAGAAGGTTCTGAGCTGGTGAACGGAGAACGTTACCGCACCTTTACCCGTCAATACCGTGTGCTCCCTGAGCGCAGTGGCACTTTTGTGCTGCCAGGCTCAGTCCTCAGCGGTGAAATGCTCGACAGAAACTCTGGTCGTTATGACTATTTTGCTCAAACCAAAGCGGTCAGTGCTAAGGCCAATGACATAACCATTGAGGTAGCGGCGAAACCGCATAACTTCCCTGGCGACTGGCTCATCGCTGATTTGGTCAGCCTGAATGAAGAATGGAGTCCGGCAACCGATCAGCTCACTCAAGGCGAGCCTGTCACCCGCACTATTACCATCACAGCGCTGGATGTGGCAGAGCACCAGTTGCCGGATTTAACTCTTGACACTCCTGATGGTGTAAAACTTTATAAAGAACAACCTCATGCCAAGCAAGCCGAACGCAATGGCACCCTGGTCTCTCAAAAAGTATTCAGCATGGCAGTCGTTGCCAATCAAGCTGGTGAACTGGTTTTGCCAGAGGTGAAATTGCCCTGGTGGAACAAAAAGACCAACTCAGTGCATTACGCCACGTTGCCGGAAAAGCGCTTAACAGTGAAGTTGAATCCTGAATTACCCCAACAAAATGCAGCACCTGTGGTTATACCAACAGCACAACCGCCCTTAAGTGGAACTGCAGTGGAAAATCCGTGGCAATGGAACCACACCAGCACGCTGCTCAGTCTGCTCTGGCTGAGCTCTGTGGCTGTATTGCTTTGGTTCAGACCAACAAAAGTTGTAGCCAAGTCAACTATTCAGCCTGCAGATATAGCCAAAGCAAATCCCAAAAAGTTGCAGAATGCTTGCCATAACAATGATGCACCTGCAGCACGACAGTGGCTGATGCTATGGGCAGAACAGCAATTCGGCCGCCCACCTGCCTCATTAACTGAATTAGCTGACTGGTGTAAAGATCCGGCTTTTGCAGAGCAATTACAGCTGTTAAACCAACAGCTGTATCAGAAAAAGCAGCAAAGCTGGCAAGGGAAAGCCTTGTGGATTTGCTGGTCAAAACTAGTATTGGAAAAAGCCACTGCTTCATCAGCGCTGCCTGAGCTCTATCCACACTAGAGCCTGTTGAGGTTTTGAGAAAAACTTTTGTTCACTCTGGAGATCAGCCGTGATTGGCAGCAGCACTTTGGTGGTCTGCCTTAAAAAACTGGCTGTTGGTTGCTGCTATTGGTAGCATGCGCCAGCCTTATAACTATAAAAAAGACCAATCTGGGAGAACGACTGTGGCCACGGGAACCATCTTAGCTTTATCTATTTATTTTCTTTCTATGTTGGCAATAGGTTTGTACGCCTATCGTCAATCCAGTAGTAATTTGTCTGAGTATATGCTCGGAGGTCGTAAGTTAGGCCCTGCAGTCACTGCTTTGTCGGCCGGCGCCTCTGATATGAGTGGCTGGTTACTGATGGGGGTGCCTGGTGCCATGTATGTGGCGGGTATCTCTCAAATCTGGATTGGGGTGGGTTTAGTCATTGGTGCCTATCTCAATTACATGCTGCTCGCCCCCCGTTTTCGGGTCTATACCGAATTAGCCAAAGATTCCATCACCCTACCCGACTATCTGGAAAATCGTTTTGCCGATCCAACACGGCTGTTACGTCTGGTTTCAGCTTTAGTTATCGTCGTATTCTTTACCTTGTACACCTCTTCCGGCATGGTGGCAGGCGGCAAGTTGTTTGATGAAGTTTTTGGTCTGGATTATGAGTTTGGTCTGTTTCTGACTGCAGGCGTTGTGATTGCCTATACCCTGCTGGGTGGTTTTTTAGCCGTCAGCATGACAGACTTTGTTCAGGGCATGATTATGTTTATTGCGCTGGTGATGGTGCCACTCGTTGCATTTAGTGCCTTAGACCAGCCAAGTCAGATGTTTGCGACTATAGAGCAACTGAACCCCAAACATCTGGATTTATTCACCGGCACCAGTGTGCTTGGCATTATCTCTTTATTGGCCTGGGGTCTGGGTTATTTTGGCCAGCCTCATATCATAGTGCGTTTTATGGCCATACGCTCAGTGGAGGATTTTAAAGCAGCCCGTCGTATTGGCATGTCCTGGATGATTATTTCTATTTTAGGCGCCATGGCCATAGGTTTTGTCGGTATCGCCTATGTGCAGCAAACCCAAATGCCGCTGAAAGACCCGGAAACTATTTTTATCCTGTTGTCGCAAGTGTTGTTCCATCCATTTGTAGGTGGCTTGTTATTAGCTGCTATTCTGGCCGCTATTATGAGTACCATCTCTTCGCAGTTATTAGTGACATCCAGCGCGTTAACACAGGATTTCTACAAAACCTTCCTGCACAAAGCAGCGACGGATCAACAGCAGGTGTTGATTGGTCGAGTTTCAGTATTTGCTGTAGCTCTTGTCGCTATCCTGCTCGCGCTTGACAGCAACAGTTCCATCTTAGGTCTGGTTGCCAACGCCTGGGCAGGCTTTGGTGCAGCTTTTGGTCCTGTCGTATTGATGAGCTTGTACTGGAAACGAATGAATCATTGGGGCGCCCTGGCTGGTATAGGCGCAGGAGCCTTAACTGTCTTGTTCTGGGCCTATAGTCCTTATCAAATTGATGGCAAACAATTAAATGACTTCCTCTACGCCATGATCCCCGGCGTATTTATTTCCACTCTCCTGACTTGGCTTGTCAGTCTGGCCACGTCGACCCCTACAGCAGAAGTAAGTAATTTGTTTCAACAAGTATCTGATAAGTTAGAAAATAACTGAGTATCAGCGTTCGGGCGATCCCCCTGATGGATTGCCCGATATTGTTCTGATATGGCCTTTGAAAAAATCTGCAGGACCGTAGTCATTTCCCATAGATCTTTGCTACATTGAAGCATGACTTCTGTTTCGCTGTTCAGGGATTTATGTATTTTTACACCGCGCGCCAACCTATTTTGGATAAAGATAAAAACCTGTTTGCCTATGAGCTGTTGTTCAGGGATGGTGTAGAAAACGTATTTCCCGAAGTAGACAGCAACGAAGCGACGTCCAGAATGATTGAAGGCAGTCAGCTGAATTTAGGGCTGGATGAGTTTTTGGGCGATAAGCCTGGCTTTATTAACTTCACGCTTGACTCTTTGCTGAAGAAATATCCTTCGATGTTGCCCTGCGAACAAGTGGTGATCGAAATACTGGAAACAGTGCAGCCTGGAAAACGTTTATTAGCAGAATGCGAATCGCTAAAGGCTCAAGGTTATATTCTGGCGCTGGATGACTATATTCATCAGCCGGTTTGGCGGCATTTTTACCCTCTGATCGATATCATTAAAATTGATTTTCGTGCCACCAGCCTTGATATCATTATGCAAATCAAAGCGGCCATTAAAGACTTTCCTCACATCAAACTGTTGGCCGAAAAAGTAGAAAGTAACGAAGAGTTTTTGCAGGCACTGGACTTAGGTTTTGAGTATTTTCAGGGCTATTTTTTTTCGCGTCCGGAAATGATGCAAAGCCGTGCTTTATCACCAGCACAAATGACACTGGCTGAGCTATTGTATGAAACAGCAAAACCGGAGATGGATTTGCATACCATCACCAGCGTATTTGAACGCGATGTGCATCTCTCTTATAAACTACTGCGTTACACCAACTCCGCGGTCTTTAAACGACGCACAGACATAGCGACTATTAAGCAAGCTATAGTGGTTTTAGGTCAGGCTGAGCTGAAACGTTTTTTATCTGTACTTTTTACGGCTCAAATCAGCAGTGATAAACCTGCAGAACTGATGCGACTGGCGATGACCAGAGCGCGTTTTGCCGAGGATATTGCTGTCCTTGCAGGCTTTGCTGAGGTATCCAAAGCTTTTTTAACCGGTATGATGTCACTGATAGATGCGATCCTGGATGAGCCAATGAGCTCAGTGATGAGTAAATTGCCACTGTCCAAAGACATCAAAGACGCGCTGATCGACGGCATAGGGCCTATGGCGCAATTTCTGCAATTGATTAAGTTTTACGAGCAAGCGGCCTGGGATGATGCCAATTCATTGATCTTGTCACTCAAACTCGATAGTAAGTCTGTACCTGATGCTTACCATACGGCAGTACAATGGGCTAACGAACAAATGAAAGCGCTCGGCGACCACTGACGAGCGCCTTTTTCGGCTTAAAAACTGACGTGCTCCGCTACTTTAGCGGCTAATTTATCACCAATACCTTTGACTTCTGTCAGCTGCTTTTGGTCTTTGATCGGACCATTTGCACTGATATAGTCTTTAATAGCCTTCGCCTTCTTCTCGCCTATACCAGGCACAGCAACCAGCTGCTCTATCGAAGCCTGATTAATATTCAGCTTGGCTTTATCAGCCACTTTGGCTGCGGCAGGAACAGACAGAGGGGCTTTCGCCAGTTCCTGAGCTACGGTCAGATTAACTGCACAGGCCAGGCTGGCCACGACTGCTGCAACGAGTGCGATTTTCATCACAGTTCTCTCCTTTTAACAGTTTCTTGCCCTCTCACTGTGTTGCTGAAGGTTGTTGTCAGTAACTACAATCCGGTAAACGAAGACAAAGAAACTACTTTGAGTTGCAACCTCGTCAATAAAGATAGCTAAAAGACAACTTTTTGCATCATTATTTTTACATTTTAAAAACAAAAAATCTCCTAATGAAAGGTGCAGTAAGACGAAAGTACAGCATGACCTCAATCAAGACGACTAAAGGTGTTCAGCCGCAATTCAGAGCCTGGCTCTTACACTTTCAACGATTTGTCTGATGTTAAGGATTGCTGCAACTGGCAGAGTGATTTAGCATAACACCACTTTGTCTTTGCCCATTTTAAAAGGAAGTCCCATGCGTTTATTAGTTGTTGAAGACGAGAGCTTATTGGCGGAACAAATTCGCGAACATTTGGTGCAGCAGCAATTTAGTGTAGACGTAGCTCATGATGGTGCTGACGGTTGGTTTAAGTTAAGTGAGTACCCTTATGATCTGGCCATTATTGATATTGGTCTGCCAAAAATGGATGGGCTGAGTCTTATTCGTAAAGCACGGCAAAATGACATTAAGACCCCTGTTATCGTATTGACGGCTCGTGGTAGCTGGCAGGAGAAAGTACAAGGTCTGGATGCAGGTGCGGATGACTATCTGACCAAACCTTTTCATACCGAAGAGCTGCTGGCTCGTATTAATGCACTGATACGCCGCGCTGCAGGTCAACCTGATCCGATGCTGCATTCAGGCCCGGTCCGACTGAACAGCAGGACTCAACAGGTTTGGTTAGGTGAAGATGAAGTCAGTCTGACCGCTTATGAGTACAAAGTGCTGGAGTACTTTATGCATAATCCAAATAAAGTGATTTCTAAAACCGAGCTGACCGAACATATCTATGATCAGGATTTTGATCTGGACAGTAACGTAATTGAGGTTTTTGTCTTACGTCTGCGCAAAAAACTGACCCGGATGGTGAATTAAAACCTATCGAAACTTTACGTGGCCGTGGGTACCGTTTCACTATGGCAGTTAGCTAAATGCAGTTATCGCTCAAGGTTCGTCAGGGTATTATCAGCCTGTTTTTATTGTTCTTTTTATTGCCCAGTTCGTTTTTTGCGATAGAGCAGGCTTTTTATACCCAACTACTGACCAGCACTGAGCAAAAACTCGAAGTGCACATGTACTCCATTTTGGCCGAAGTTCAGCCTAAAGATGGTAAAGTGGAATTGAGTAATAATTTGCTGCCGCCAGATTTTTATCGCCCTGATTCAGGGCTTGCTGCTTTTATTACCAGCGAAAACGAATTGCTCTGGCAGTCCGATTCGTCAATCAATCAGCAGTTTGACCCTCCAACCCATCAAATTTTGCCCGCATCTCACGAATTTGTTTTGATGGAACAGTATCAGCAAAAATACTGGGTCTTGTCTTTTTCAGTGCTGTTTGATTTGGGTGATAACACTCTGCCGTTGACTATTCATGTTGTGCAGAATGATCAACTGCTGCAAGAGCCGTTAAAAGCTTTCCGGAAAACCTTAAGCCAATGGTTTATTGGCATAGCCTTGGTCCTGATAGGTCTGACCTTGCTGGCGTATTACTGGATCACTAAGCCTCTGACCTCTCTGGATAAAGAAATTCATAAACTGGAAAGTGGTCAGCAAGAGCAACTGCTGCACGACTATCCTTCAGAACTAAATAAAATCAAAGAAGATTTAAACCTGTTGCTGGCGAATCAAAACAGACAAAAGCAGCGTTATCGTCATCACTTAAGTGATCTGGCCCATGCGTTAAAAACACCTATAGCGGTGCTGCGTACCTCAAAACTGTCAGAGCAACCTGAATTGCGTGAACAATTGGATCGTATTACCGGCATGATAGAACATCAGCTCAAACGCGCCTCCAGTTCAGGCCAGGATTTGTGGCATAAACAAATCAAAGTCAAACCGCTGATTGATAAACTGGAACAGGCCTTAAGCAAGATCTATCGGGATAAAGGCTGTCAGATTGAAATCCAGTGCACAGATCAGGTGGTGTTTCGGGGTGATGAAACGGATTTAATGGAAATTCTGGGTAACCTGCTGGATAACGCCTGCAAAGCCTGCAATCACAAAGTAAAGATCAGTGCTTTTGGTAAACCCTTGCAGCTGGATATTGAAGACGACGGCCCTGGTATACCGACAAATAAAAGAAAAGAACTATTCGAGCGAGGCACCCGCTTAGATACCTACAAAGAAGGGCATGGCGTAGGCCTTTCCATCGTCTCTGAACTGGTAAAATCCTACTCAGGTGAACTGCAGGTCTCTCAAAGTCCATTAGGGGGCGCCCGTTTTGTTATACGCTTTCCGGAGTCAGGCATTAAATGATCAAACCGTTGCTACTTTTGACCGTCATCAGCGCATTCCCGCTCAGTGCCCAACAAAACTGTGATCCGCAGCAGCAGAACAAAGTTGACTATATGCAGTGTCTGGATCAACAACTGCAGCAGACCAGGCGAGAGCTAACCAGTTGGGAAAATAACCATCTGTTTAAACTGGAAGAACAAGCCAGCAGCACGGGTCGTAAAGATGGTCTGAAATTATTTAATAAAGCCCGTCAAAGCTTCGAGCTTTATACTGAACAGGACTGTCGTTGGCAATTTGTCGGTCAGTTGCCCGATAATCACACGGCAAGCGTCTCTTACAAACAATGCCAGTTGTATCACCTGAAACAACGTATCGAGTTTTTAAAGCACGTTAATGCGACATCAGACTAAACCACAATATGCCACACAACCGTATATAAGTGCTTATACTTGGCTGTATTCAGTCACTTATCGATACGGAGATACGGATGAAGATTTTAATTACAGGAGCGACAGGGCTGATTGGTAGAGCCCTTGTTGCACAGTGGCAAGACCAACACCAGTTGGTTATTCTCAGCCGTTCCGTCGCCAAAGCCAGAGAAATTTTAGCCATTGACGCCAGCTATCATCAGTCTCTTGATGAGATAGATTTTAATCAGCTTGATGCAGTGGTTAACCTGGCTGGCGAAGCTATTGCCGACAAGCGCTGGAGTGAATCGCAAAAACAAAAAATCTGTCAAAGTCGCTGGCAAATCACCGAAGCTTTAGTGGAAAAAATTCAGCACTGTACTACCCCACCTAAAGTGTTGATCAGCGGCTCTGCCATTGGCTTTTATGGCCGTCAGGGTAGCCAGATTGTTACAGAGGAGCACAGTTCTTTTTATCCTGAATTCAGCCATGATATTTGCGCACGTTGGGAGAATCTGGCACAACGTGCAGCCGGTGAGCGCACCAGAGTCTGTATACTGCGTACTGGCATAGTACTGAGTAGCAAAGGAGGTGCTCTTAGCAAGATGCTACCGCTGTTTAAGCTTGGGTTGGGCGGTCCTATTGGTGATGGCAAGCAGTTTATGTCCTGGATCCATCTGGACGATATGGTGCGCCTGATCGATTTTTTACTGTACCGAGATGATTTAAGTGGGCCTTTTAATGCCACAGCACCCCGCCCTGTTACTAACAAGCAGTTTAGTCAGTTGCTCGCTGAACGTTTTGGTAAAAAGGCACCTTTTACAGTGCCTGCTTTTGTGCTGCGTTTGGCTTTTGGCGAGATGGCTGATCTTCTGTTATTCGGTCAGAACGTACAGCCGAAACGACTGCTGGACAATAGCTTTGAGTTTCACCATCCACAGCTGAAAGAAGCTTTAAACGCCCTTCAATTTTGAAGGGCGCGACGTAACAAGGTGCTACCGGACATTTTCAGTAAAAGCCTAACCTGCCATGCACCTAATGCGGTGACTAATCCGACACCTAACACAGGGCCTAACCACCATAAACTCCAGTGTGGACTGTAAGGCAAGTCAAAAAATTGCTGCTGAACTACAGCAAGCAGAACTTCTGCAAGCACTGTTGCAAATAGTCCGGCCAAAGCACCCAACGCAGCAAACTCATACAACAAGGCAGATTTTAAGAACACCGACTTCGCACCTAAAGTGCGCAGAATAGCCAGCTCCTGCTCGCGTTGCTCCAACGTCGCCTGCACCTGCGCAACTAATACCAGCACTGCTGATGCAAACACCAGAATTAGAATAAAGGTTAAGGCCACAGACACCTGGCTGATAATGTCATTGACCTGCTTTAAGATGGTATCAACAGAAATCAGACTGACAGTAGGGAATTGTCGCACTATCTGATTCAACAAGTCTTGTTCTGACATATCCAGATAAAACGCCGTGATATAAGTGGCAGGAAACCCCTGCATCAGATCAGGCGACAGCACCATGTAGAAGTTGGGCTGCAAACTGTTCCAGTCCACTTTACGAATACTGCTTATTTTTGCATCGAATACCTGACCACCGACAGAAAACTGCAAGGTATCACCAAGCTCTAACTGTAAACGCTCCGCCATTTGAGACTCAACCGACACTTCAGCTTTAGATTGCGCGGTAAACCATTGCCCACTCTCCAGCTTATTGTTGTCCGGCATTTGTGTTAACCAGGTCAAATTCAGCTCACGTCCAACACCTTGTCGCTGCTCAGGTTTTTCTTTTGTCGCTTCATCGGCAAAGTTCTCACCATTAACCGCCAGGACCCGGCCATTAACCATAGGATAAAAGTCAGTCAGGCTGAGTTTGTGCTCAGCGGCCAGCTGCTGCAATGAGGTTTTATCTTGCTCCGTTAAATTCACCAGAAACTGATTCGGCGCGCCTTCAGGCACCTGCTGTTGCCATTGGTCCAGCAACTCAGAGCGTAAAAAATACAGCAACAGAGTTAAAAATAAAGCCAGACTAAAGGTGATCAACTGGAACGCATTAGGCCATAACCTGCGGCGTAAATTGGCCAGAGCCAGTCGTAACGCACTACTTTGCCCTGCAGCCATGGGTTTAGCTACCCGCACCAATACGGCAGCAAACCCCATCAACAAAGCGGCAAATACCAGACAGAGCGCAAATAACCAGCTGCTGATCCAAATATCACCACTAAAAAGCCACATCAATAACCAAATGGCGACAGAGCCACTGATTAAATGCACTGGATCAAATTTCAATTGATCGGGTTTTTCCCGCAACACATTCAACGCTGGTACAGCAGCTAAACGCCATAATGGCCTGGCCGAAAACAACACAGCACAAATAGCCGCAGTTAACACACCTAAACCTAAAGGGCGGACACTAAATTCTGCCAGATACTCAGGCATCCAGAATCCAACGCCCCATTGACTCAGTTGTACCAGCAACTGACCTGCCAGCAAACCAAAACTCACACTGAATAACACGACAAAAAGCAAATGACTGCCGTAAATCTTCCTGCTCAGGGTGGTCGAAGCACCCAATGCTTTCATCACAGCGACAGAGCGGGCATGGCGCTGACTATACCGATCGCGGCTACTGCTGCGGCACAAGCGGCCAGCACTATGCCAAGTAATCCCGATAGCAATAAAAACCGCTCTGATCTATCCAAAGCGCCGCCTATGGCGGATTCTCTGTCCATTTTCTGCCATCTGTCTTGTGGTCCCAGCAGTTCTTTGCTTTGTGTTTCCAGTAATTCAAGATCTTGCTGGGAACCTGCAAACATTAAGCGGTAACTGATCCGACTGCCTGGCTGAATAATTCCTGTCGCGGCCACATCATCCAAATGCATCAATACCCGTGGCGAGCTGCCAAATACAGACAAGGGTGCATCAGGCTCAGCCACAATAACACCTGCTGCAGTAAATACTTTTTCACCCAACTCCAGACTGTCGCCTACTTTAATGTTCAGCAAACTGTAAAGACGGCTTTCAAGATACAACTGATGGGGTTGCAAAGAGGCCAGTGCCGTAGCGTCGGTCAGCGAAGCACTTAATTTCAATTCACCTCGCAGCGGGTAAGCGGAAGAAACTGCCTTAACAGAAACAAGCTGCATCAAATCTTTGGCAAATAACATAGAGTTAAACTGCACCTGCCGCGATGACCGCAGTTGAAGCTCGTCAGCCTGTTGTTGCACTTGTTCATTAAAGCCAACGCTGGAGCGCAGAATTTGATCGGCAGCAACAAAATTAGCGCTACGCTGATACAAAGCAGAACGGACAGATTCGGTGATACCGGATAAGCTCACCACAGTCAGCACAGCTAAAAATAGTGAAAAGGCTATGACCCATAATTCCCCACGGCTTAACTCACGCCAGAACAGCCGCCAGGCTATTTTACCCCACATGACGTTGATCCTCTGTAGCTTGAGTTAAATCAGCCGTTAAGTGGCCTGCATGCATCTGAAATCTGAACTGGCAACGCTGAGCCAACTCATGATTGTGCGTCACCAGGACTAAAGTGGTACCTTGCTGCTCATTCAGTTCAAACAATAAATCTTCTATTTTTTCACCTGTCGCACTATCCAAATTGGCCGAAGGCTCATCGGCAAACAACACAGCGGGTTTGGTAATAAAAGCTCTGGCTATAGCGACTCGTTGCTGCTCCCCTCCACTCATCTGGTTAGGAAAGAAATCGGCTCTGTGGCTTAACCCAACCTGAGCCAATAGCTCCAGACCACGGGCCCGAGCATCAGGCATACCAGCCAACTCTGCCGGTAAGGTAACATTCTCTAATGCCGTCAAGCTGGGTAACAACAAAAACGACTGAAACACAAAACCAACAGAGCGTGCTCTTAATTCAGCACGTTCATCCTCACTAAGTTGATGCAACGCTTGACCTGCCAGGTACACTTCCCCTGAACTTGCCTGATCCAAACCTGCCAAAATACCTAATAAAGTAGACTTACCTGAACCCGAAGCTCCAACTATGGCAACTGTCGCGCCTTGATTGATCCTAAGGTCGATATTTTGCAGTATGGTAAGCTCAGATCCGGTAAGCTGAACTTTCTTCACAACATCTTTTGCAACAATATGAGGTACAGGTGTTTTCATGATTCGATTCATCTACGTTATGCTTTTGGTCTTGTGTTTCACCGCAGCTGCAGTGCAAGCCAAAACGCTGTTAATTCTGGGCGATAGTCTGAGCGCCGGTTATGGGTTAAGCCAACAACAAAGTTGGGTGTATCTGCTTCAGCAAAAGCTGAAAGAACAGAACACGGGGTGGACACTGGTCAACGCCAGCATCAGTGGCGAAACCTCAGGTGGAGGTCTGGCTCGCCTACCTGCCCTGCTCGAACAACACAAACCCGATTATGTGCTGATTGAACTGGGTGCCAACGATGGTCTGCGTGGTTTCCCTATTCCCCAGCTGGAAGCCAATCTCAATGCCATGGTACAACAAATAAAGCAGCAACAAAGCAAGGCTGTATTAATGCAAATACGTATTCCACCGAACTATGGCCCACGTTACACTAAATTATTCACTGAGTTATATCCAAAAATTGCAGAACAGCAGCAGATCCCGCTATGGCCTTTCTTTATGGAGACCATAGCGTTAAAACAGCAATGGATGCAAGCCGACGGATTACATCCGAATCTGGAAGCCCAGCCCGTGATCACAGATTTAATGCTACCTTTGGTATCGAGTCTAGAATAAAGATGTAACCAAGTTTGAGGAATGTCAGCAAGCGGCTTTTAAGCCGCTTTTTTTGCAGCCTTGAACTGTAAAGACACAATAGAGAATATGTCAGCAGCGAACGGAGGCTGAAGTGTTAAGTAGTTGAGATTATGATGAAGATGCGAAGCTTGATAGGTCTTTCAGTTTGGTGGAGCTAAGCGGGATCGAACCGCTGACCTCTTGCATGCCATGCAAGCGCTCTCCCAGCTGAGCTATAGCCCCACTCGCAGATGTAACGCTGAAGTGGCGTCCCTTAGGGGATTCGAACCCCTGTTACCGCCGTGAAAGGGCGGTGTCCTAGGCCTCTAGACGAAAGGGACACTGGAACAAAATCTTTGGTGGAGCTAAGCGGGATCGAACCGCTGACCTCTTGCATGCCATGCAAGCGCTCTCCCAGCTGAGCTATAGCCCCACACCAATTACAGAGGTTGCTAAACAATCCCCTACAAGACGAGGCGAATTCTAGGGGCCGAGGCCAAAGGTGTCAACAGTTTTTTGGAAAGCCTTTACTGTTCGCGTATTTTTTAAACTAAGTGATGATTCAAGCAGCAAATTACAGCAAAATAAAGCACATAGCTGCCCCGCCCCAGTCCTGAACTCTAATGTGGCATATAAGCATGAGGATAGCGGTGTAAGTATAGAAAAGAATAGTGAGGATGATGACAAGAAAGAAAAAACCCTGCCTGGGCAGGTTTTTTTAACGCTTAAAGAGACACGTTGTTTTTACTGGCGCGTTCTTTAATGTAGCTTTCCCAACTTGCAGCCTGACGGCCGAACTTAGGATCCGCTTTCACTTTCTGAACGGCTTGATACGCATCTTTAAACTTGTTCTGATAGAAGTATGCTTCTACCAGAGCCAGGTACACAGGAGCTTTAGCTTTTACACCAGCGTCCAGCGCTTTGTTCAAAGCAACTACGGCTGCAGAGTATTTTTCAGCGAGGATCAGTGAAGAACCCTGACGGCGATAAGCATCACCATCGTTGTCTAACTGAGCTGACTCACCGTAATACTGAGCGGCTTTGTCCATTTCACGAGCAGCCTGGAACGAACTGGCCATACTGTTCAGCATAGTTTTATCTTTTTTGATTAAACCAGACTTAATATGTTTTTCCAGTGTAGTACCTGCTTTGTAAGGCACGTTCGCGTTAGAGTACAGTTGAGCTAACAACTTAAACTCGTTCGCTGAATCCAGCATACCTTGCATAGCTGCAACTTCTAATGTCACCAAAGCTTTTTCGTATTGCTCTTCAATACTGTAAAACTGAGCCAAGTAAGTCCACCAGCGCTTTTCTGAAGGGAAAAGTTTCACTGTGGTCTCTAATACTTCGATCGCTTTCTTGTTGTTTTTCATCTCGTAATAAGCTGAAAACTTCAAGGTGTAAGGACCAGCATTTGGCTTAGCTTTATCTTGCAGAGCAATGGCCATATCAGCAGGTTCAATGACCTTCTGATATTGCTTGGTTTCCATATAAGCACTGGCAATACGCAGATAAACGTTCCCATCCTTTTCACCAGTGAAATCTAACCACTGGTTATAGGTTTTGATCGCTTCATTGTATTGCTTGTCGCTTAACAGCAAGTCAGCTAACAAGCGATAAGCAGCAGCCTGATCTGTAAAACTTAATACATCAGGCGCTATTGCTTTGCGTAAGTAGCCTATGGCTTTTTTCTCGTCTTTCGCGGCCCACATGTTGCCTAAAAAACGATTTAAGTACGCCATGTCAAACTCGTTGCTTGACTCCACACCTTGCAAGGCTGCGATAGCTTCGTTTAACTTCTCTGCACCGTATAGTTCATAAGCTTTTGCGATAGCTTTACCAACTTTCTCACCTACAGCGCTTGATTTGCGGTTTTTCCGCGCTTCAATTTTTGCAGGATCCGGAGCTGCTACAGCATAAGAGCCCAGAGTTGTTACACCAAAACTGGCTAATACGATCAACGCTGAAGTAAGATTACTTATTTTCTTCATAGTGTTAACCTCCAGACTGGTCTAGTGAGAAGTCCAGTTGAACCATAATACCTGGTTGCTGAACTGCTTTACCATCGACCACTTTTGGTGAATATTTCCAGCGTTTCAGTGCACGAATCGCTTCACGGTCAAATACACGTTTAGGTTCTGCTTCCACAACTGTCACGTCACCAACGCTGCCATCTTCCAGAATAGTGAAACGCATTTTTACCCAACCCTGCAAGCCATCACGAGCAGCCTGTACCGGGTATTTTGGTTCAATACGTACTATTGGAGTCGCATCGCCATCACGCATCATTGCTGAAGACGGATCGCCTAATCCTGTACTGGCACCACCTACGTCTACTGACGGCAGGTTAAAACCTATAGAACCACCAGTGTCGGTTGATTCTGGTTCAGCAACCGGAGCCTTCGGAGGCTCTGGCGGCGGTGGTGGTGGTGGTGGCGGCACCCGAACACGAGTCTGAGCTTTAGACTCAGGCGGCGTCGAGTTAATTTCAATAACGATTTGTTCCTTTTTAGCATTGGTGAACGTATCATCCCCACCTATAAGGAATGCCATCAACACATACAGGAAAAACGTTATTACCGCACCAACTACCAGTGATAGTAATAACCTTACCATATTACTTGTTCTCCGCAGCGATCGAAATCTTATCGATACCAGCCAGCTTGATTTGGTCCATTACTGAAACCACAACACCATGCTTAGCTTCTTTATCTGCTTGGATGATTACTGTATCTGTTGGCGATTCAGCTAACAGCTTTTCAACTGTTGCACCAACACGCTCAACGTCTACAGCACGTTTATCCATCCAAATCTCACCGTTTGCACGGATTGCAATAAAGATAGTGGCTGACGGCTTAGATTGAGCTTTCGCCGCTTTAGGACGGTTTACATCAATACCAGCTTCTTTAACGAACGAGGTCGTCACGATAAAGAAGATCAGCATGATAAATACAACGTCCAACATTGGCGTTAAATCGATTGCTGCCTCTTCGGCTTCACGTCTAATTTTACGTGCCATAAATTACTCTCTATCAATGATGAGGCATGTTGTCAGCTAACTCATGAACCGCTGACTTTACCTTACCTTCCAATTTGGACGTTACAAATACACCTGATAAACACGCAACCATACCAGCCATAGTTGGGATTGTTGCCATTGAAATACCAGCTGCCATCAGTCTTGGGTTACCAGTACCTTGCACCGCCATAATTTCGAAAACGGCGATCATACCAGTCACAGTACCTAACAAACCGACCATCGGACATACAGCAACCAAAGTTTTGATTACATTGATCCGCTCGTTCAGTTTGGTAGATGCCTCAGACACCCACGCATCACGAATTTTATGCGCATACCAAGAGGTTGTATCAACCCGGGCATTCCAGTCTGTAATAATTCTATTACGCAGAGCTGGATATTCCCGACTGATAAACCAGAAGCGCTCTATGATCAATACCCACATGATGAAGAGCACGAAGGCGACAACATAAAGAACATCGCCGCCGGTAGCGATAAAATCCCTGACAGATTCCCAAAGCTCTATCAGGCTATGCATTACGCTTTCTCCTTCTCCGCATGAGCAGCGATGATACCAGCGCTTTGCTCATCCAGGATGTGCAGAATTGAGTTAGACTTCGTTTGTAACATAGAGTGGATAAACAGTAATGGCAGAGCACATAACAGACCTTGAACAGTTGTTACTAACGCCATTGAAATCTGGCCAGCCATAATTTTCGGGTCACCAGTACCGTGTAAGGTAATAACCTGGAACGCACCGATCATACCGATAACTGTACCTAACAGACCTAATAAAGGACCAACAGCAGCGATTAACTTCAGGATACCGATACCTTTTTCGATGTCCGGAGTTTCACGCATAATGGCTTCGTCCAGTTTCAGCTCTAAGTTTTCAACGTCAACAGATTTATTGTCGTGGTAAACTTTCAGGATACGACCTAACGGGTTATTGGCACTTGGGTTAGCTAAGTTTTTCAGCTGAGCATTGATTTTTGATGCTGCAGAAGTCAGAGCTACATAACGAATAGCACTAATTAACAGACCAATGATCAATAACGCAGTGATTACATAACCTGGAGTACCACCCTGGTGGAACTGTTCTTCTAAAGTAGCTTCCTGAGTTTTCAGACGCAGCAAGTTACCACCAGTTGGGTCAACATAAACAGGCATCAAAGTACCAGCTGCTGCGTTTTTGAATGCTTCAGCATCGGCAACAATGTAAGACTCAGGTTGTTTAACCAGAGGTTGCATTTCCTGAGTGTCAGCGTTAAACACTAAATAACCACCGTCAGAAATCAGGTTGAATGCACCAATACGAGTCACAGAAGCCTGAGCACCGTTACCATCTAAACCAACAACGTTGCCTTCAAACTTAGCTACTTTGGCAGACTCAGTCATTTCAGTTTGCAGAGCAATCCACAGTTCTTCCAGTTCTTTGATTTCTGGAATCTCTTTGGCTTCAGCCAGCTTTTTCAGCAGTTCTTCACGGCCTTTGTACTGAGCACTGATGTTAGAAGTTGCGATAGAACCAATGGTTTCAGTTGCAGCACCACGAACGATACCGAACATTTCACCTAAAGTACCCTGAGCAGCAATTAATTCAGCTTCTTTCGCAGCTAATTTGCCTTCGTTATCAGCAAATTGTTGAGTCAAAGACTTGCCACGAGCTTCTTCAGCTGCAAACTCAGCTTTCGCTCTGTTCAACAGGGCTTGCTTGTCAGCACGGTCAGATAAAAACTCTTGCTCACGTTGCTGATTGATTTTGCCTTCAGCAGTACGTGATTTTTTGACTTGCTCTAATAATTGATCCAGCTTGGCTGTATCTGCTGCTGCAGTTAAGCATACGCCTGCAGACATAGTTACCACAGCTGCAATTACTAAACCTTTAAAAACTTTCTTCATTTATGCTTACTCCGCTGCTAACACTGGAAGTTTTAACAATTCTGGGGCTGCTTGTTTACCCGCAACACGAATCGCTAACTTGGTAGATTCCAGGTATTCTTGACCCAGAGCTTCCCACTGACCTGTAGTTCTGTTGAACATCCAGGCTTGTTTTTCATCCAGAGATTGAGCCAGTAAGGCAACGCGACCTACGTATACGTAGTTCACGGTAATTTCGCTGCCATCAACAGCCAGTTTGTCTGTGTAAGTCACCAGAGCTGTACCTAAATCTTTTTCAACTTGGTAAGCTTCGATCACCAAACGGTACATTTCAGAAGTGTTAACCGCTGAGTTACCTAACACTGAACGTAAACGCTCAATACGAGCTAAACGATTGTTCAGGTCGATAGGCATATCCGCTTTGATAAAGGCTTCTAAGGTATCAACCATACGATACATCAGAGGAACGATACCTTGCTTAGTACCTTCGATAGTACCAATTTGTTTATCAAGAGAAGACAGAGATGCGTTTTGATCGGCAACCAATTTAGCAACGTGGTCGTTGTAAACTTTTAAGTTTTCAGTTTGTTCAACTAATTGACGGTACTCAGCCAATAATTCCTGACTTTGGTCAAAAATGTTGTTAATTTTTTCCTGAGATTGAACTGAAGCGCGGATATTTTGCTGACCCGCTTTCTGCAGTTCTACCAGTGGATCTGCTGCTACTGAGGTGCTGGCCAATGCGAATGCTCCAAACAGAGCAGAAGCAACCAGACTCTTACGAATGTTATTGTTAGACATAGTTCCCAACCAATAATTGCTGATTAACGTAACCTGTTTTTGAAAGGTTATTTTTTGTAACAAAAGATAACCCGGTTAAAGGGTAAACCGCCCGCATCATTGCAGCAAACTGGCGTATTGTCAATATAACAACGACGGTCAACGATGACAGTTTTGTTGCAATTTAACGACGGTTTAGACCCATTTTTTCTTAAGCAAAACCGGGCGCCTTCCCGTATTAATATTCCATTAAAATTTTTGCTTATTTAATGTTCGGTGTTAACTTCCCCGACTCATACAGCTTGACCATTTGCTCAAGAGAAATGGCTTTTATTTTTGATGCATTACCGGCAGTACCGAAAGCCAGATAACGATCTTTACAAATTTCAGTCATAGCTTTGACTGATTCCTGCAAATACTTACGTGGATCAAATTCGGCAGGGTTTTTCGCCATGTAGCGACGAATAGCGCCTGTTGAGGCTAAACGTAAGTCAGTGTCTATATTGATCTTACGCACGCCAAATTTGATCCCTTCCTGAATTTGTTCTACAGGCACCCCATAAGTTTCAGGGATAGCACCACCGTATTCGTTGATGATAGCTAACCACTCTTGAGGTACCGAAGATGAACCGTGCATCACCAGGTGAGTATCCGGGATGCGGGCATGAATATCTTTGATGCGATCAATCGCCAGAATGTCACCTGTAGGTGGACGACTGAACTTATAAGCACCATGTGAAGTACCACAAGCAATAGCCAGCGCATCTACACCCGTTGCTTTTACAAACTGTGCAGCTTCTTCCGGATCCGTTAGCATCTGGTCATGACTCAAAATACAATCTGCGCCAATCCCGTCTTCTTCCCCGGCCGCTCCCGTTTCAAGCGAGCCTAAACAACCTAATTCGCCCTCGACCGAAACACCACAAGCATGCGCCATATCTACAACACGGCGCGTTATATCGGCATTGTAGTCATAATCCATCGGTGTTTTGCCATCAGTACCTAAAGAACCATCCATCATCACAGATGAGAAGCCTAACTGAATCGCTTGTTGGCATACCGCCGCTGAGGTTCCGTGATCCTGATGCATGACCACAGGTATATGCGGGAATTCTTCCACTGCTGCCAAAATTAAATGACGCAGAAACGGGGCACCGGCATATTTACGCGCCCCGGCAGAGGCCTGCACTATAACAGGGCTATCCGTTGCATCAGCGGCCAGCATAATGGCACGCATTTGTTCTAAGTTATTCACGTTAAAAGCTGGTACTGCATAACCAAACTCGGCAGCGTGGTCCAGCATTTGGCGCATTGAAATCAGAGCCATGAGATCCTCTCTCTTTGTGTAGGGTAAGGGTTGTATTTAAAAACGCGGGCTCTGTTGTCACCTGAGGTGATCTTTAGTTATACAGAACCTGCGGCCGTTCTCTTTTAGATTTTTGTAGTGAATTGTAATCTAACAGCTTTAGTGTCAGGCTTTGGCTCGTTGTTCCAAAATTTCCACTGCTGGTAAAGTTTTACCTTCAAGAAACTCCAGAAATGCACCGCCACCGGTTGAAATATAGGAAATCTTGTCGGCTAACTCGTATTTATCAATAGCAGCTAAGGTATCGCCACCACCGGCAATAGAAAATGCCTGACTGTCGGCTATCGCTAAAGCCAACGCTTTAGTTCCTTGTTCAAAGGATGCAAATTCAAATACACCCACAGGGCCGTTCCAGACAATAGTGCCGGCATTTTTCAGAATATCGACCAGTGCAGCACTGCTGTCAGGGCCTATATCAAACACCATATCATCGGCACTGATATCGGCAACTGACTTAGTGGTTGCCGGTGTATCTTCGGCAAAAGCTTTACCCGTCACTACATCGGTAGGTACAGGAATAGAGCCACCATTGGCTTTGGCTTGCGCCATCAAACGTTTCGCTTCAGGAATAAGATCGGTCTCAACCAGAGATTTACCGACCTGATAGCCCTGAGCGGCAATAAAAGTATTGGCAATGCCACCACCCACAATCAGCTGATCCACGATACCGGACAAGGATTCCAGTACAGTCAGCTTCGTAGAAACTTTTGAACCACCCACTATGGCGACCAATGGACGTTTTGGATTTTTCAACGCTGCAGCCAAGGCATCTAATTCGGCGGCCAATAAAGGCCCAGCGCAGGCAACAGGTGCAAACTTCGCAACACCATGAGTAGTGGCCTGAGCACGGTGAGCCGTACCAAAAGCGTCCATCACAAACACATCACACAAAGCGGCCAGCTTTTTTGACAAGCTTTCATCGTTTTTGCCTTCGCCTTTGTTAAAACGCACGTTTTCAAAGACCACCACTTCACCGGCATTGACTTCTACACCGTCCAGGTACTCTTTGACTAAACGCACAGGCACAGATAAAGCCGCGTTTAAATACTCCACCACAGGCGCCATAGAAAACTCTTCAGCGTACACACCTTCATCAGGGCGACCTAAGTGTGAACATACCATCACTTTGCCACCTTTTTTCAGCGCTAACTCAATAGTAGGTATGGCTGCTTTTAAACGGGCATCTGAAGTCACTTTGCCGTTTTTCACTGGCACATTTAAATCTTCACGGATCAACACCCGCTTCCCTGTTAAATCGATATCGGCCATCTTAATTACTGACATACCAGACTCCTGTGATTTGAGTAATTTTTTAGTATTTATTTAAATAATAATTCAGACAAACCGCATCATTGCGCGGCTTGTATCGAGCATTCTGTTGGCAAACCCCCATTCGTTGTCACACCAAACCAAACATTTGACTAAACGTTTATGGCTGACCCGGGTTTGCGAGCCATCGACAATGCAGGAGTGCGCATCATGATTAAAGTCAACTGATACCAGCGGCTCTTCGGTGTAATCCAGAATACCTGTCAGTGCCCCTGCCCTTGCGCGCTCTAAGACCTGATTGATTTGAGTGACATCCACATCCTGATGCAGAGTCACACTTAAATCCATGGCGGTTACATTCACTGTTGGCACACGCACAGCAATGGCTTCAAAACGCCCGGCTAAATGCGGCATGATGCGCTCAATACCGCGGGCTAACTTAGTATCGACCGGAATAATAGACTGACTGGCAGCCCTGGTACGCCGTAAATCCGTGTGATAAGCATCTATAACCTGCTGATCATTCATAGAGGCGTGAATAGTGGTAATGGTGCCGCTCTCCACACCAAAGTGCTGATCCAACACCTGAATGACCGGCACAATGCAGTTGGTGGTGCAAGAGCCAGCAGAGACTACTGTCATCTCATCGGTCAGCAAATGCTGGTTAATGCCAAAAATGACTGTGGCATCAATATCGGCATCTGCAGGATGTGAAAACAATACTTTTTTTGCACCTGCATCTAAATGCAGTTGTGCATCGGCACGGCTATGAAACACACCAGTGCATTCCAGCACTACATCAACCTCTAATTCTTGCCAGGGTAATTGCGCAGGATCGGCCTGGCAGAATAAAGCGATGACATCGCCATTGACCACTAAACCTTGTTTCTTTAACTCCACAGGAAAACCAAAACGACCATGCGAGGTGTCATATTTTAATAAATGAGCGATACCTTTAGCATCCGCTAATTCATTAATAGCAACCACCTGAACCTGCTCTGTTAAACCACACTCGTAAACAGCGCGCAGAATATTCCGACCGATACGGCCAAAGCCGTTAATTGCCACTTTAATGGTCATTATTACCCAATCTTCAGAGGTTTACTGATTAAAAAGAGGGGCCACCAGGCCCCTTTCATTATTACGCGAATAACTCGTTGGCAGCTGCAACGACGGCTGCCGTGGTAATGCCAAAGTGTTCAAACAGCTGTTCAGCCGGAGCCGACTCGCCAAAACTGTCCATACCAATGATTTTTCCGGTCAAACCAACATACTTGTACCAGCTATCTTTAATACCAGCTTCGACAGCAACACGTTTGGTCACTGCGGCTGGCAATACGGCTTCACGGTAAGCAGCGCTTTGAGCTTCAAATACATCGGTGGAAGGCACAGACACAACCCGAACTTTACGCCCTGCAGCAGTTAACTGATGACAGGCCTGCACGGCCAGCTCTACTTCAGAACCCGTAGCGATCAGAATAAGTTCTGGCGTACCAACAGAATCTAACAATACATAACCGCCTTTACGCACATCAGCCAGTTGCTGCGCTGTACGAGGCTGTTGCACCAAATTCTGACGGGTGAAAATTAATGTACTAGGGCCTTCGGTGCGTTCAATAGCGGCCTGCCATGCCACAGCAGATTCCACTGCATCACAAGGACGCCAGTTCATCAGGTTTGGTGTCACACGCAGCGAAGCGAGTTGCTCAACAGGTTGATGCGTTGGGCCATCTTCACCTAAACCAATAGAATCGTGGGTGTAAACGAAAATAACCCGCTGTTTCATCAAAGCGGCCATACGCACTGCGTTGCGGGCGTATTCCATAAACATCAGGAAAGTCGCGCCGTACGGGATAAAACCACCGTGTAGGGCTATACCGTTCATCATCGCAGACATACCAAACTCGCGCACACCGTAATACAGGTAGTTACCGCTGGCATCTTCTGCAGTCACGCCTTTAGAACCAGACCAAATCGTCAGGTTCGAGCCTGCCAGGTCAGCTGAACCACCTAATAACTCAGGCAACAAAGGACCAAAAGCATTTAAGCTGTTCTGAGAAGCTTTACGGGTGGCGATAGATTGAGGGTTATCCTGCAAATGTTGAATGTAAGCTGCTGATTTTTCTGCCCAGTCTGCGGGTAAATCACCGGCCATACGGCGTTTAAATTCAGCCGCCAGTTCAGGGTAAGCTTTGGCATAAGCCGCAAATTTTTCATTCCAGCTTTGCTGAGCCGATGCACCTTTGGTTTTGCCATCCCACTCTTGATAGATATCTTGTGGAATGACAAAAGGAGCATGCTCCCAGCCTAAATATTCACGCGCAGCCGCAATTTCAGCATCACCTAAAGGCGCGCCGTGGCAGTCGTGTGAACCCGATTTATTCGGTGAACCATAACCGATAATGGTTTTGCAGCAAATTAAAGTAGGTTTGTCTGTAACAGACTTGCCTTGTTCAATGGCAGCAGCAATAGCAGAAGAGTCGTGACCATCGACACCTGCAATCACATGCCAGCCGTAAGCTTCAAAGCGCGCAGGTGTATTGTCAGTGAACCAGCCTTCAACATGACCATCGATAGAAATACCGTTGTCATCCCAAAACGCAATCAGTTTACCTAAACCTAAAGTACCGGCCAGTGAACAGGCTTCGTGCGATACCCCCTCCATCAAGCAGCCATCACCTAAAAAGGCGTAGGTGTAGTGATCAACCACATCGTGGCCAGGCTTATTAAACTGAGCCGCTAAGGCTTTTTCAGCAATCGCCATGCCTACAGCATTGGTAATGCCCTGCCCTAAAGGTCCGGTTGTGGTTTCAACACCTGGTGCGTAACCATATTCAGGGTGACCAGGAGTACGGGAGTGTAATTGACGGAATTGCTTTAAATCTTCAATGCCTAAATCATAGCCAGAGAGATGCAACAGAGAATACAACAGCATAGAACCATGGCCATTAGACAACACAAAGCGGTCACGATTGGCCCAGCTTGGGTCTTGTGGATTGTGAATCAGATAATCGCGCCACAATACTTCAGCAATGTCTGCCATGCCCATAGGGGCGCCCGGGTGACCTGATTTCGCTTTTTGCACTGCATCCATACTCAATGCACGAATGGCATTAGCGAGTTGTTTACGAGATGGCATCTTCTCTCCTGCTTGATTGACTTTATATGACTTTGATCCAAGGGATGGGGTTCCCCGTACTCTTGCTCTGCTCTTTTTGTCTTTATTCGATTGGCGGCTAAGCGGGTGAACACTGTTTTTACATGGATACGGCAAAGTTGGGCTTATTTTCACAGAGCGTCGACCAAATCGCAAATTTTAATCCACGGCAAAGCAAAGTTTTCAGACCTTTGGACGATACATTAACAAGCTTTAGCATTAAAGACGTCCGGGCGGCAGAAAGTTCTGGCAATGACCTTCGCCTTTCACTAAAATAGCCGCCCCAAATTACAGCGCCCAGGCGCGATAACAACCAACATGTGGAATACGTAAATGGCACAACACATTTTTACCTCTGAATCTGTTTCTGAAGGACATCCGGATAAAATCGCTGATCAGATCTCTGATGCAGTGTTGGATGCAATTTTAGAACAAGATCCAAAAGCCCGTGTTGCGTGCGAAACCTTCGTAAAAACAGGCATGGTGTTAGTAGGTGGCGAAATTACTACCTCAGCCTGGGTCGATATCGAAGAACTCACTCGCAACACGATCCGTGATATTGGTTACGTACATTCCGATATGGGTTTTGATGCTAATTCCTGTGCAGTATTAAGCGCTATTGGTAAGCAGTCGCCAGATATCAATCAGGGCGTAGATAAAAAAGATCCAAGTGAACAAGGTGCGGGCGATCAGGGGTTAATGTTTGGTTATGCCAGCAACGAAACTGACGTATTAATGCCAGCTCCTATCACTTACTCTCACCGTTTAGTGCAGCAGCAAGCTAAAGTACGTAAAGACGGTACATTGAGCTGGTTGCGTCCTGATGCCAAGTCTCAGCTGAGCTTTGTCTACGAAAATGGCAAGCCAGTGGGCATAGATGCTGTCGTTTTATCGACTCAGCACTGCGACACCATTTCTACAGCAGACTTACGTGAAGCTGTGATGGAACACATTATCAAACCAGTGTTACCAACAGAATGGTTGAGCAATAAAACCAAGTTCTTTATTAACCCAACAGGTCGTTTTGTGATTGGCGGTCCTATGGGTGATTGCGGTTTAACAGGCCGCAAAATCATCGTCGATAGTTACGGTGGTATGGCGCGTCACGGTGGTGGTGCTTTCTCTGGTAAAGACCCTTCAAAAGTGGACCGCTCTGCTGCTTATGCCGCTCGTTATGTGGCAAAAAACATTGTAGCGGCTGGTTTAGCTGAGCGTTGTGAGATTCAGGTGTCTTATGCTATAGGCGTGGCTGAACCTACGTCTATCAGTGTTGAAACTTTTGGCACCAGTAAATTAAGCGAAGATCAACTGATAGCGCTGATCCGTCGTCACTTCGACTTACGTCCTTATGGCCTGATCCAGATGTTGCAGTTAGAGCGCCCGATTTACCGCGCAACAGCAGCCTACGGTCACTTCGGTCGTAACGAATTCCCATGGGAAAACACCGACAAAGCAGAAATACTGCGCTCTGAAGCAAAAATCTAAGTTTTTGTTTTAGCTTATAGAAAAACCGAAAAGGAGAGCGTTGCTCTCCTTTTGGCTATTTACGGTTTTGTCAAAGCAAGATAAGGTAAAAACTATAAAAAACAGTCACAGCAGATGACTAAAACAACCACACGGAGTATCCATGACGTCTAGTGCCGTAAAAACTTCCTGGCTCAATCGCAGCCTTAATGCCATAGAGCGAATTGGTAATAAACTGCCCGACCCTGCCATCTTATTTGCTTTACTGATGTTTTTTGTCTGGGGCTTATCCTGGGCTTTGTCAGGTGTGACCTTCACAGATATAGACCCACGGACAGGCCAGCCTTTTCAGGTAAAAAATCTGTTGGAGGGTGCGGCTTTTGCTGATTTTATGGCGAAAATGGTGAGCACTTTTGTCAACTTCCCGCCTTTAGGTGTAGTGCTGGTTGCTATGTTAGGTTTAGGGGTCGCTGAGTACACAGGTTTTATCAACGCTGGCCTTCGCAGTATCTTAGCGGTCACGTCAAAACGTCTGCTGACACCAGTTCTTATTGCTGTAGGCGTTTTAAGTCATGTAGCTGTAGATGCGGGTTACGTCTTAGTTATCCCACTGGGTGCCGTGATTTTTTATGCTGCCGGCCGTCATCCTTTAGCGGGTATCGCCGCAGCTTTTGCCGGTGTCTCTGGTGGTTTTGCCGCCACTTTATTTGTACCGTCCAGTTTAGACCCTTTGTTGGCCGGTTTAACTCAAGCCTCAGCCCGTTTATCGGCCGATCCTGCCGCCGCTAGCCTGGTGATTAACCCACTAAATAACTATTACTTCACCACAGCCTCAGTGCTGCTGATTGTGATTGTAGGTTGGGTGCTGACCGATAAATTTGTCGAACCACGCCTGCAGCAAACCAAAGTGGATGGTGACCCGGAGCAACTCCCTTCGATGGAAGCATTAAACGATAACGAGCGCAAAGGCTTACGTTATGCTTTGCTCTCTATGCTGATCGCTGCCGCTGCTTTAGTAGCTGTAGTTTGGCCTGAAAACTCAGCCTGGCGAGCCAGTACAGGTGAACTCACCTCAGCCTCAGCGCCGCTGATGCAGTCTATCGTCGGACTTATTTTTGTATTTTTCCTGCTCCCCGGCATAGTCTACGGTTATGTTTCAGGCAAAGTAAAAACGCATAAAGATGTAGTGCAAGGTATGACCAAAGCCATGAGCGGTATGGGTTACTACATCGTCATGGCATTTTTCTGTGCTCAATTTATTTTCGCTTTTGGTCAATCCAACTTAGGTGCTTTACTGGCAATTAAAGGCGCGAACTATTTGCAGGAAATGGCATTCCCTATGGCGGTAAACCTGATAGGTTTAGTGCTGCTAACCGCAACTGTGAATTTACTGATAGGTTCAGCTTCTGCTAAATGGGCGCTGATTGGAGCTGTATTAGTGCCAATGTTGATGCAGCTGGGTGTTTCACCGGATTTAACCCAGGCGGCCTACCGTGTCGGTGACTCGTCCACCAACATCATTACGCCTTTAATGCCGTACTTCCCATTGATCGTGGTGTTTTGCCAGAAATATGTGAAATCTACAGGTATTGGTACTTTAGTGGCGCTGATGTTGCCTTATTCAGTGGCGTTGCTGCTGTGCTGGACCAGCTTTCTGATTTTGTACTGGATGTTGGGTTTACCTTTAGGTATTGGTGCCAGTTACGTCTACCCAGCCCCTTAAACCAGCGTTTTTAATGGCTGGTGAAGCAGATTGTTGCGTCACCAGCCATACCCAGCCCCGCTTTTGCCTGTTACCATACACACTTTCTCAAACGCTTAAGAAGCTATAGTTATGCGTATTCCCAGAATTTACCAAGCTGGCAGTATCCCGCTACAGCAGGAATTTGCCCTTGCCGAAGACGGTGCCAATCATATAGGCCGTGTATTACGGATGCAGGCAGGTGACGAGTTGTGCTTATTTAATGGAGACGGCCAGAATTATCAGGCTCTGATCACTGCCGTTGAAAAAAAACAGCTGCTGGTCAAAGCCATTAGCTCCACCGATAATCCGGTAGAGTCTCCGCTTAAACTGCATTTAGGTCAGGGCATTTCCCGTGGTGACCGCATGGATTTTGTCATTCAAAAAGCAGTGGAGCTTGGCGTGACTGAAATCACTCCGCTGTTTACCGAACGTTGTGGGGTTAAATTGGATGCTGAGCGTTTGGCTAAACGTACAGAGCAGTGGCAAAAAATAGCGATAGCAGCCTGCGAGCAATCCGGACGTAGTGTGGTGCCCCTGGTTCATACGGCAATTCAACTGACCAAATGGCTGGCACAAGAGACAAAAGATTTGAAGCTGACCTTGGATCCATGGACTTCAGACTCCATTAAGACCATTGCTGGCAGTCAAGCTATTCGTTTAGTGATAGGCCCTGAAGGCGGTTTTACCGATGCCGAAGTAGCCCAAACCAAAGACGCAGGTTTTATGGCGGTTCGGTTAGGGCCGCGAGTGCTACGTACAGAAACTGCAGCTTTAACAGCCATTAGTGCATTACAGTTACAATTTGGTGATCTGGCCTGAGCCAATCACAAACAGGAGTAAAGATGATTAAATTAGGCATAGTGATGGATCCGATCGCGGACATCAATATCAAAAAAGACTCCAGTTTTGCCATGTTATTACAGGCTCAGTCACGGGGTTATCAGCTGCATTACATGGAAATGAATGACCTGTATTTAATCGAAGGTCAGGCCCGAGCCCGCACCCGTTTATTGTCCGTTCAGCAGAACGGTGAACATTGGTATGACTTTGGTGGCACTCAGGATATAGCTCTGTCCGATTTAGACGTGATCCTGATGCGTAAAGACCCACCTTTTGATACTGAGTTTATCTACGCTACTTATATTCTGGAAAGAGCTGAAGACGAAGGCACCTTGATTGTCAACAAACCACAAAGTTTGCGTGATGCCAACGAAAAGCTCTACACCAGCTGGTTTGCACAGCATACGCCAAAAACTCTGGTCACCCGCGATGCGGCTCGCTTAAAAGCCTTTTACCAGCAAGAACAGGACGTGATCTTAAAACCGCTGGATGGCATGGGCGGCGCCTCCATTTTCCGCTTAAAACCAGAGGATGCCAACGTCAGTGTTATTATTGAAACTCTGACAGAACACGGCAGTCGTTATGCCATGGCGCAGCGCTTTATCCCGGAAATTAAAGACGGAGATAAACGTGTACTGGTCGTCAACGGCGAACCTGTACCCTATTGTTTAGCGCGAATTCCGGCTAGCGGTGAAACCCGCGGTAATTTAGCCGCCGGTGGTCGTGGTGAAGCCCGCCCTTTAAGCGAAACTGACTGGGCTATAGCTCGTGCCGTAGGTCCTACGTTAAAGGCCAAAGGTCTGATTTTTGTTGGTCTTGATATTATTGGTGACCGACTGACTGAAATTAATGTCACCAGCCCAACCTGCATCAGAGAAATTGAAGCAGCTTTTCCGGTCAGCATCACAGGCATGTTATTTGACCAGATTGAACTACTGTTAAAGCAGAAGCAGCAACAGTCCTAAGGCGGTACTATGGACAATTTTCAGAATCATTTATTGATTGCGATGCCAGGTCTTGATGACCCGATGTTTAAACGCAGTGTAACTTACATTTGTGAGCACAATGCTGAAGGGGCTATGGGTATCGTTATCAATCATCCTATGCCCGTCAAAGTCACAGAACTATTGAGTCAGTTGCAGATTGAACATGATACAGAAAGCGCTGCGGCCAAAGCTCATGTCTGTGCTGGTGGTCCGGTGCAAAGTGACAGAGGTTTTGTGTTGCATACTCCCAAAGAAGGCTACACCAGTAGTATGAGGTTAAACAACGACCTGATGGTTACGACCTCACGGGATATTTTAGAGAAACTCACGACAGAAGATGCGCCAGAAAAGTTTATTCTGGCTTTGGGCTATGCCGGCTGGAGCGCTGGGCAACTGGAAAAAGAAATGGCTGAAAACAGCTGGCTGATGATCCCGGCCGACAACAACATCATTTTTGAAATGAGCCATGCCGAAAAATGGCAAGGCGCAGCTCATGCCATGGGTATTGAAGTCTGGCAACTCAGCCCAGAAGCAGGTCACGCCTGATGAGCAGTGTAACGGTATTAGCTTTTGACTACGGTTTAAAAAGTATAGGTGTGGCCGTAGGTCAAAGCATGACAGGCACAGCCACTATGCTCAAAGCCTTAAAAGCTCAGGATGGTATCCCAAACTGGGATCTCATCGAAGCTTTAATTAAAGAATGGCAACCTCAACTTTTAGTGGTAGGTTTACCCTTGAATATGGACGGCACAGAACAGCCCTTCACGGCTCGGGTACATAAGTTTGTGAATCGCCTGCATGGCCGTTATGGCCTGCAAGTCAAAACTCAGGACGAGCGTCTAACGACGGTCGATGCCCGTTCACAGCTTTTTGCTGAAGGTGGTTTTAAAAAACTAAGCAAAGAACTGGTGGATAGCTTGTCAGCCAAACTGATTTTAGAAAGCTGGTTTGAAAATGGCGGCGCTTATGGCGATTAAAACCGGCTTCTACCGTCATTACAAAGGGCCTTTGTATCAGGTGCTGTCTGTGGTGCGTCACAGCGAAACCGATGAAGAACTGGTCCTCTACCGCGCTTTATACGGTGACTTTGGTTTGTGGGTGCGGCCTTTGGAGATGTTTATCAGCAATGTTGAAGTGGCTGGCGAACTGGTACCGCGTTTTAGTTTTGTCTCTGAACAAGCCCCAGTTGAACTCGGTACTTTACCACCAACAATAGCTCTATGATGGCAAGGCGCAGAGCTCAAATCTTTGCGCCTTTTGCTAGCCACTCAATTAATCATTATCCGTCAAACCCGCCACTGTCACACCAGACAATAAGCCAGCTCCAGAGCTACCTTCCTGCAGTTTCATCATCAAGCGTAAATCGTTGGGTGAATCGGCATAATGCAGCGCATCGGCGTGGCTGATTTGGCCTGCTTTGTACAAATCGTACAGCGCCTGATCAAAGGTTTGCATACCCAGTTCTCTCGATTTACTCATCACAGCTTTGATTTCGCCTATCTCACCGCGTTTGATTAAATCAGCAATCAGTGGCGAATTGAGTAGCACTTCGATAGCGGCTACTCGTTTTTTACCATCGACAGTAGGTACCAGTTGTTGCGCTACTATGGCGCGTAAATTCAACGATAAATCAAACAGCAGCTTGCCGTGTTTTTCTTTAGGCACTAAATGCATAATGCGGTCTATCGCTTGATTGGCGTTGTTCGCGTGTAAAGTCGCGATACATAAATGACCGGTTTCAGCAAAAGACAAGGCGTATTCCATGGTGTCCTGACTACGAATTTCACCTATCAGTATCACATCAGGCGCCTGGCGTAACGAGCTTTTCAGCGCCGCTTCAAAAGATTCTGTATCTATGCCTACTTCACGCTGCGTCACCAGACTTTTTTGGTGATCGTGCACAAATTCAATAGGATCTTCGATAGTTAAAATATGACCCCGGGCATTCTGATTCCTATACCCCAGCAAAGCAGCTAAAGAGGTAGATTTACCAGCACCTGTACCACCGACAAAAAGTACCAGCCCACGTTTGGACATAATAATTTCTTTTAATACAGGTGGCAGACCTAAATCCTCCGCTTTTGGAATAGTGGTGATGATACGACGCACCACCATGCCAGCCTGATCCCGCTGCCAAAAGGCGGAAATACGAAAACGACCCGCTTCATTGGCGATAGCAAAGTTACATTCTTTTTCTTGCTGAAATTGGGCTTGTTGTTTTGGCGTCATCGCGGAGAGCACCAGTGCAAGTGACTGCTCTGAGTTCAGCACCTGGTCAGCGATAGGCAGCATCTCGCCATTAATTTTGGCTGAAGCAGCAAGTCCTGCAGTGATAAATAAATCCGAAGCACCAGCAGCTACCATTTTATGTAAATAGTCAATTAAGCCCATCGCTGTCACCCCATCCGCCCCATGCCGCTCATAGTCCCCATGCTATTAAAGGAATTTTTATCCTGCGCTTTGGCCAAGGCATCTTTTTGACTGATCACGCCGCGGTTGACCAGATTAATCAAACATTGATCCATGGTTTGCATGCCATGAGCGGCCCCTGTCTGGATCACTGAATACATCTGCGCAATTTTGTCTTCGCGAATGAGGTTACGAATCGCAGGGATCCCTAGCATAATTTCGTGCGCAGCCACCCTGCCACCGCCATTTTTCTTCAGCAGAGACTGGGAAATGACCGCTCTTAAAGATTCTGACAACATAGAGCGCACCATGGATTTTTCATCACCAGGAAAGACGTCGATAATCCTGTCTATGGTTTTGGGTGCTGAGGTAGTGTGCAAAGTACCAAACACCAAATGGCCTGTTTCAGCGGCAGTCATCGCCAGACGAATAGTTTCCAGATCCCGTAATTCGCCCACCAAAATCACATCCGGGTCTTCACGCAGCGCGGAGCGCAACGCATTACTGAAACTATGGGTATCCCTGTGCACTTCACGCTGGTTAATTAAACTGAGTTTATTCTGGTGTACAAATTCAATCGGATCTTCGATGGTCAAAATATGGTGGTTTTTAGTGGTATTGATGTAGTCAATCATAGCCGCCAGCGTGGTCGATTTACCCGAGCCTGTCGGGCCTGTGACCAGCACCAGCCCACGAGGGTTATCGGAAATACTGCGAAATACCTCCGGAGCATGTAAATCTTCAAGGCTTAATACGTCACTTGGGATAGTACGAAACACAGCCGCAGCGCCGCGGTTTTGCACAAAAGCGTTGACACGAAAACGGGCTAAGCCCGGAACTTCAAAAGAAAAATCGGATTCGAGCTTTTCTTCGTACTCTTTACGCTGACGGTCATTCATAATGTCGTACACCAAAGCGTGCACGGCTTTATGATCCAAAGCAGGTATATTTAACCGTCGTACATCACCATCGACCCGGATCAGTGGCGGTACTCCAGCGGATAAATGCAAGTCCGAGGCTTTATGTTGCACACTAAAGGCGAGTAATTCGGTAATATCCATGATGAAAAGCACTCCAAAGCAAAGGCGAAGAACAGAGTTGATATGACAAACAACATAGCAGAAGCGTTGAATTCAGCCTACAACGCCATCACAGAATTTCAGACAAAACAGCAATTAAACCAACAAAGCCGCCTGATTGCGGTCAGTAAAACCAAAGCTGCTGCCTCTGTGGCACAAGCCTACCAGGCAGGACAACGCGCCTTCGGCGAAAATTATGTACAGGAACTGGTGAGTAAAGCGACAGAGTTACAGCAGCTTGATGGTATAGAGTGGCATTTTATTGGTCCTATTCAGTCAAATAAAACCAAAGACATAGCCCAATACGCGGACTGGGTGCACAGTGTTGAACGTTTAAAAATTGCCGAACGTTTATCAGCGCAGCGTCCCTTGGATAAAGCGCCGCTGCAGGTGCTATTGCAAGTGAATATCAGCGGCGAAGAATCCAAATCCGGCATAAAGCCCGACGAATTGTTGCAGCTGGCTGACGCTGTCGCACAATTACCGCAGCTTCAACTCAAAGGTTTAATGGCTATTCCAGAGCCTGGCAAAGGCGCACAAGCCTTCGAGCAGATGCAAAAGCTGTCACTGCAATTGCAACAGCAACATCCTGATGCGAAAGAACTCTCCATGGGCATGTCAGATGACTGGCAAGAGGCTCTGCGCTTTGGTTCTACTATGATAAGATTAGGCACGGCCATTTTTGGAGCCCGGGAAAAACAGACGCATGATTGATAACACGGTCGCATTTATAGGCGCAGGCAATATGGCGCAATGCATTATCGGCGGCATGATAAAGCAGGGTTATCCTGCTGAAAATATTATTGCTGCCAATCGTAATGCCGAAAAACTAAAGGCCTTAAAAAGCCAGTACAAGATTGAAACCACCACAGACAATATGGAAGCTGTGACTAAAGCCGATGTCATAGTGCTGGCGGTAAAGCCTCAAATGATGGCTGAAGTTTGTCAGCAGATCATAGAACAAGCGCCAGAGTCTCAGGAAAAGCTGTTTATCTCTGTCGCAGCAGGTATTTCTGTCGAGCGTTTTGAGCAGTTGCTGGGCCAGGTGCGTATTATCCGCGCTATGCCGAATACTCCTGCTTTGGTGGGCTTAGGTGTGACAGGTTTATTCCCAAGCCGCTGCTCAGTGTACGAGCAATCTTTTGCTGAAAAGCTGTTTGCGGGTACAGGTAAAACAGTCTGGCTGGAAAAAGAACAGGATATCAACGCTATTATTGCCGTGACAGGCAGCGCACCAGCCTACTTTTTCTATTTTATGCAGGCGATGCAACAAGTGGCGCTGGAGCTCGGCTTTGATGAGGCACAAGCCAAAGCTATGGTGGCCCAAACTGCGTTAGGCGCTGCTACTATGGCGAATCAGTCCGAACTTAGTTTCGAAGCGTTACGTGCGCAAGTCACCTCTAAAGGCGGCACTACACACGAAGCCATTGAAACTTTTAAACAGCATAAGCTTGAAAGCATGGTCAAAGACGCCATGTATGCAGCAATACGCCGAGCTGAAGAAATGGCAAATACTCTTTAAGGATCCATAATGACCGAAGCGTTCTTTTTTCTGATAAGCAGCCTGATTAAACTCTATCTGATGGTGGTGATACTGCGCATTTGGCTGCAAAGTGCTAAAGCCGATTTTTATAACCCGTTTAGCCAGTTTATTGTCAAAGCCACCAATCCGGTGATCATCCCGCTGCGCCGTTTCCTGCCCAGTCTGGGCCCTGTGGATACAGCGAGTTGGATTTTTGCCTTTGCCATTTGTGTGCTGCATGTGGCGATAGTACAAATGTTGCAGTTAGGTCAGGTGCTCTATGTCTACTTGCCATTGAGTGCGCTGGTTTTGCTGATCACCGAAGCGCTGCAATTGGCCTTCTGGATTTTAGTGATTAGGGCATTACTGAGCTGGTTCAGTCAGGGCCGTAATCCTGTGGAGCTGGTGATGCATCAGTTGACAGAGCCATTGTTACGCCCGGTGCGCAGAGTGATCCCGGCTATGGGTGGTCTGGATTTATCTTTACTGGTAGTGCTTTTGGGCATTCAGTTTATCCAGATTTTATTAAGCAATATGTTACGTGGTTTCTAAATGTTAACCCGGCTGACCAATGGCGATATTTTGCTGCAATTGCATGTGCAGCCAGGTGCCAGCCGGGACCAGTTTTTAGGCTTGCATGGCGATGCGATCAAAGTGGCGATTAAAGCCCCTCCTGTGGATGGCAAAGCCAATGCCCATTTACAACAATTTCTGGCATCAAGCTTTGACGTGGCTAAACGTCAGGTGCTGCTGGAAAAAGGCGAACTGAGCCGACAGAAAAAATGGCGTATTGTCGCGCCTTGCACTGTGCCTGACGCCTTACAAATTTATCTGGAGTCCTGATGAAAATCTATCTGCTTGCTGCAAGCCTGGTTCTGGGCCTGTTTTTAAGTCCGGTTCACGCCGAACAAAAGAAAGTTCTGGGGCCCTGGGATGTGCATTATATTGCCTTTGACAGCACTATGATTGACGCTAAAATCGCCCAAAGTTACCAGCTACAGCGCAGCAAATATCAGGCTGTGCTGAATATCTCTGTACTCAATAGCACCGACCAAAAAGCCCAACAAGTGCGTATTTCCGGCACAGCGACAGATTTGACTCAAAAGCAGATTGAACTTGAGTTTCGTGAAGTCAAAGAAGGGGATGCGATTTATTATCTGGCACAAGTGCCGGTGCATGACCAAAAACATCTGAACTTTAAACTGGATATCTGGCAAGGCACGGAAAACCAGAAGTTGGAGTTTTCTCAGGTCTTCTACATAGATTAATCCTCTTGTTACGGCTCAGTATCCCTGAGCCTTTTTCGTTTCAAAGGTTTCCTTATGCAAAAACTTGTATTAGCCACTGGCAATAAAGGCAAATTAGCCGAGTTATCTGCCCTGCTCGCCCCTTTTGACTGGCAAGTGTTGCCGCAATCCGATTTTCAGGTGCCAGATGCGATTGAAGATGGCTTAAGTTTTATTGAAAACGCGCTGATTAAAGCCCGTCATGCCAGTCGTTTAACGGGTTTACCTGCTATTGCCGACGATTCAGGTTTAGCTGTAGACGCTTTAGGCGGCGCACCTGGCATTTACTCGGCCCGTTATGCCGGTGAGCACGGCAATGATTTAAAAAACCTGCAGCAGTTACTGGCTGATTTAATAGATGTGCCAGAAGGCGAACGTGCAGCTCAGTTTCACTGTGTATTGGCTTTTGTCCGCCATGCGGACGACCCAGTGCCAGTGATAGCCCATGGTATCTGGCATGGTCAAATTGCCTTTGAAGCGGCAGGCTCCGGTGGTTTTGGTTATGACCCTATTTTTCTTCCGAACGATACCCAAGGCACGGCCGCAGAATTAACCTCAGAGCAGAAAAAGCAATTAAGTCACAGAGGCAAAGCTTTACGTTTATTGGTGTCCTTATTAAAAGGTGAACCATTAAAAGGCGACCAGGCCTGATGACTGCTATGTCGGTATCGCCTTTAGCGCTGCAACTGCCGCCGCTGGCGTTGTATATTCATATTCCCTGGTGCATTCAAAAATGCCCTTATTGCGACTTTAACTCGCATGCGGTGAAACAAGGTATACCTGAGCAGGAATATGTCAGCCATTTATTGGCCGATTTACGCCAGGACTTGGGCTATGTGCAAGGTCGCGCCATCAGCTCGATTTTTATTGGCGGCGGCACCCCCAGTACCTTTAGCGGTGAAGGCATTCAGGCTATTTTGGATGGGGTGCGTACCGAGCTTCAGCTGACAGACGACTGCGAAGTGACGATGGAGGCTAACCCAGGTACTGTCGAAGCCGCTCGTTTTGCCGCTTATGTCGCCGCTGGTGTCAGCCGTTTTTCTATAGGCGTACAGAGTTTTCAAACCGAGCAACTCAAAGCCTTAGGCCGTATTCATGATTGCGATGAAGCAATAAAAGCTGCTCAGCTTGCCGCAACTTTGCCGCTTAAAAGCTTTAATCTGGATTTAATGCATGGCCTGCCGAATCAGGATGTCGCAGGCGCTTTGGCGGATTTACAGCAAGCTATTGATCTAAAACCACCACATTTATCCTGGTATCAGCTGACCATTGAACCTAATACCGCTTTTGCCTCACGCCCGCCTGTGCTGCCGGAAGACGAAGCCTTGTGGGATATTCAGGAGCAGGGCCATCAGTTGCTACAACAACATGGTTACAGTCAATACGAGATATCCGCTTATAGTCAGCCAGGCCTGCAGTGCAGGCATAACCTGAACTACTGGCGTTATGGTGACTATTTAGGTATTGGCTGTGGCGCTCATGGCAAAATTACTGTGCCAGAAACTGGCCAAATTATAAGGCCGGTCAAAATTAAACACCCCAAAGGCTATATGGATATCAGCAAAGGTTATCTGGACGAAACTAGTGAAGTGGCTCCAGAAGACAGAGCCTTTGAGTTTTTTATGAACCGCTTTCGTTTACTCGAGGCTTGTCCTAAACAGGATTTCAGCGCTTATACCGGTTTGCCCATCACATCTGTGACAGATGCGCTTGCCAAAGCAGAGCAACTGGGGTTAATTAACAGCACAGAATTGCACTGGCAAATCAGCCCCAAAGGTGCACGTTACCTGAATGATTTGCTGGCGCTTTTTATTTAAACTAACTATACCAACTACTACAAATAATGAAGGTTCATCTATGTATTTGCGTTATTCAGCATTGGCGCTGGCAGTAAGCCTTGCCACAGTAGCAGGTTGTAAACCAGCCCCTACTCAAATTGATCAAAGCAAAGTGATTGAAGCCACTGTGGTTTTGACTGAAAACCAAAAAGCCGATGCGCTGTTTGAACAAATTTTCCAGCAGCAAGTGGATAATAGCCCGGAAACCCAAACGGGTTTAGGTTTAAAAACCAATTACGATCAGTGGGATGATTTATCTCAGGCCCACAGAGATAAAGAGCTGGAGCAAACCAAACAACAGCTGGCTCAAGTACAGGCGCTGAATATGCAAAGCCTGGACAGCGGTCGTCAGTTGAGTGTGAAATTACTTACTGCGTCTTTGCAGGAAGAATTGGACGACGCTAAATGGGACTTATACAGCTACCCTGTCAATCAAATGTATGGCTACCACTCCAATGTGCCGTCACTGTTGATCAACCAGCACAGCATCAGTGATGAAAGCGACGCCAAAGCTTATATCGGCCGCTTAAAAAATGTCACCACTTACTTCAAACAGTTAGAACAACTGTTGCAAGTTCGGGCTGATGCCGGCGTGTTACCACCGAAATTTGTTTTTGCTCATGTGATAGGTGCCAGCCGCAATATTATCAGCGGCGCGCCTTTTGACGGCGGCAACGACAGCACTTTACTGGCCGATTTCCGTGGCAAAGTGCAGGAATTAAAGCTGGAACAAGCGGAAAAAGACTTGTTGATCAAAGAAGCGGAGTTGGCCTTAATTGGCAGCGTAAAACCCGCTTATGAAAGCCTGATTAAGTTACTAACCACGCTAGAAGAAAAAGCCGGTACTGAAGATGGTGTCTGGCGCTTTAAAGATGGCGATAAGTTTTACGCTACCCGCTTAGCCCGTATTACCACCACCGACTACAGCGCAGAAAAAATTCACAACCTGGGTTTATCTGAAGTGGCCCGTATTCATGATGAAATGAAAGCCATTATGAAAAAGGTTGGTTATAAAGGTGATTTACAGCAATTCTTCGCCTTTATGCGCGACGACCCACAATTTTATTATCCGGATACAGCAGAAGGCAAAGCCGCCTATTTAGCTGAAGCCACCCGTATTATCGACACCATGAAATCGCGTTTAGACGAGCTCTTTATCGTCAAGCCTAAAGCCGATATGGTGGTCAAAGCAGTCGAGCCATTCCGTGAGCAATCTGCTGGTAAAGCTTTTTACGAACAACCTTCAATGGACGGCAGCCGCCCTGGTATTTATTACGCCAACCTGTACCGCATGAGTGGTATGCCGAAGTATCAGATGGAAGCCTTGGCTTACCATGAAGGTATTCCAGGCCACCATATGCAAATTGCGATAGCGCAGGAGCTGGAAAACGTACCTAAGTTCCGTAAGTTTGGTGGTTACACTGCTTATATTGAAGGCTGGGGTTTATACACTGAGTTCTTGCCCAAAGAGATTGGCATGTATCAGGACCCCTACTCCGATTTCGGCCGTTTAGCGATGGAGCTGTGGCGCGCCTGCCGTTTAGTGGTCGACACCGGCTTACACGACAAAAAATGGACTCGTGAGCAGGCCATTCAGTATCTGGTCGACAATACACCGAACTCCAAAGGCGAAGCAGTCAACGCTATCGAACGTTACATTGTGATGCCAGGTCAGGCCACGGCTTACACTGTGGGTATGCTGAAATTGTTGGAACTGCGTGAAAAAGCTAAAACTGCGCTGGGCGATAAATTCGATATCCGCCAATTCCATGATGTGGTGCTGAAAAACGGCGCTGTGCCTTTGGATGTGCTGGAGCAGTTAGTGGACCAGTATATTCAGTCGGCAAAAGCTGCGGCTTAATAGTTGTTTTTTTAGTCAGGGCGCCCCTTATGGCGCCCTTTTTTATGCTGCATGCCAGCTGCTGAAATCCCTCTGCAACACCAAAAGCGACTAGTTTCCACACCCAGCTATTGATCAAATGACCTATCCCCCAAATTTAAGACCATGACATTGATGAGATTTCCAATAAAATGG
>NZ_LAMX01000030.1:0-59395 GCF_001275035.1 Rheinheimera sp. KL1
AGCCAGTGTCTCAAGTTACAAATCATGTTCTTGCAACATTTATCCGCCAAAAACTAGCCCTAGCCATTGTAGTTCCAGAGGCAGAAAATCGCCTTAAACGTGGTTACGTAGATAATACAGAGCTATACGAACATTTGGGGTCAAGTCTTGCACCTTGCCCCGATATTTCAGTGTTCGGACAAACCATTAGTTTTGAATGAATTTGTAGCGTTTTTTTGTTAGTTATTTGATTTTATATACATTTTTTCTGATTTTGTGGGGCACGGGTCAAGACTTGCCCCTGAGGTATTCTTTTTCTTTCGGTTGTAGCTTGTATAGGCAGTAGGGTAGAAGGCAAAACCTGCCCTGAAATTTTATATAAAAAGGAGTTTTGTAGATGGTAACTAAATCGACCCGAGTGAGAACTATTTTAGCGGTGTCTTTATTGGGGCTTGCTGTTGCTGGCGGCTACGGATATACGAAATATAGCTATGCAAGAACGGTATCCAGCGAAATAGCTAGTTTGAAGTCATTTGATAAAGAAAAAATAGAATTAATTGCGGTTCAGGCATCAGAAAAAACCTTCACTTTGCAATTGAGCATTTCAGGGATCACTTCAACTGCGGAAAACATTGAAACTATTAAATCCTATTATGATGATTTAGCAGTAAATTACGCCTGTGGCAGCTCAAGTTTCAAAAATCAATTTGATGAAGGTTATCAGGTCAGTTTTGACATTAAATACTCAGAGCAGCCTGATATGACGTTCAAAAAAACCTATGTTTCGAAAGAACAATGCGCAAGAGCTCAGATATAACAAGTTACTTAGTTCTAGCCAATAATTGCGTAGCTACAACTGGTGTACCAACGGGGTTAAGTCTTGCCCCGCGTCCCATTATTCGAGCTATTTTCCGTTAAATTTTCTGGTCTTTTTCCTCAAACTCATAGAAGCTGAATCAGCCTGGTATTTTAGGCGCAAGACAAGGACTGACGCTACAGGCGTTCAAAGTCAGTTCGCACGCTTATGCAAAGCTGTATGTGCAGAGAACACTAATCAACACTGCTATTGATGAGGTTTACTATGCCAAAAAGTCTATTGATAAGCTCAATCTTTGCACTCTTATTATCGAGCACTCACGCCTTAGCTAATGAAGCCTGCTTGCTTGAAACCAATGCGGATTTTATGGGGGTAAAGCTGGATATTAAAGACTGCATACAAAATGCAGGTATGGCGACTACTGATTTTAAAGCTCAATGTGAGGGCTTGTCGCAAGCTGTGGTTTCTATGGGGGGGGCCAGCGGCCAAGATTAGTTATTTATCCAGCTGCCCTGAGCCGTTTCAGGCGAAATGTGATCATTCAAACACCGCACAAACTGTCTTTTTTTACTATAAACGATCGGCTGATGAAGCGGCAGGGCTCGAATCCAGCTGTGGGCTTATGCAAGGGAAGTATACAAAAGGGACATTATAGTAAAGGTGAGCGGCCCAGCGTATTCATGGCGCGCGGCACAGCTCTTAGGGCCTGGCGGTAGCGCCAGTGACAACACCTGTATCCAGCAGGTTGTTGATGCTGTTGTTTCATCATGCTTAACCAGAAGCTGACAGTAAAAAAGTGAAATGCGGTAAAAGTTACTTTACTGTTAATGATGTGTAGCATCTTTCGGGCTTTTTTCTATACTGAGATCAGCTTTTGTTAAATCTGCAAGGAGCTGATGATGGAAGACAGTATAGAACTGATGTTTATCATGTTGGTGGCGCTTTGCCTTTATGTGTTGGTGTTACATTTTGAGCATAAAAAGCAATTGTTTATGCTGCAGGCCAAACTTGATTTATTACTTAACCAGCAAGGACTGAAGTTTGACTGGCTAGAGCAGTTACCGGAAAAGCTACGTCAACAATTGCTTCAGGTGAAAGAAAGAGAAGGGATTTGGCTGATACGTCAGGAGACAGGTTTGGATGTGATGGATGCTAAGGCTTTGCTTGATCAATACAAACAACAACATTCCGATCACACTAAAGCCACGTAGCCCTGCGAAGAGGGCTCAGGAGCTGACTACTCGCAAAGCCGGTAACCAACCCCGGCTTCAGTTTTCAGATGCCGTGGCGCCGACGGATTGTCTTCCAGTTTTTGCCGTAGCTGCGCCATATGTACGCGAATATATTCGGGCCTGTCCTGGTAATGCTCGCCCCAAACCTGCTGCAAAATCTGATTATGTGTCAAAGCTGAACCTAAGTAGCGCACCAGCAACAATAAAATATCGTATTCGGTTTTGGTCAGGTGCACTTGTTCACCCGCTTTGGTGACGACACGTTGTACCGGATCCAGCTTAATATCGGCAAAAGCTAAAGGCTTAGCGGTTTTTTGTTGTTGTCGTAATGCGGCCCGAACCCGGGCTAGCAATTCAGCTGAACTAAAAGGTTTGGTGACATAGTCATTCGCGCCAGAGTCTAACGCCCGCACTTTGTCCTGTTCTTTACCCCGGGCAGAGATGACTATCACCGGCACTTCGGACCAGCTGCGCAGTTGTTGTAACCACTCAATGCCATCCATATCGGCTAAGCCTAAATCCAACAGAATTAAATCAAAACTATGTTCTTTTAACAGCGCGAAGCCGTGTTGGCCTTCGGCATGAAGCTGGCATTGATAACCCTGACTTTGCAGCAGCGTCTGTAAAAAGCTTTGTAAGCCTGGGTCGTCTTCAAGCACCAATAAACGTACGGTATTGGTTGTGGTATTTAGCATAGTGGCCACTCCAAGACTGCCGTTACTTTTTCTGATGCTGAGTCAGTGTGTAATTCAAATTTGCCTTGATGCAAAGCGGCCACTGCCTGACAAATATTAAGCCCTAAACCATGGCCTTTATCACGGGCTGCGGGGGCAACAGACTTGAGGCCGTTACTTAACCGGACAAAACAGTGCGAGGCGGTTTGTCCGATAGTTAACTCAAAAGGTGCAGCACCGTAACGCAAGGCATTTTCCAGCATATTGGCTAAGGCTATCTCCAGCAGCTCTAAATCACCTTTTAAAGGTGTCGCTGCGTTACAAATTAAATAAGTGCTGAGTTCTGCTGCTTGGTCGCCACGCCTGGCCAAAGCACCAGCCACTAAATCGTCGGAACTGAAATCGCAGTGCTGAATACGATGAGTGCTCAGTTGGGCTTTGCTCAGCTCCAGTACCTTTTCAAAATGCTGATTTAAAATCTGGCTTTGCTGGTAAATATTCTGCGCTTGCTGCTGACGTTGTTCTGTACTCAGTTGCAACTGTGGATCGGCCAGCATACTGGACGCGCCCATAATGGTGGCCAAAGGGGTGCGTAAATCGTGGGATAACGAGCGTAACAACATAGCTTTTTGTTGTTCCAGCTGAGCTTTGACTCTGTCCTGCTGCGCTTTTTCACTCAGTTCCAGCCTGGCATAACTTTGCGCCAATAACGACTGTGCTGTATGCAATAAAGTTGGGTGGCTGGATAAAAAACACTCTGGCACTACAATCCAGGCTACAGCCGGAGCACCCACCGCAAGCAACGCTTGCTCAGTGGTTACTTGCGGCTGTGGCCCCGCAACAAGTTGCACTGAGGCCCCTAAACGACGACTTAATAATTTGGCTGTGTAAGCGCATTGTTTTTGCCAGTCCTGCCTTTGGCCTAAACCTTTGGCCAGCATATACATGCCACGGGTTTGAGACATGGCATAACGCAAGCGTTTGACTTGTTGTTTTGAGCGGTCAGACAGCAGACTTATCAGCAAACCCAGCAACACCATCACCACAAAACTGATCAAGAAACTGGCATCGTGTACATCAAAAGTGTAATAGGGCGGTACAAAACACCAGTTCAGCACAAGCACTGACACTAAGGTGGTTAAACTGGCCCAGCGCCAGCCGTATTGTTGCGCCTGCCAGGCTACCCACAACAATTGCAGCATGGCGACATCTGTTGGGCTTATCCAGTCACGCAGCGGTAAACACAGCAGTATGATGACGAGTGGAAGTAGAAAGGTTCCGGCCAGCTCTTGCACGTAACGCAGTGTCCATAATTTGGCCATCTTAGTACCGCCAATAGGAAGGAGTAAACAAAATGAGTAAGGTCAAAATTTCCAGTCGTCCCAATAACATGCCTAAACACAACCACCATTTGGCCGCATCCGGCAAAGTCGAAAAATTACCAGCAGGGCCAATAATACTGCCAAGGCCAGGGCCGACGTTGGCCACAGCCGTTGCAGCTCCCGTCACTGCGGTAACTAAGTCCAGCTCACAAAAGGATAACGCCATAGCGATAAAGGCTATGGTAGCAAAATAGATAAAACAAAAGGCTAAAACGTTACCTAACAACTGGTCATCCACTTTTTTGCCGCCATAACTTTGGCTCCAGACAGCTTTGGGATGCACCAGCAATTTTAATTGTTTAATCAGTAACATAGCAGCTAATTGAATACGGAATATTTTCAAACCACCGGACGTAGAACCCGAACAAGCGCCAGCAAAAGTTAAGTAAAAAAACATCATAATGGCCATATTGCCCCAGACCGTGTAGTCCTCTGAGGCATAACCGCAGGTGGTGATAATGGAGACTACATTAAACAGGCTATGGGTGAGAGCATCAAATACGGCTCTGTCGTTATGCACCACCTGATAGACAGTCAGCAGCACACTGCAAAACAATACTATGGCAACAAAAGCCCGTACCTGAGGATCGCGCCACAAAGAGGTTTTATCGCCTTTGGCCAAACTTACAAAAAGCACAAAAGGCATAGCAGCCAGCATCATAAAGAAACTGCTAAACCAGAAAATTTGCGGCGAGTCTTTGTAAATGCCAAAAGAGGAATCGTAGTTGGCAAAACCACCTGTAGCTACAGTTGTCATGGCATGAGTAATAGCGTCAAAGCCTGTCATTCCAGCCAGATAATAGGTGGTCATAGTGCAGGCGGTCAGAACCAGATAGACAAAGCCAATAGCGGCGGACAGGGTAGAGCTACGCGGTAAAATTTTATCTGAAGTATCCGAGTTTTCGGTTTTAAATAACCGCATGCCGCCAATTTTCAGCGCAGGTAAAATGGCAATCGCCATCACAATAATACCTATACCTCCCATCCAGTTCAGTACAGCGCGCCAGAATAAAACACCTTTGGGCATGTTATCTAACCCGGCAAATACGGTGGAGCCTGTGGTGGTGACAGCGGAGACGGTTTCAAACACTGCGTCTGTTAAACTACAGTTGGGTACGATAAGCCATAACGGAATGGCCGAAAACACGCAAAGCGCCAGCCAGCTTAAGGTCGTCAGTAAAAACAATTGCCGGTGTTTAATATCTTTGGCATCTCGGCCTTTGTACACCAATGTATAACCCAGAGATGCGGTAAAAACAGCAGAGCCCAAAAACACCCAAAAGCTGCTTTCGTTATAAATAATGGATACCGCCATAGCCAGCAGCTTGACCGCAGATAACATCAGCAACAAATGCCCTAAAACTCTGTACATCAGGTAACGACTTGAGCTTTTTACTGCAGAACCCAACACCAAAGTGGCGGCCATAAAATTTTATCCGGCTTTAAACAACCATTGAATTTTAAAGCTTTGGCTCAGGGCAGGTTATAAAGATTGTATAAGGATTTATCATCATCGTACTTAAAGCTGCTACTCCAATTACTTAGGGAAACTGGAAATAGTCTCATGATACCCTGGTGCAGATGGATGGGCCGGGACAAGCCATGGCCCGACACCCAAACCTGAAAAGGTTTATCCACGCCCGCAGATTGTTACAACTGCCCCTTTAAGTAGGCCACAACACTACGCGCCAGCGGGCTATGTTCATATCCACCTTCGAGCATAGAGACTAAGCGGCCACTGCAATGCTGGTCTGCAATCTGTTTCAACTGCTGGCCTAACCATAAATAATCCAGTTCTGTTAGTTTCATCTGGCCCATATCATCTTCCATATGCGCATCAAAACCAGCGGACACCAATACCAACTCTGGCTGAAACTCGTGCATCAAAGGCAGCCATTCCTGCGTAAAACGCTGTTGATACAAAACGCCAGTAGTGCCAGCGGCCAAAGGCATTTTGACAATAGAGGGTGAATGACTGACAGGGTCAGTGTAGGGGTAAAACGGGTGCTGAAAAGAGGAAAAAAATTTGACTCTGGGCTCCTGCTGAAAAATATCTTCAGTGCCATTGCCATGGTGCACATCAAAATCGACAATCAGCACGCGCTGCAACTGATACTGCTGCATGGCATAAGCAGCGGCTATGGCGATATTATTAAACATACAAAAGCCTTTGGCGGCTTTGTATTCCGCATGATGACCAGGCGGTCGTATTAAACAAAAGGCCTGAGTGTCTTGCTGTTGCATCACCGCATCTACTGCATTAATGCCAGAACCTGCTGAATACAAAGCGGCGTTGAGTGATTTTGCATTGGCCTGTGTATCATCATCCAGCCAGATATGGCCAGTATCTGGCACTGCATCAAAAACATGATCAACATAAGCAGGGCAATGGGCTAAACATAATTGCTCACGAGTGGCTGGACTGGCGTCGCGTTGTTGCACCACAAATTCCAGACCGGAACTTAACAGCTGATCTTGTACGGCGTGAATACGGGATGCGGCTTCCGGATGATCGTGACCTACGTCGTAGGACAAACAACGGCCATGACTGAAGATAACTAAACTCATTGGCTACTTCTCTGGTTCAGCCACTTTTAACAGCAGCTCTAAATAAACTTCATCCGGGTCGCCACTGGCGATACGCTTAAAACCGGCTTTTTCAAACACCTTTTGCATCGGTTTGTTGTCGGCTCTTACATAAGCTAGCATGCGGTTGAGTTCGCGCATTCTGGCTATTTTGATCATTTCTTCCAGCAGACGTTTAGCCATGCCTTTGCCGTGTTGTTTTTCCCGGGTTACAAAAGCCACTTCAGCGCTATTGTCGGTTTCATTCAGGTAATAACGGCCTACAGCCTGAATTTCCAGCACTGAGCCTTGTTGTTTGACAATACAAAGCGCCAAATCGCGGGACTGATCGACACTGACTAAAGTACAGGACTTCTCCCGGCTCATTTGTTTGGGATGGTGGTTGTACCGCAACAGCAAGGTTTCTTTAGTATGGGAGTAAAAAAACTCCTGCAAACGGCGTTCGTCAGCAGGGTTTAAGGCTCGCAAATCAAACTGCTCCCCGGCTATGGTTAAGGTTTTTACGCCTACTTTGCCAAGCTCGACCACATCTTTAGGATAGTCTTTTTGATAATGCGGTACCCAGTAACGGGTTCGCACCTCATCCAGCAGTTGTTTACGAAACTTAGGATGAGCAACACGAATTAGTTCCAGCGCGCGTTCGCGGATACTTTTACCTCGCAGTGAGGCGACGCCAAATTCAGTCACCACATAATGCACATGGCCACGAGAGGTAACCACGCCGCCACCTTCGGTGATAGTGGCGACTATGCGTGAGACTGTGCCGTTTTTAGCCGTAGAAGGCAGCGCAATAATAGGTTTGCCACCTTTGCTCATTGAGGCTCCGCGGCTGAAATCAACCTGACCACCAATGCCGCTGTAAAATTTGTGACCAATCGAATCCGACACCACCTGGCCTGTTAAGTCGACTTCTATGGCGCTGTTAATCGCAATCATGGCGTCGTTACGGGCTATATTGGTTGGCGAATTAACATATTCGCTGGGGTAAAACTCGACATGAGGGTTGCCATCAACAAAGTCGTACAAGGCTTTGCTACCCATACAAAAACTAGTGACTGTTTTGCCTGGGTGAAAGGTTTTCTTTCTGTTGTTGATCACGCCTTTAGTGATCAATTCCATCACTCCGTCTGAAATCACTTCAGAGTGCACACCTAAATCTTTGTGATTACCGAGATAACGTAAAACAGCCTCAGGAATTTTACCTATGCCGAGTTGCAAGGTCGCGCCATCTTCAATCAGCATCGATACATACTGACCAATACGTTCTGTGACTTCATCCAGTTGTGGCGCCGGTAATTCAGGCAAATCTTCGGCTTGTTCAATAAAGGCGTGAATTTGGCTTTGATGAATAAAAGTGTAGCCATTGGTGCGCGGCATCTTAGGGTTAATTTGCGCTATCACTGTTTTCGCTGAACGCACAGCAGCGGATACGGCATCTACAGAGACGCCCAAGGAGCAATAACCAAACGCATCGGGCGGGCTCACCATCACCAAAGCCGCATCTAACGGCAGAATTTCATTTTTAAAAAGCGCCGGGACTTCAGATAAAAAACAAGGGGTGTAGTCAGCTCGCCCTTCAGCGACGGCGCTGCGGACTTTGTCACCGGCAATAAATAACGCATTGATTTTAAATAAGTCGCTGTATCGTTGTTCTGCCCAGCAGTTATCCGCCAGCACCATCAGTTGCACCAGCTCTATATCATGCAGGTTTTTACTGCGCGCCATTAAATCGGCGAGCAATGCCTGAGGCGCGGCGGCGTGGGAGCCAATAAAAATACGATTACCGGATTGCAGCAGTGCACTCCAGTCTAGCGATTTTGCCGGCGATTTATCTGATGTTTTGGCCATACGGCATCCTTTTTCTTCAGCTTGTCAGAATACAACTGATTTGTCAGTGCGACTTAAGTCGATTTTGCCTGGCGCAATTCCTCTGCCAATATCCGCCAAAATTCTTCATCCAGACACTGTGCCACATTAAGCCGCGTGTACTGATCAGCATCGGGCAGGGTGCTGAACTGTGAGCCCGGTGCCAATACTACCTGACGTTGCTGTAAGCGTTCAGACAATAGACTACTACTAACGCCTGCCGGCAGTTTGACCCAACACAAAAAACCTGCCGATGGCTCTGCCCATAACTGACACTCCAATTGTTTTAATTTCGAAAATACCAGACTGCGAGCCTGCTGCAAGCGACGTTTTAACTGTTCCAGATGACGGCGATAACCGCCACCTGTTAGCAGTACGTGCACCAAACGCTCCATGGTATTAGAGGTGGATATGCCGCTGATGAGTTTTAAATCAGTCAGGGCAGCAATAGTAGCGGGCGCTGCAGCAATAAAACCTACCCGCACATCAGCAGACAATGTTTTCGACATACTACCCACATAGATGATTTCAAAGCCATTGTTCGATTGGAACCCCGCCATTGAGGTGTAACGCGATACCGGCTGGGTTTCAAAATCAGCGTAAATATCGTCTTCAATCAATAAGCACTGATGCTGTTGCAGCAGTTGCAACACGGCAAAAGCACGGGCCGGCTGGATACTTAAAGACACAGGGTTCGACAGCACTGAATTGGTTAAATAGGCCCTGGGTTTAAATTGCTGCACCAGGCGCTGCATGACAACTAAATCTGGCCCTTCTTTAGTGCGGGGCACCACCAGCAGCTGCACCTGATGCAAACGCAACAAAGCAAAGAAGTTATAAAAGCCTGGGTCGTCCACCATCACCCAATCGCCTGGTTTCAGATGTAAACGAAACACCAAGTCAAGCGCATGAGAGGCGCTGTAGGTCAGCAGAATGTGTGCCGGTTCAGTGGTAATAGATAGCTGAGCTAAACGCTGAGTGAAATACTGACGCAACGGAAAATAGCCCTGAGCTGGACCATAGTCGGTTAAAGACTGAGGCTGGCGCGCCAATTCACGCATTGCCTGGCGTATTTCCTGATCCGGCATCCAATCCGGTGATAACCAACCTGCAGATGCTTTGATCCAATGGGGTTCTCTCAGCAGTGTCTGGCGCATCAGAGCAACATCCTGCTGTCTGCTACTTTGGCTGGCACTGGATTCCAGTTGTTGTTGCTGTTGTTCGGTTAACCGGCTGACGTAAACGCCACTGCCGGGCTGAGAGCGGACTAAACCAGAGGCTGAGAGCTTTTCATAGAGTTCTGCCACAGTAAATTTACTGATCGCTAAATGCGCAGCTAAAAGCCGGATGGAAGGCAGCCTTGCACCTGCTGCCCAGCGGCCAGATTGAATAGCCTGCTGTGCCTGTAGATACAACTGACTGCTAAAACTTTCTTTGCTGGCTTTATCCAGTTGCCACTGCGCTAATGCAATTGTCATGGAGTTTTTACCTGTACAGTCAAGTAAGCTTTCATGCCAACTGTCCTGATTGTCATGGTTATAAGCTTTGTATACTAACTGAAGTTGGCTGACTGTCCAGCCGCTTCTAGGAGTATTTGTCATGTCCGTAGTCTCTCCTTCACCACAAGATCAAAGCAGCTCGCCGTTTTGGCAAAAGCCATTGGTGCAAGGCTTGTGGTTTGGCAGTTTAGGCATGCTGATGTTCTCTGCAGGTTTACCTGCAACACGAATTGCCGTGCTTGATATGCCGCCGGTTTTTGTTGGCGCGGGCAGGGCTTTAATAGCAGCACTTTTGGCTTTGCTATTGCTGCTGGTGACCAGACAAAAATTACCTAGCACAAAACAGTGGTATGGGCTGTCATTGGTGGCTTTGGGCTCTGTTTTTGCTTATCCGGTGTTATCTGCTTTGGCGTTGCAACAGGTCGGAGCCAGCCACGGTATTCTGGTGACCAGTGTGATGCCACTTTTTACCGCCTTTTTTGGCGCATATTTAACTAAACAATGGCCACGCATTGGCTTTTGGCTGTTTGCACTGCTGGGGGCTGCTTGTGTTGCGCTTTATGCGTTACAGCACAGCACTGGCCCTTTTCAGCTCGCTGATGGTTATCTGGTGTTAGCGAGTTTTTTATGCGGTTTTAGTTATGCCAAAGGGGCTATTTTATCCAAAGAGCTCGGCAGCTGGCAGGTGATCTGCTGGGCACTGGTGATGTCCATTCCAGTTCTGCTGCCCTGGGTCTGGGCTTATCAGCCTGATTATGCTGCTGTATCCTTGCAATCCTGGCTGGCGCTGGGCTATCTGTCGGTCTTTACCATGTTTATCGGTTTTTTCTGCTGGTACAAAGGCTTAGCTATCGGCGGCATTGCGAAAGTCAGTCAATTGCAGCTGTTATCGCCTTTTAGTGGGCTGGCCTTGTCTGCGCTATTGCTAGCTGAACCACTGCAATGGATCCACTGGATATTGGCATTGACTGTGGTGGGATGCATAGCTTTAGGTCGCCGTTTTGGCTGATCACACTAAAAGCATCACGTATACCCAAGTAACTTGGAGTTGTGGCGAGGCGACAAGCCATTGAGACCCCAGGAGCATAGTAAACCTATGTGACTGGGGCGAAATGGCGCAGTCAACAAAGCTGCAGCTTCAAGGACGACGGGTATAAAACAGAGATACTTTGAGTTTAGCGTCAAAAAAGCGTATAGTGGCGCGCTATTTTTGGGGCTTTGCTGGAAGGTTTGATACCAACAGCATAGCTTGTATATGACTCTTTGTTGGATCAAAAACACTGTGATTTCTACCGCAAATATTACGATGCAATTTGGCGCTAAGCCGCTTTTTGAAAATATCTCCGTTAAATTCGGCGACGGCAACCGCTATGGTTTGATTGGCGCCAACGGCTGCGGTAAATCAACCTTTATGAAGATCCTCAGCAAAGAGTTAGATCCGAGCTCGGGCAACGTTTTTGTTGAACCGAATCACCGCGTAGCTAAGTTGCACCAGGATCAGTTCGCTTTCGAGCAATACACTGTAATCGACACAGTGATCATGGGTCATGCTGAATTGTGGAAAGTAAAAGAAGAGCGTGATCGTATCTACGCTGATCCAAATATGAGCGAAGAAGACGGTATGCGTGTCGCCGACTTAGAAGTCGCTTTTGGTGAAATGGATGGCTACAGCGCCGAATCCCGTGCTGGCGAATTATTGATAGGCGTGGGTATCCCGGTTGAACAGCATTTTGGCCTGATGTCTTCTGTGGCTCCGGGCTGGAAACTGCGGGTGTTATTGGCTCAGGTGTTATTTGCCGACCCTGAAATCATGTTACTGGACGAACCGACCAACAACTTAGATATCAATACTATCCGTTGGTTAGAAGAAGTCCTCGCTGAACGTAACAGCACCATGGTTATCATTTCGCACGACCGTCACTTCTTAAACAGCGTTTGTACTCATATGGCTGACTTAGACTACGGCGAGCTGCGTGTTTACCCAGGTAACTACGACGAATACATGACAGCTGCCACTCAGGCGCGTGAACGCTTATTGTCTGATAACGCCAAGAAAAAAGCTCAGATAGCCGAACTGCAAACCTTCGTCAGTCGTTTCTCTGCCAACGCATCTAAAGCGCGTCAGGCTACTTCACGTGCTAAACAAATTGATAAAATTCAGCTGGCTGAAGTCAAAGCCTCCAGCCGGGTGAACCCATTTATCCGTTTTGATCAGCAAAAGCAGCTGTACCGTTTAGCCTTAGAAGTGACTGAATTAAACAAGAGCTTTGATGATCTGCACGTTCTGAAAAACCTTGATCTGACCATTGAAGTCGGGGAGAAGGTCGCGATTCTTGGTACCAACGGTATAGGTAAAACCACCTTCTTAAAATGTTTAGTCGGCGATTTAACTGCTGACAAAGGCATAGTAAAGTGGTCTGAAAACGTCAACATTGGTTATTACGCTCAGGACCATGAATACGAGTTTGAAGGCGCTCAAAAAGATATGACGCTGTTTAGCTGGATGAGCCAGTGGAAACAGCCTTCAGATGATGAACAGGCTATCCGTGGTATTTTAGGCCGTTTATTGTTTTCTCAAGATGACATTGCCAAACCAACACGAGTGTTGTCAGGCGGGGAAAAAGGCCGGATGTTATTTGGTAAGCTGATGCTGCAACGGCCAAATATTCTGGTGATGGACGAACCTACCAACCACTTGGATATGGAATCCATTGAATCTTTGAACATGGCGCTTGAGATGTACAAAGGCACGCTGATTTTTGTCAGCCACGACCGTGAATTTGTATCCTCATTGGCGACCCGTATCGTTGAAATGACGGACAGCGGCGTTCGTAACTTCGCTGGTACTTACGAAGATTACTTAGTACAGCAAGCAGAATTGGCTGCTCGTTCGTAACAACAGCGCTAATGTTGTAAGCTAAGAAGCCGGTCTGAACACCGGCTTTTTTACTTTTGAGCGAGGACTTATTCCTAATGACTGAATGGCAGACAGTGGCTGATCTGGTTAGTAGCCTGCGGACCATAGACTTTAGTCAACGGCTGGCGGCTTTTCTTAAAACAGAGTTGCATTGTGACCAACTCCTGTTGTTGGGCTGCAGAACCGATAAACATCCGATTTATTTGTACGACTGCATAAATACGAAACGGGAGTTTTTGTTTCATCACTATTTAATGGATTCATACCTGCAAGACCCTTTTTATCTTCGTGCTCAACAAGCGACTGACGACGGATTATGGCGTTTGCAGGATCTGTTTGATTCGACTAAAGCCCGTAAAAGCTACCAGACGCTCTTTACCGAAAAGACCGGTTTGCATGATGAGTTCTGCCTGAGTTTTAAGCTGGAATCAAACCGCTGGGTTGTTCTGTTTATCGGTTATCGCGAACCCAACCAGGCCCGTTATCAAATCAGCTATGAAATACTGGCACGACTGCAAGGTCTACTCAGCGCTTTAGTTCGCCAGCATTGGGGTCATGACAGCTTTGTTGTATCCAGCGCTTCGTCGGACAAAACCGGCCTACAGCATCAACTGAGCCTGGCTTTTTCCTGTTTTGGTCAGCAGTTACTGACAGACAAAGAGCAGCAAATTGCCTGTTTGTTACTGCAGGGTTTTGATTCAGAGGATATAGCCCAGCAGCTGCACATTAGCGCTGGTACGGTCAAAAACCATCGAAAAAAAATTTACGCTAAACTGCAAATCGGCTCATTAAGCGAGTTATTCCAGTTGTTTCTCACTCATCTGCTGGTCAGCTAAAATGCCTTTCTTATCCCTTTAGGGACATGCCTTTTTCTGCTCCTGAACTTTAAACTGCTACTTTTCACATATATGCAAAAAGAGCGCAGCCAATGACAACAGCAGTCAGCAAGACTCCATTAGTAGAGGATTTACAACAGCGTGGACTGATAGCCCAAAGTTCCGCGCCAGAACTCTTACATGACTTTTTAAGCAGCAGACAAAGCTTGTACTGTGGTTTTGATCCTACAGCGGGCAGCTTACATATAGGTCACTTGGTTCCTCTGTTGATGCTAAAACGTTTTCAGGATGCAGGCCATCACGTAATAGCGTTAATAGGCGGGGCTACAGGTTTTATAGGCGATCCGAGTTTTAAATCGACGGAACGGAGTTTAAACGACCCCCAAAGAGTTAAAGTCTGGACCGAACAGCTTGGCAGCCAAATCATTGCGTTGCTGCAACCTGTATTATCCGAACCGCTGCAACTGGTCAATAATGCAGACTGGCTGTCGACGCTGGATGTTATTAGTTTTTTTCGAGATGTCGGTAAACATTTTTCAGTCAATGCCATGATGCGGAAAGAATCAGTACGCCAGCGGCTGGAGCGACCTGATCAGGGTATTTCATTTACAGAATTCAGTTACAGCCTGTTGCAGTCTTATGATTTTGCCATGTTAAACCAACGTTTTGGCTGCACTTTGCAGATAGGTGGCAATGATCAGTGGGGCAATATAGTGGCAGGTATCGACCTGACCCGCAGATTAAACAATACCAAAGTGGAAGGTTTAACATTACCGCTGATCACCAAAGCGGATGGCACTAAGTTTGGCAAAACCGAGTCTGGCACAATCTGGCTAGATAAAAGCAAAACATCGCCCTACAGCTTTTACCAGTTTTGGTTAAATACCGACGATAAAGATGTGTACAACATGCTGCGTTACTACAGTTTTTTAAGTTGCGATGAGATAGTAGCTCTGGAGCAAGCGGATCGCAACTCCGGCAGCAAACCTCAGGCTCAGCGTATTCTAGCAGAGCAGGTGACCCGCTTTGTGCACGGTGAGGTAGGGCTGCAATCGGCAGAAAGGATCACCAAGGCCTTGTTTACAGGACAGCCGCAGCAACTGAGCTTAGCTGAATTACAGCAGTTGGAACTGGATGCTTTGCCCTGTGTCAATATATGCAGTAGTCTGACGCTTACTGAGACCATACAAAAGTCTGGATTGGCGTTATCCAAAAGTAAGGCCAGAGAGCTGATTAGCTCGAACGCAATCAGACTGAATGGTGAAATCATACAGCAGGATTCGACGATGTTGGAATTTGAGCTACTGCATGATCAGTTCTGGTTACTGCAACGAGGTCAAAAGCAGTTCTGTTTATTGAAAATTAGTCTGTAGCGTTTTGTCACTTGCATAGGTTCAAGGCATGACGATAAGCACGCCTTGAACCTTCGGCATTAGAACCTAATCCAGCTGGCTGCGAAAGGAAGTGCGCCGCTGGAGTACGTTAAATAATGGTGTAGCCATCATAGTGGTGACTATGGTCATCAGCACCAACACAGAGAACAGGTCTTCTTTGATCACGCCGTTTTGCAGCGCAATATTGAGCAAAATCAGTTCCATCATGCCACGTGCATTCATCAAAATACCTACAGCAAGCGCCATAGGGTGGTTTTCACCACAAAGCCGTGCAGCCAGATAACAGGCCACCGCCTTAGCAAAAATTGAGGCCGCAATCACAGCCAGCGCAATTTGCCATAAGGTGCCCTGAGCCAATACCGACAGATCGGTTTTTAAGCCGGACACGGTAAAAAATAGTGGCACCAGACCAATCAGCACCAAAGGCTGCAGGCGTTTAATTAAATGTTCAGCCAACAATCCACGAGGCATAGCCACACCTAATAAGAAGCCACCAAAAACTGCATGCAGGCCTATCCATTCGGTCGTGCTGACGCTTACCACCCACAAGACTAAAATTACCAGAAAGAGGCGGGGAGTAATACGTTGGTCGCGCTGGTACCAACTTTCCAGTTGAGCAGCATGTTTGCGCACCAGCGTCAGCATTAGAGCTGCAAAAATTACAGCACCTATCACAGCTTTATAAAATAAAGTGTCATCGCCGCCAAAACTTGCCAGCAACAAGGCCATCAAACACCAGGCTGCGACGTCATCAATAGCTCCGGCTGCCAGTACTAAGGTGCCTAATTTACTGTTGGCCAAGCCCTGTTCCTGGATCACCCGGGCCAGCATAGGAAAGGCTGTGATGGAAATGGAGGCTCCGAGAAATAATGCTGCTTCGGCCCAGCTCAGGTTATCCGCAAAAAGCCCACCGTAATTTAATAACCAGCTGGCCAATAAACAAGCCATAACAAAAGGCGCCACTATGCCAGAAGCGGAAATAGCCACAGCGCTGCGTGCCCTGGTTTTAAACATACTGGTATCAAATTCAAGGCCCACTAAAAACATATAAAGACCAATACCAATTTGGGCACATAAAGATAAAAAAGGACGGTATTCAGCTGAGAACAGCTGTTGCTGGAATTCCGGCGCTAAAGCACCAAATAAGGTAGGGCCTAACAAAATACCAGCGATCATTTCGCCAACTACTCTGGGTTGACCAACCTGAATCGCTAGCCAGCCGACGATTCGGGCTACAATCAGGATCACTAATAACTGAATAAAAAAGGCACTGACGCCTACTGGCATAGCTTCCACAACATGCTCCATGGCAATGTAAACAAAGTGCGCATTGTAGCTGGGGTATTGTGACAAAACCAAGACTATCGAAACCACACCCTTGTTTTATGCCATCTTCGATCCCATTGATCTATATCAGCTTAACCCTATGGATATTTGAGCGCCTTGCGTGAATTGTGATAGGGTATTTGCATTCTTTGCCGCAACACGGAGTTTCTTATGAAGATTAATATTGGTATTGAAGATGATGATCGTAAAGCCATTGCAGATGGTTTAGCTGTGTTATTGGCTGATACATATACTTTGTATCTGAAGACACATAATTATCACTGGAACGTCACAGGCCCTATGTTTCAGACGCTGCATGTTTTATTTGAAACTCAGTACACTGAGCTGTCGCTGGCGGTAGATTTAATCGCTGAACGTATTCGGGCCTTAGGTGAATTTGCGCCGGGTTCTTATAAAGAGTTTGCCAAGCTCACCAGCATTAAAGAAGCCGATGGTATTCCTGCCGCTCAGGATATGATTAAAGATCTGGTGAAAGGCCAGGAAGCTTTAGCAAAATCTGCGCGCGCCATAGTACCTGTAGCGGATAAAGCTTCAGACGAACCTACTCTGGATTTACTCACTCAGCGTATGCAGGTGCATGAAAAAAATGCCTGGATGCTTAGAAGCTTGTTAGGTTAACACTTTATAGAGTCCATATCGTTTCGAATAAAATCAAAGCCTGTCCGGTTCACTCCCGACAGGCTTTTTTTGCTTATCTTTGTTGTTCATCACTCAATTTTTATCAGGTATAAGCTGCGTATTTGGAAGTTATATTCGATTTTACCTTATATGTTTATCCAGCTTATGATGAGGTCGTTCCCTGAATAACCCGATATCAAGGCCAGATGCTGATATTAGGTTGAGCAGAACCAGTACGTACTTGTTGTGGTTATAAATCCGCCCTTTGCCCCTGTTACAGCAATGAAACAGGGGCTTTTTTAGCAACAAGAGTATTGAACTTAGTGGGATAGCTGAATTACAGAGGTTGTTATGAAACGTATAGTGCTATTTTTAATCACCAACTTAGCTGTGATGTTAGTGCTGAGTATCGTTTTAAGTATTGTGTTTAAGGTCTTTGGTATAGATAACCGTAGCATGGGAGGCTTGCTGATATTTGCTGCTGTGTTTGGTTTTGGTGGATCTTTTATCTCGTTAGCTATGTCGAAGTGGATGGCAAAACGCTCCACTGGTGCAGTAGTTATCACAGAACCTTCCAATGCGACCGAGCACTGGCTGGTCAGCACTGTGCAGCGTCAGGCGAAACAAGCTGGTATTGCTATGCCAGAAGTGGCTATCTACGACTCGCCTGAAATTAACGCCTTTGCTACGGGTATGAGCCGTAATAATGCGTTGGTAGCTGTTAGCACTGGTTTATTGCATGCGATGACGCAACAGGAGGCTGAGGCTGTACTGGCGCATGAAGTATCTCACGTCGCCAACGGCGATATGGTAACGCTGACGCTGATCCAGGGGGTAGTGAATACCTTCGTTATTTTCTTCGCCCGGGTTGTGGCTGGTATTATCGACAACTTCTTCCGCTCCAGTGACGAAGAACAAAGCCAGGGAGGAGGTCTGAGTTATATGATCACTGTATTTGTGCTGGAAATGATCTTTGGTGTGCTGGCGAGCATTATCGTAATGTGGTTCTCCCGTCAACGTGAATACAAAGCTGACGCCGGTGCTGCGCGTTTAGTTGGCTCAGCCAGCATGGTTGCGGCGTTACAGCGTTTAAAAGGAAACCATGAAAGCCAGTTACAAGGCTCCATGACCGCTTTTGGTTTAGCCACTAAACCCGCAGCTTCAGAGCTTTTTATGAGCCATCCGCCATTGGATAAACGTATTGCTGCTTTGCAAAGCCGTTCATTTGAAGGCTAACATCGAAGTTTAATTTTCCGTTCAGAACAGCGGCTCTGTGGTTTACTACAGAGTCGTTTTTCTTTTGGGCACGATTTATCTTTGCGCGGATAAGGAAAAACCTAAAAGTTACTTTACTACTATGGGCAAATCACTAAGATAAGTGCCATATCCACCGATGCTACTTAGTGACAAGGCAACTGTCGCTACTTTTGGAATAACCGGAGCTTAATACTGATTTATGGAAATTTTTATTCTTGTGGGTTTGATAGTGCTCAATGGTTTGTTTGCGATGTCAGAGATAGCTATTGTTACAGCGCGGAAATCCCGCTTAACGGCAATGGCACATAGTGGCAGCAGTACGGCTAAAGCGGCACTAAAACTTGCAGAAGACCCTACCCAGTTTTTATCAACAGTGCAAATAGGCATAACCTCTATCGGTATCCTCAACGGTATTTTTGGTGAGTCTATTCTGGCTGAGCCGTTATCCTTGTGGTTGCAGAGTTTTGGTATTTCAGCCGAGATCACCAGCGTGGTCTCTACTGTACTTGTGGTGATTATCGTCACTTATGTCTCTATTGTGATAGGTGAGCTGGTCCCTAAACGTATAGGCCAAATTAGCGCAGAAACTATAGCGTGTCTGGTGTCTAAACCTATGACTGTACTGGCTATTGCCACTAAACCTTTTGTTTGGATGTTATCGGGGTCTACCCATAGTCTGATGCGTGCATTGGGCTTTAATCACCAGACGGAAGACAATGTCACGCATGAAGATATTCAGGCCATGCTGCAGGAAGGTTCCTCCGCTGGTGTGATTGAACACAATGAACACGCCATGGTGAAAAACGTATTCCGTTTGGACGAACGTTCTATTTCTTCTTTAATGGTGCCACGTTCAGATATCGTATTTTTAGATGTCAGTGAGTCACTGGAAGACAATTTACGGGTCGTGATGCAGGCGCCACATTCACGTTTTCCGGTTTGTCGTAATAATCTTGACGATATAGTAGGGGTTGTGTCAGCCAAACAGCTGCTGGCGCAATCTATCTCGGGTAAAGAGATCCATATCGCCTCGCTAGTTAAACCTTGTAACTACGTGCCTGATAGTTTGTCCGGTATGGAGCTGCTGGAGCATTTCAGAACTAGCGGTTCGCAAATGGTATTTGTGGTGGACGAATACGGCGATCTAAAAGGGATGGTGACCTTACAGGACATGATGGACGCTTTAACCGGTGAGTTTGCTCAGGATGATGAAGATGATCAGATGGTGATCCGTCGTCAGGATGGTTCTTTATTACTCGACGGTTTAATTCCAATCATTGATTTAAAAGATGCGTTGGATATCAGAAAACTGCAGGACGAGGAAGAAGGGCGCTATCAAACCTTGAATGGTTTGCTGATGTACGAGTTGGGTAAAATTCCACAAACTGCGGATATTGTTGAGATTGCTGGCTGGCGTCTGGAAATTGTTGATATGGATGGCAAACGAGTGGATAAAGTACTGGCGCAAAAAATTCCGTACGAAGAATCCGAAGACGAGTTGCAAGATTAACCAGTACTTCCGTTATAAAGCAAAGCCCCTGACAGGGGCTTTTTAGTTTCAGAACCTTAGACTCTGAATACTTTGGCATTACTCAATAATTCAGCGGCAAGTAATTCCTGTTGTTTTGCTGTGATATGAAGCTCTGCCATCGCCTGTTCGGTATGAGCGGCCAAAGCTTGTACTGCACTCAGCTCGTCGCGCATTTGCCGATTCTGCTGCACTTGGTGCTCGCTGGCTAGGGCGATAGTGGATGTTGCAGTGCTCACTTGCGAAATCAGTTGTTTAATTTCACTTAACGACTGCTGTGCCTGTTCTGAGCCTACGACACAAAGCTCTGCGCTTTGTCGTTCTTTGGCTAAATCCAGCGCGGTTTCGTCCACTGTGCTCATCAGACGGTTCAGCATTTGCTGAATTTCCATGGTGGCCTGACGGGTGCTGCCTGATAAACGCCGTACTTCATCAGCTACGACTGCAAAACCACGGCCGTGTTCTCCCGCTCTGGCTGCTTCAATGGCAGCATTCAGGGCCAGCAGATTGGTCTGCTCTGAGATCCCTTGAATTGTATCCAGCACGGTAACTATGTCTGTAGCAGCAGAGCGCAGTTGGTCCATGCTGTGGCTGGAAGAGCTGACTTGGTCTGCCAGATGACGCATTGAGCTTGCCACTTTATCCACGGCCTGAAAACCTGCATCAGCTTGCTGGTTAGCATAATTCGCCTGTTCAGCGCTGATGCGTAGCTGTTCTGCCGATTGCTGTAGCTGCAGATCCAGCTGCTGTGATTGGTGTTGCAAGTCGCTGATCGCAGTACCTTGTTGCATAGCTGAACTTTTGCATTCCAGACTGATTTGCAAGTTCTGAGTTGCAGCAGAGGCGCTCTGTTCGGATGTACTGGTGAGTTTGGCGACGAGCGTGCCAAAAGAGCCAAATAACGTATTCAGCGCAACACCAATATCTGATAGCTCATCTCGAGTATTTAAATGAAAACGTGCAGATAAATCATGAAATTGTGCGGATTGTTCAATACGCTGATGCAAAGTCAGCATAGGTTTAGCAAAGCGCTGGGCTAATAAATACACCAGTGCTACGACCAGCACACCCAGAATCACTACAGCCACAAGAGTACTTAAAATCAGATTAGTTCGAATTGTACCGACCGCTTCCATACGTTCAGATAAGTCTTGCTGCACAATAAGAGCATACTGGTGATGGCCAATTTGCAGAGGACGCCAACTGATCAGGGACTCTATGCCTCGATAATCTTCAGCTTCGGCTACACCTGACTGGCCTGCTAAAGCATCTTTAATTTGCGGTAATCGAAGTGTAGCGTGACCACCTAAACCATAAGGCCCGGCTTTAAACTGTGGATACTCTGCAATGAAACGGGTTTTATCGGTTAAATAGGGGCGTAATTCCGTCACCAGTCTGTGTTCTTGATCCACCAGATACAAATCACCGGTCTGGCCTAACCCTAAATCCTGCCATTTTTGATTTCCGGTTATCAAATCTGTAAAACGACTGACAGGGTACTGAGCTATTAAAAAGCCCACCGGAGTGTCGCTGCTGTTTGGATGAAACACGGGTACACCAAAAAACAGCACTTGTTGTTGGAAAGAACCATTAAAGGCGCTGATGGCGGAGATTTGCAGACCTGCTTTAGGGTTTTGTTGTAAGCTTTTGGCAAGTTTTGCCAGTTCAGTGTCGGCAAAAGCGCCATTTTGTAAATTGCTGGCAAATACCGGGCCTTTATTAACGTTGTATAAAATGTCCAGACTGTTGGCATCTATCAACAGTAAATCCTGAAAGCCATAACGATCGACTATTTCCTTAAAGCTGCTGTGGTATTTTTTGTGCTGCTGACCATAAACGGAACCATCGCTGCGATCTTCCAGCAACTGCTGTTTGCCTAACGGTTGAGGATTTTCGGCCACATAAAACTTTTGCAGTAGCAAGGTCTCAAATTTGGCTTTCTCAAGCCAATCTTTGGTATTGATCGATAAGCCTTGGGTCTGAGTTTGGTAGTAGGGCTGATATTTAGTGCTGTACCAGGCATTCATTTGCTGCTTCAGACCATCCAGGTTAGGTGCTGAAACTTCGTACCTGTAGGAAACAAAAGGGTTTTTAAAGCTGTAAATGGCTTCTTGCGTCAGTCGGTTATGAGCCAATACGTTCAGTAACTGCTGCTGGCTGTTAAGTTGGGTTTGCAGCATAGTATGCCGGCTGGCGGCAAGAGCCTGAAATTGTTGTTCTGCACTCTGATAGACAGCGTCCGAGCTGTCTTGTAAAGCTAATAATCCGCTGGTACTGGCAGATAAAATCACGGCAATGATGGTAAGTACACCAGCTCCAATGGTTAGTTTTCTGGCGATATTCATACAACAGCTATCTCCACAAGGTTTCAGGCACAGGCAGAGTAGAGTTGGTTGGTTGCAGAATTATGACAATTCAGAAACCGTTGCCACGGCTGCTGAATTAACACGCTTCATATGGAATTTAAGTAATATGCTTATTCCTTTATGGAATGAAAAAGCTTTGCTAAGATAAACAATCTTTAATTCGGTCCACCAGTAGCGGTGATTTATGCAGCAGCCTGTCGTCCATGCTTTTTTCGAGCCCCAAAGCTTCACCTACAGTTATCTGGTGTGGGATCCTCTAAGCAAAGAGGCTGCGGTGATCGATCCGGTATTGGATTTTGATGCAGCCTCCGGTGCCACCAGCACAGGTTCTGCAGAGCAGATCATTGCTAAAGTCAAACAACATAACCTGACAGTACAGTGGTTGTTGGAAACTCATGTACATGCCGATCATCTGTCTGCGGCGGCTTTTCTGAAACAACAGCTGGGTGGCCTTAGTGCCATAGGTTCGCGCATAACTGAAGTACAACAGTTATTTACTCAGGTGTTTAATCTGAAGGACTTAAAACCTGACGGCTCGTCGTTTGATAAACTATTTGCTGATGGCGAGGAGTTTATACTCGGAACCATTCGCTGTTCTGTGTTACACACCCCAGGGCATACACCGGCCTGTGTCAGTTATTGTATCGGGGATGCAGTCTTTGTCGGTGACACTTTGTTTATGCCAGATTATGGCTCCGCGCGTTGTGATTTTCCGGGCGGTGACGCCGCAACCTTATACAACTCGGTTCAAAGGCTCTATCAGTTGCCGGAGCAAACCCGGATGTTTTTATGCCACGATTACAAAGCTCATGGCCGTGATGAGTTTGTGTGTGAAACCACTATAGCAGCGCAAAAGAAGCAGAATATCCATCTAAAACAAGGTACCAGTAAAAAGGACTTTGTTAGTATGCGCACGGCAAGAGATCAAACACTGAGCATGCCAAAGCTGATATTACCATCGGTGCAGGTCAATATGCGGGCAGGGCAGTTCCCTGCTGCAGAAGATAACGGCACTGTGTATTTAAAACTTCCGGTTAATCTATTCCGTTAAGGATCTTGTCAGAGGGTACAGTCTGATGCAGCTGTTGGTGGTGACGGATATTTTCGGTACTCAGCCTGAAGTGCTTTTGCAATTTGACCAGCTAGGTTTGGATTATCTGTGTGTGCAGCCTTATGAGCATCAGCCTCCATCTTTTACTGATGAGACTGCAGCCTATCAACATTTTCTTGCGCATGGTGGTCTTCAGGCTTATATCAAGAAACTAGGGGATGTGCTTAAAGCTCAGACAGAAGCTGTATTTTTAGTAGGTTTTAGTGCTGGTGCCGCAGCCTGCTGGGCGAATCTGGTGGTAGAGCATTTAACCATTGCACAGTGTGTTGGTTTTTATGGCGGCCAAATTCGTCAGATGACGCATCTAGAACCGCTTTACCCAACAGAGCTGATATTTGCCGAAGAAACACATTTTTCCGTGCTGGATGTGATGGATGATTTAGCAGGTAAAATGAACCTGCAACAAAGCCTTGTACCTTATTCTCATGGTTTTATGAATCTGTTGTCTAAGGGCTATCAGGTTGAAGCCGCCGGTGTTTATTGGGAAAAAATAAAGGCCGGATATTTATCCAGCCTTTAGTAGTCGGAATAGAGGGTTAGCTATTAACGCACGTTGGTGCTTTCGAAGATTTTATCTGCTGAAGCGGCAACAAAACCACCATACAGCTGGCCGTTGGCCATAGGGTAACGACGGGCAAATTCGTAGAAGCAACTAGGAATATTGCGAGTACCATCACTGAACTGAACCGGTGCTTCGTCCGCTAAAGTAGAAGATTGTTCCAGTAATACGTCTGGTGTACCTTTGATTTCTCCACCTGAGGTATTTAACGGAAAACCTGCATCTTTTAATGCCTGATTCACTGACTCTAAGGTTTCATAGTTGTTCAGTGCGTTGACGCTGACGGTAAAGTGGTTGGCACGGTAGCCCCAGACTGACATCCAGGCGGCATATTCACTTTCAGCTAATAAGGTTTCATAACTTTGCTGATCAATAGTCCAGTGACGGCCTGAATACAGGAAGTTATCAGCTGTGACCGCTTCTTCAGGGATTTGATCAACTAGTGTACGTACTATGCTTTGCAGCTTTTCAGAGCACTTTTCTAACAGCAATTCAGAGATGAATACTTTTGGCAGTGTTGGATCTTTATGCTCAAAGTGTTTGGCATAGAGTTTTTTCGCTTCAAAATGGTATTCACCACCTTCGGTATAGCCCAAAGCCAGCAGGTGAGCTGCCAGCTTGTCCAAACCTACTTTTTCGATGTTAAAAGTACGGAGTGCAATATGGTCATTGATCACGTCGTCTTGTTGTGACGAGCCTAAAATGGCATGAATTTTTTTTGCCGATGGGGTCACTTCCAGGTAGTTCGCCCACAGTTGGTTAAACAGTTCTTTCACATCAGTATGCATAACGAGTCCTGCTCTGTTGATTAGGGTATTCTCGCCGGCAAGTGTAATGACTATACCGGCTTATTGTTTTGATCTGGTTCAGTTTTATAGCACTAAACCCGGACTTAAGGTTGCGGGCAATACCACCTGATCGGCTTCAACTGAAGAGACCGGGTAGGCACAATAATCAGCAGCATAATAAGCACTGGCTCGGTGATTGCCGCTAGCGCCTATACCGCCAAAAGGTGCTGCACTGGAGGCTCCGGTAATGGGTTTGTTCCAGTTGACTATGCCTGCACGAATCTGCTTAAAAAACAGCTGATAATCATCAGCTGAATCCGCCAGTAAACCTGCAGATAAGCCATATTTGGTGTGATTCGCTTGCTGGATCGCCTGTTCGAAATCGTTGTATCGATAGACTTTTAACAGCGGACCAAAATGTTCTTCGTCCGGAATGCCGTTTACACCTGTCACATCCAGAATACCTGGCGTGGCATAAGCCCCATGAGTTTCAGGTAAAGTCAGTTCGACCAGTACTTTAGCGCCCATATCCACCAGCTGTTGCTGAGCTTTGGCCATACCTTCGGCCGCTTTGGCAGAAATCATCGCGCCGTAAAAAGGTTGTTCTGTGGCAAAAGGATCGGCTACACGAATGTTTTTAGTGGCAGCCACCAGCTCTGCCAAAATGGCATCGCCATTGGCGGTGTTGGGCACAAACAAGCGACGGGCGCAGGTGCAGCGTTGGCCTGAGCTGATAAAAGCTGACTGGATAATGTCATGCACCGCAGCTTTGATATTGGCAACATCCTTGATAATCAGTGGGTTGTTGCCACCCATTTCCAACGCCAGGATTTTACCTGGCTGACCGGCAAACTGTTGATGCAAGTAATGCCCTGTGCCTGAACTACCGGTAAAAAATAAGCCATCCAGCTCTGGATGCGCCGCCAGAGCTTTGCCTGTAGTGACTTCACCTTGTAACAAGGTCAGCACGCCTGCAGGTAAACCTGCCTGCTGCCATAACTGCACAGTGTATTCCGCCACTTTTGGAGTTAGCTCAGAGGGCTTAAATACCACTACGTTACCTGCGATCAAAGCCGGAACTATATGGCCGTTTGGTAAATGACCGGGGAAATTATAAGGACCAAATACCGCAACCACTCCATGGGGTTTATGGCGGATAAAGGCCTTTGCGCCAGGCATAGGGTTTTCCACAGTGCCAGTACGCTCTTCATGGGCGCGCTTGGATATAGCGATTTTGCCTATCATGGCCGCCACTTCTGTACGGCTTTCCCATAAGGCTTTGCCTGTTTCTTCGGCAATAGTGCGCGCCATGGTTTCGGTGTTTTCTTGCAGCAAAGCTGCAAATTTTTCAATCACAACCAGGCGCTCAGCCAGAGACAATGCCGACCACCGATAAAAAGCCTGACGCGCTACCAACAATGCCTGATGCACCTGCGCTTCGTCAGCACTATTGCCTTGCCAAATGGCTTTGCCTGTTGCCGGGTTTATGGATTCAAAGGCTAAACCAAAACCTGCTTGCCATTGGCCTTCGATAAACTGCACCGCAGCTTTTGTATTCACTTCGTTCATTTCACTGCCTTTTCTAAGGAGAGGTAACGTACAAAATCGCCATTACTGACCATCAAAGCTTCAGCTAATTCAGGGCTGATCAGCAGTTCGTGATTGTCATTCAGGGCAGCATTTTTACTAAATACAGCACGGAAATTGGCTGTCTGCGTATTGCAAATGGCAAGGGTCGCATTGCCTTCAACAGGTGCAACCCGTACTTTCATTTTGTGACTGTTACGCACTGACTTAATTTGTTTTAACTGACATTCCACCGTTGGACCACCGTCGAATAAATCAACATAACCACGGTGGAAAAAACCTTCGTTTTCCAGAAGAGCTAACGCAGGTTTAGTGTTTTCATGCACTTCACCTATCACTTGTTGTGCAGATTCAGGCAACAAGCTGACATAAATAGGATGGCGCGGCATCAGATCGGCAATAAAGCCTTTGTTACCAACACCAATCATATAATCGGCGGTAGGGAAGTCGATGCTAAAGAAGTACGACTGCAGCCATTTCCAGAAGGGGGGTAAACCCGAGTCATCGGCGACGCCGCGCATTTCTGCGATCACCATTTTGGAGAAACGCTTTGGATGCTCAGCCATAAATAAAAAGCGCACTTTGGATAAAAAGCGGCCGTTTAAGCCCTGGCGGTAAGGTTCCCGTAAAAACAGCGTACAAATCTCAGATACTCCTGTGTAGTCGTTACACATGGTCAGCACTTCAACTTGTTTGAATACATCCAACTCTTTGGAGTGATGCACTACGGTACTTTTATGGAAATGGTACAAGGGGTTTTCCAGGCCAACCGAGGCTTCTATCCCTGAGGTGCCGACTATTTCACCTGTGCTGGTATCTTCCAAGACAAACAGATAACCCTGATCGCCCATGGCCTCAACGGCAGTTGCGAAACTTTGCTCTGAACGGGCAATTTTCGCCTGCAATTTCTGCTCATTGACCGGCAAAGAGGTAAAACCTGCACCTGATTCAATCGCGATTTGCATCAGGACAGGGTAATCCGATTGTCGGATAGGACGGATCAACAACATAAATTCAGTATTCCTGCGTAGTTCTTGTTTTTATGAAAGTTTTTGACAAAAATCGGGGAACTGAATCAGCTCCCCGCACAAGGCTTAAGCCTGTACCATCTTAGCGACAGCTTTTTCAAGACGTTTGAAACCTTCAGCTATATCGGCTTCCGGAATGATCAGTGACGGAGTCATACGAATAACACTGTAGCCAGCGACTAACATCATTAAACCTTCATCAGCTGCGGCCAGCATAAAGTCACGGGCTTTGCCCTGATACTTATCATTCAGTGCCGCACCTATTAACAGGCCCTGACCGCGAATTTCACTGAACACATCGTATTTAGCATTTATAGCTGTTAAACCTTCACGGAATAATTGTTCACGCTGTTTTACGCCATTTAACACTTCAGGCGTGTTGACTGTATCAAAAGCAGCGATACCTACAGCACAAGCCAGTGGATTACCACCGTAAGTCGAACCGTGTGTGCCTACGACTAAATGTTTTGCAATAGCAGTGGTGGTCAGCATTGCGCCAATAGGGAAACCGCCACCTAAGGCTTTGGCCGTGGTCAGAATATCTGGGACTACACCTAAACCCATATAGGCGTATAACTCGCCAGTGCGGCCTACACCTGATTGCACTTCGTCAAAAATCATCAGTGCATTATGCTTTTTACATAAAGCAGCCACACCCTGGATAAATTCCTTAGTTGGGGTGATGATGCCGCCTTCACCTTGCAACGGCTCTAACATCACAGCACAGGTGTTGTCAGAAATCAGTGCTTCAAAACTCGCCAGATTATTATATTCAGCATGCACTATATCAGCTGGTTTAGGACCAAACCCATCTGAATAGGCAGGTTGGCCACCTACAGTTACAGTAAAGAAAGTACGGCCGTGGAAACCTTGTTTGAAGGCAATAATTTGGGTTTTATGTTCACCCACTTCATTTTTAGCCCAGCGACGAGCCAGCTTTAAGGCGGCTTCGTTCGCTTCAGCTCCTGAATTGGCAAAGTAGACTTTTTCAGCAAAGGTAGCATTAACCAGTTTTTGCGCCAGAATAAGAGCTGGCTCGTTGGTCATCACGTTTGATAAATGCCATAACTTGTCAGCCTGCTCTTTTAAAGCACCCACTAGTGCAGGATGGCAATGACCTAAACAGTTCACGGCTATACCGCCGGCGAAGTCGATAAACTCGCGGCCGTTTTGATCCCATACTCTGGAGCCCAAACCTTTGGCCGGGATCACTGCAGATGGTGCGTAGTTAGGAACCATGACTTCATCGAATAAAGATCTGCTGACTTGCATTGACATTCTACCTTAATACTTTGTGTTAACGCCCCTGAAACACAGGGGACAAAAGAAATTTCATTTATTATATTGGCCAGACTTACCAATATGCAGTAGCATTATTAACAATATTTCAGTTAATTCTGTCATTTTGATAAGGCGATTGAGCATAATGATAAGTTCTGATGACGAAAAACTACTGGGCATGTTACGGCGTAACGCCAGAGCAAGTATTTCTGATTTAGCTAGGGCCTTAAATGTCTCGCGTAGCACAGTACAAAACCGCCTGCATAAACTGGAACAAAGCGGTGTGGTCAAAGGTTATGTAGTGGAATACGGTAGCGCATTTTTAAGCCAGTTAGTCTCAGCCCATGTGGCTATTAAAGTACGACAAAAGTTGACGACAAAAACCAATGTAGAGTTAAAGCAAATCAGCCAGATCTCTGAGCTCTATGCCATCAGTGGTGAGTACGATCTGATAGCGGTAGTTCAGGCGCAAAGTACAGAGCAGTTAAGTCACATTTTGGATGAAATTGGTAATCTGGACGGGGTAGAGCGCACTAACTCTTCGGTCATTCTGGAGACTAAATTCAAAAGATAAGGCTGGAAAGAGCCATTTTCAGGTCTGACCAGCATTAAATGATCGTCATTTAACCACACTTTGACCTTTGTGTGGTTGCTGCATCAGTCAGACCTGCTATGATCGGCCGCAGTTGAGCCAACAGGCTAGTCTCGAGAGATCCCCATGAGTACAAAACAACCTCTTTATACCTCTTACGCAGGTCCAGCTTTATTAGAAACTCCTTTGTTAAATAAAGGCAGCGCTTTTACCAGAGAAGAGCGTATAGCCTTTAACCTGATTGGTTTATTGCCTCCACGTTACGAAACTATTGAACAGCAACTGGCCCGTGCTTATATGCAGTATTCCAGCTTCGCTGAACCCATCAACAAACATATTTATCTGCGTGCTATTCACGATAAAAACGAAACGTTGTTTTATCGTCTGGTGAAAGAGCATCTGGAAGAAATGATCCCGGTGATTTATACGCCAACAGTAGGGGATGCCTGTGAGCGCTTCTCGGCTATTTATCGCAGCGCCCGTGGTATTTTTGTCTCCTACAGCGAACGTGAGCATATGGATGACATACTGCGCAGCGTCACTAAGAAAAAAGTCAAAGTCATAGTAGTTACAGACGGCGAACGTGTACTGGGTTTAGGTGACCAGGGCGTTGGCGGTATGGGTATTTCCATCGGCAAGTTATCTTTGTATACAGCCTGTGGTGGTATCAGCCCAGCTTATACCTTACCAGTGATGTTGGATGTGGGTACCAATAACGAAAAACTGTTGAATGACCCTGTCTATATGGGATCTAAACATAAACGTATTACCGGCGAAGAGTACGATGCTTTTATCGACCAGTTTATGAAAGCGGTAAAACGCCGTTGGCCTGAAGCTTTGGTGCAATTTGAGGACTTCGCTCAGCCTAACGCTATGCCTATTTTAAAACGCTACCGTGAAGAATACTGTTGTTTTAACGATGATATTCAGGGCACAGCTGCCGTGACTGTAGGCTCTTTATTAGCCGCTTGTCGCAGTAAAGGTGTAAAACTGTCATCACAAAAAGTGGTCTTTGTTGGGGCTGGTTCGGCCGGTTGTGGTATTGCAGAACAAATTATCAGCCAAATGAAAACCGAAGGTTTGGATGACGCAACTGCCCGCAAACAAGTCTACATGGTTGACCGTTTTGGTTTATTAACCGAAGGCATGGCTGATTTACGTGATTTCCAAGAAGCTCTGATGCAGAAAAAATCAGATTTGGCAGACTGGGCATACAGTGGAGACTATGCTTCTTTATTGGATGTGATGAATTGCGCTAAACCGGATATCTTAATTGGTGTGTCTGGCCAACCAGGTTTGTTCACTGAACAAGTGATCACAGCGATGAAAAAACACTGCGAACTGCCAATTATTTTCCCGTTGAGCAATCCGTCTAAACAAGTGGAAGCAACGCCTGAACAAGTGATTAAGTGGACAGAGGGTAAAGTGATTATCGCTACCGGCAGTCCATTTAAGCCTGTAACTTATAAAGGCCAGACCTACCATATTGCGCAGTGTAATAACTCGTACATTTTCCCAGGTATTGGTTTGGGTGTGGTTGCGGTGAAAGCCAGTCGCATAAGCGATGACATGTTACGTATTGCCAGCGAAACCTTGGCCGCGGCGTCGCCATTAGCCAACACAGGGCAGGGATCCTTACTGCCGGCTTTGTCTGAACTGTCTGAGCTAAGTAAAAAAATCGCCTTCGAAGTGGCTAAAATTGCACAAAAGCAAGGCTTGGCGCTGGAGATCAGTGACGATGAATTACTACAAAAAATTGAACGCAATTTCTGGAAACCAGAATACCGCGAATATAAACGCGTCAGTGGTCATTAAAATCGGTCATTAAGTTTTCTATTTTTCATTATAGAAACTAAATGAAAAGTTGGTTTAATCAATACCTTAGCGATTAAACCAACTTTTTTTGTTTTTCCCTCCAACTATTTATTCAGCAGCTCCGACTTAGTTATAACTGAATCACAGGAGCTTGTTATGAAATTCCAAAAATCATTTACCTTTACGCTGTTATCAGCAGCTATTGCAATCACTGTTGGCTGCACAGCTCAGGCTGAAACCGCATCGGCAAACGTCGCTGCTGTACCGCTGCAAATTGCTTATATTAAGAACTGCAAAGTTGTACAACAGCGCGCTATGACCACAGATGAATTCGAGGCTTACCAACGTTTAGAAGCTGTTGAGCAACAAATGGAAGAGTTGAATTTACCTTTAAAAGCATTTGAAGCAGAAATGGAGCAGCACGGCGAACGTATGGCTGAGCTTTCAGATCTTGTGCATCAGGAAGATGAACACAGTATTCGGATAGATAAAGTTAAAATGGCTGAACAACACAAATTAGCCGAAGAAATCCAGGAAATCACAGAACGCCACAGACCACATTTCGCAGCCTTAGAGCAAAAAGGTGATGAAATCAGCGACATAGCCAATGACTTTACCGACTTGTTGGAAAAGTCAGCGCCAGCCGGTGGTTTTGATCATATTCAGGTGATATCAGATTCAGGCAAAACAACCGAATGTTACGATGGCGGTATTAAACTGATTTCCCGCAATTAATCTTCATCTTGATCAGGAAACCATATGCGTTGATGCGTATGGTTTTCCTGCTTAGCTTGGGCATGTGTTCTAATTAATGAGTTTAACGCTGTAAATAAAGGTTTATATCGGAAGTAATAGTATATAAGCAGCAGGACAGCAGCCACACAAAAATCTGATATCTGATTGATAAATATGGGTATATCCTCTTTACCTTAAATACACAAAGTGTCACATAATGATTATTATGTTAAATTGAATATTAGACTGATGCGGCAGCATCACTGTTCTGAGGCGTTCCCATCAGCCTAATGTCAGGCTGACTACTGCCACTGCCGTGGCTATCCTCTTTAGGAAGTTTGTTAACGCTTCCTGTATGACTGGGTTTTTACTTCTCTCTATGTCTAGTTTGACAAGCACTTCGCCAATATCTAAACCGCATTGTTCAGCGACAGACAAACCTTGTTCAGGTGTTAAGTGCCGTCTTCCAGCTTTTATGTGAGCAATATTCCCTTGATTTGCACCGTCAATTAACGCAGCAACTTCAGAATCTTTGGTTAGCCCTTTTTTTTCTTTTAACTGGGTGATTAGCCAGTAGCTGTAGTTCTCTACCATTTGCCTAGCCTCTTGAATTTTCGCTGATTCTAGCACACTCAAAAAATGTCACGCTTGACATACTTGATTTAGTCGATCATCATAAAAATATGTCAACAATGACATATCCATTTGTTAACTACTTTCGCAAATGCAGGGACTCGATATGGACATGTGCTTAACCGTTTCTGAGTGGCTTTCACTTGATTGGGTGTTTTACCCGATAGCCATTTCTTTAGGTTTTGTCTTTGGCTTCTATACCTCTAAAGCCCTGCAAACTCAAAAACACACGCTGTCTTGTGAATTCGTCTCTAAGGCCCGTAAATGATTGATATGGTCGCCATCAGCATTTTCTTTCAGTCCAAAGTGGTGAACGAAACCCCTGTTCAAAACTTTGTAGACGAACACATGCTTATGCGTGAATACGGTATTTCCATGGACGGCCAAGTGTATTGGGAAGATGGAAAAGCAGTTCACCAACGCTTACACCATAAATTCGAGTCTATCCCAAGCCATAACGCCACACTGGCTTTTAAAATCGTCAACGGCACTGACTTTAGAAACTATCCGTATTTAAAAATCGTCGGCAATCCGGCAAAGCTGCTGCAAGGCCATAACGTGTACGGCTCAGACAATATTGAAATGTGTGTCATGGCCGTAGTCGATTGCTTCGCCCTTGCCTATCCAGAACTCGCAGAAGTTTTAGACTGGTTTAGTGCTGTCATTGATTACTTTGATATCACCTACACAGCTCACTGTGAAAATGACCATCAGGCCAGACAGGTCATGGATATTTTGAAAAACGTCAAAAACCGCCAGACAAAGCCCAGTTATTGCCCTTATGAAGAAACCACGTACTGGAACAAAGGCAGCGAATGCCGTGTTTTAAAGGCTTACCTGAAATCCATTGAAGTACAAAAGCAGATTGAAGAAGCCACCAGGCGATTAGCCCGGTTACATCCCAATCAGCAGAAAACCAGTCATTTAGCCCGTCAAATACAGGAAATGACCAGACCAGAAGTTTTGAAATTTGCAGACGGTGCTGTCCGCTTTGAAGCCCGTGTATTCGCAGGTTGGATGAAAGAAAAAGGTGTGCACTGCTCCCTTGCTCTAATTACTGATCCCGAACTTCAGAAAAAAGACCCCGACATAATACCGCGCCTTTGGCGCTTAGCATTTAAAGACGTTTTCGCGTCTTTTGAAGGTGCCACTATGAACGCCTACGACACATCAGAAGTTCACGATAACTTGCGTGCCGCATATTTCAGAACCACCAACAAAGGCAACATCAGCTACAGCAAGGCAGACCGCCTTTTTGTTCTGTATCGCGCCATTGTTAACGATGGTTTTGAGCAGACAAAAGCACGCTTTCCGCGCAACACATGGAGCCGCATTTTAAAGGACTTAACTGACGCTGGCCTGTCCTTGGCTCAGCTTCAAAACCTCAACGGCTTAACCTCCAATGTCGTTCCGCTCATTCAAATGATTACGGTCAATTTCGACCAACAACACCCTGCTGGATATGTTGAGCCTAAACCAATGAGACAGCAGATTTTACAACACTCAGCGCTTGCGCTTGCTTCCTGATAAGGGGAACTAACTATGTCAGAACTACTGAACATTCCTACATTTCAAGGCTTAACAGTAAACGGAAAACTTTTAGGAACCCGTATCCAAAAAAGCAAACCTGATGCCAACGGCCAAACCCGAAATACGCTCTATTGCGGTATTGAAGTTGAAAAAACCAACTCGTATGGCGCTTCTGAATCTGTCATTTTTGACATTGTGATCAGCGAAAACCTGATTAAAGCCGGCATTCCAGCCAAGCTCGCATTGATGAATGACACTCAGGTCAGTCTGCCTATCTGGAACCGTGTTTGGCAGGGTACAAAAAGTGCTGGTGTAACGATGTATTTAGCGAACGAAGTAGAAGCACTTTTTAAATAACTCCGAAACTATCCTTCCCTACGCCCCTGCCTGCCTCTTTAGAGGTAGGTAGGGGTTTAGGGAAGATGGAGCAAATACCATGGAAATTATCCAACTTGACCCTGCACAAATGCAGCACTTCACAGATTTAGCGAATAACGCTGTGAATGCGATCGTCATGGCCTTAGCCATTGTCTGCTTTTGGCTTGGCCTGAATTCATGGGAGCCGTCAGCAAAATGATAACTCCCGTTGATACCGTCAGCATTCTTTTGGGTGCTGGCTTGATGGGTTGGCTCATGGGGGCCGCCCTTTACTCTTTCAGACGCTTTGTTTGGAAGGCTCTTAACTAAAAAGAAGGAAATTGTTATGAAAAACCAAAACGCCGTTGTGAAACCGCGTCATAAAGCACTGTTAGTGGGTGCTGTTGTATTAGGCTCTATCGCTCAGGCTCATGCAGCGTTACCACAAGCTGTTACTGATGCCTTTAACGCTGTTTCTTCTGATGTCGCTGACATGGGTGATTTAGCGTGGCCTTTGGCTGTTTCCGTGCCTTAATCGGTATCGGTATTGGCCTGTTTAAAAAGTTTGTTGGTAAAGCAGCAAGCTAAGAAAAAAGAGGCCATCAGTTATGAAGTTCGGACTTCCTGCCAAGTTAGCCATCATCTTAATGGTGGCCTCTCCCTTTGCTTACGCTGAGTTTGAATGCTTACCTTTAGCTGGAACAACTCTGTTTATGTCTGTGTCTGGTGCTAATGGATGCCCTCAGCGCTCTTTTAAGCTAGTTAACGGTACTCAATGTGAAGTTGTATTGCATCATCCTCAATGTAATGGTGTTGAAGGTGAATGGTTCGCAACCTACAGATACACAGGCTCGGTTTTTAACCAGAATCCTACAGACCCTGATAATCCATCTAATCCAGTACCTGATGATTTGTCTGAAATACGTCAGCCAAGGCAATATGTCGGTGAAGATGCAGCAAATTTTAGTAATGCTCAGTATTATTCAGAAAATTCTCTGCTTGCAGCTACTAGCGTTATTTTTAGAAATCAAAACTCTCTTTATCAAAATATTGCTGATAGATTGTCAAATCATGATCAGGACATTAAATCTTCACTTCAAAACAATGTTTCAGCCGTAAATTCTTTAGGTGCTAATTTTTCAACGTCTTTGGATAGATTTGATGCTTCAAATAAAGCTTTTCATGAAAAAACATATGAAGCACAAGCTTTAGCTCAGCAATCCCTTGATAATTTACCTAACCTTTCGTTTGGCATTGAAGCCTTATGTCCTATGCGCAGGTTACTTACGATAGCGCCTATAATGCTAATTCAAATGCTCTTGAGGCTTTTTATGCCGCTCAAAATGCTGAGCAGGCAGCTTATGATACCTATGGATTACTATCTGATACCCGAGAAGATATTATAGAATCCCGCAACACTATTCGGAAAAACACCACCACCCTTTCCTCTATAGATTCAGCAACATCTCAGCTTTGGGGTATGTCTGACACGATAAATTCTGAAACTCGCGGAGCTGTTCAAAATGCCGCATCGTCTACCCAAGACACTATTTGGTCCTCTAACAGTCAGATTATGGATTACATGGGCTCTTTGAATTCAGCTCAGTCTGATGAACTTTCTGAAATTAAATCGTCTATTGAAGCCCTCGCCAACTCTGGTGGCTCAGGTTCTGATATGACCGCCACCAATGAAAAGTTAGACAAGATTAACAACACGCTAGAGTCAAACAACACAAATCTATCCTCTCAATTAGGTCAGCAATTGGATGAAATAGAGTCAGCCATAAAAAATAATTCTGGTGGCGGTTCTGGTCAGGGCGATGCTGTTGCTCATGAGAAGTTAGACGGCTTAGGTGATAAGCTTGACGGTATTAAAGGTTCCTTGGATAGTCTTTCCGATACCTCCGGCTTTTCTGATGATTTAGCACAGGGCACAGCGCAGGGTAAGTCAGATTTAAACCAGCTTTTAGACGGTTATGACTCAGATAAAATGCTTTCAGACCGTTTTAAAGCAATCACAGATGAAGCTGAAAAAACCATGAAGGATTCAGGTTTATCTAAGTTTTCCGACCCGTCTAAATTCATTGATGATTCTGGCTTTGTAAAGCCACAAGATTTTGACGATTTAGTCTCTTTTGCACAGCGTCAAGGTTGCTCACCTTACCGTATCACTATTCATGGTGACGACTATCAGGTCGATTTATGTCGTTACGCCAATCAATCCTCATCTTTTTTGAATTACGTGTTTGCTGTTCTTACCGCTATTTTCTGCTTTGTCATGATTTCACAGACCCTAATCAATGAGAGGTTGTCATAATGCCGTGGGGTGCTATTTTTTCGGGTAGTTTTTGGGCGTCTATCATTGCCTTTTTGGGCCCTGTCATTAATAAATTTTTGCAGTGGTACCTGACAGGTGCTTTAAAATCGTTTGTTATTCAGGCCCTGCTGTTTGCAGGAATTCTTGCTTCAATTAACTGGTTAATCACCACCATCAATTCGTTTGTTAAGACCGCCATTGGTCAGGCTCTTAATTTTTCACCCGATGCTATACCAGCCATTTTTGCTTTTTTACCGTCTAACCTCGTCACCTGTTGGAATGTTGTCGCAACCGTCTACTTGTCCTGTGTTGCGTATAACATTGCCAAAGAGCTGATTAAGCTTAAAGCCAGAGCCGCAGAACGTGCCGCTGGTTTCATGAAAGCCTAAACAATGCCCGTTTACGTTATCACCGGAAAATTGGGAGCTGGTAAGTCTCTTGGCGCTGTGGCCAGAATTCAGCACTACCTCTGGCAAGGCCGCAAAGTAGCCACCAATCTGAACCTCAACCCTGAGCACTTGCTCGACTACTGGAAGCGAAACACTGAGATTTACCGCATCCCGAACAAACCCACTGTGGTTGATTTAGAAGCCTTACCGATGGGTCATGATGAAGATGGCCCCAATGACTCCAGAAACGGCGCTTTAGTGCTCGATGAATGCGGTACATGGTTTAACAGCCGAAGCTGGAACGACAAAGACAGGGGCGCCTTAATCGAATGGTGCCGCAATGCCCGAAAAAAACGGTGGGATATATTTTTTATTATTCAAGACGTGTCGGTGATGGATAGCCAGGCGCGTGAATCGTTCGCTGAGCATGTGGTGTATTGTCGCCGGATGGACAGATTTAATATTCCGTTTTTAAAGCTGCCGCTTCCGAAAGCACACCTTGGAGTCGTTAAATACGGTGACGGCGCGTATGCGCCGACCGTAGACCGCTGGTGGTACTTTGGCACACACCTTTACAACGCCTATGACACTGAGCAGGTGTTTAGTGCGAATAACGAAATTCAGGCAATTAGCCGGATGCTGCCACCTTATTTTACACATGGCCGCTATGTGAGCAGATGGGAGAAATTTAAAAATGACCTTAAACAGCAAAACTTTGGTAAACACTGGCCTTTTTTGATTGGGGCAGCACTGTCCGCCTTTGCAGTGAATGCCCTAGTGGTTTTTCAGCCCGAGGAACCACGAAAAGGACTCTTTACCTGTAACCAGACCTATAAGACGCTCTATGGCTCTTGCTCTGCTGAGCCAGTGGCTCCGTATGAGTATTACTATCCGAAGCCAGCAGAGGGCGAATCAGGCGCTTTAAATTCGAATCCAGAGCCTAACTCTGAAGGTGAAACTAAGCCTACTGAGAAAAAATCTACTAAATTCTATTTTTCTGCGGTGATGATTGCTGGCCGTGAAGTTCAATACTACTGGGTCGATGAAGATAACAACCCTGTTGATATTGGTCAGTTTAAGGTGCTCAGCCACCCTCGCGAATGTGTGCTGAAAGTTCAGACTGCTGACCATGTTCAGCATGATGTCACCTGCTTACCACTGGAAAAGCGTTATGAGAATTCAGAGGCCATAGCCTCACTTACTAAAAAGTAACCGGCTTTTAAAAAATCCAGCGACAGAAACGCATTAGGCCCGAACGGGCCTTTTGTGTTTTGGCGCAACTTAGCTGATCTGATTCTGTGCTCCGTTCGCACCTTGCTAAGATAGATATTCTGGTTTTAAATTGATTTCCGTATCTATGAAAGGGACTCACTTTGAAGCCTATAGCTATTTTTTTACTTATTTTTGCATGTATGGTTGCTGGTTTCTCCGGTGCAATTTTATACAACTATTTCAGCTTAAATACCGCACAGGCTCAGCTTGTGCAATTGCATGCAAATGCCGCACTCCATGACAAGCTTATCAACGAACCATATCAGCAAGAACGAGCCGAAGTTGAACGCAGACAGGTAAGTCCTTTCAAGATGATTTCTCTGGATTCCCCTGACTTAACTGAGAGACAAAAATATCTGATGCTAATAATGTCTAAAATCCGCGACAATTGGATTGTCGATGACTCTATGCGAGGCAAAGAATGCCGTGTGAATATTCAGTTTCAATCTGATGGTGCCTTGGCATCAGTTTCTGTATTAGACGGTGATTACAATCTCTGCGTTTCAGGATTGTCAGCCATACAAAAAGGATCTCCCTACCCCATGTCAACTGATCCGCATGTATATGACTCACTGAAAAACATTACAACCACTCTTAGTCCTCAAATAAGATGAAAATGAGTCTGGTAGTTTCACTATCTGAAATCTAAAAATTTACAGTTCATCCCGAATGACTAATCTAACCACTCTTTTCTTACAATTTCCTACCCAATGGATCAGTGCTGTGGTAAATCTGTCTCGCAGCCGCAGGTCGGGCTACAGTAATAGCCCGACCTTGTTCCATTTTGGACACTTTTGGCTGTTTTTCGCACCCAAAAACACAGGTGATTGAAACTGCTAGATTTTTGCAAAATCAGGATTTTTAAGTAATTGATTTATAAAGATTTAATCAGGTTAAGATTTTATTTTGCTGTTTACTGCACGCCCTTTCTGAATTTTAGGGAGTATCAGTAATGGAACTTAGGAAATTTGAGCCACTAACGGCCTTTCAAGAACTCTATCACCAAGCCTTCGGCTACAACTATGACAAACATGAACGGGCATCAAAATTCTTTGGTGTCTGTGAAAGAACCTGCCGCCGCTGGTATGACGGTGAACCTCATGCAACAGCACACCGTTATCTACAGGTTCACTGTAAAGGTTATCTGCCCTATCACCCTGCTTGGCGTGATATGTATATCGACTCTGAAGGCTGGCTAAATACACCTCATGGCCGTTGTACCTCTGGTGATGTTGCTTTGCTGTGGCGTTTCAAGTGGTCTGCTGCGCAGTCTCAACGCCAAATATCAGACCTTAAGAAAAAGGTTGCTGCTATGCAATCTGAGTCTAAAATGAAGATGCTTTTACATACAGCCGACTATTTAAATCGTCTGGTTAATGAAATTACAGGACACTAATTTTTGGAGCGTTTATGGATGAATTCGAGATAATAGGATGGATACTGGTTGCTATAGTAACTATTGTTGGAACCGTAATTTACTGTTCCAGTCCTTCACTTCACAATTGTGGCTCGTGTGGCAACTTTATGACCATGAAACAGAATAGGTATTGGTATAAAGTTGATGGTGAAGACGTTCCTTTTTGTACTAAATGTCATAATAAGCGTGTAAATCCGCCCAAGCCTCGTGCACCTCGGATTTCAGGTGCGCCTCGTAAACCTCGTATGCCTCGTTTTTGATATTTAAAAGGGCCATTATGGCCCTGTTTTGTTTCCATTATGTTAAATTACTTATAGATGTCTATAAGGTTGAGTTAAACAACTTCACCTATCCCGTAATCCAGAGCTTCTAACAGTAACAGATAAGCCTGATGCTTGATTCAAGTCATTCATCAGGTATCAGGCTTATCTTTATTGATTAAGCCGACTTAATACCCACCTGCAGTATTTGGTCGTGGTCGTCTATTTGACGTACTGTCAGTACTAACTGATCCAGCTGCACCTGGTCGCCAACCACCACACGTCTGTGGAACTTTTCAGTGATGTATTCGGACAGGCTTTGGCTTGGGTCCTGATCTGCAGCGAATTGAATACTGTAGAAGCCATCCAGCTCGTTTAAGGTGATTTCGCCGTTTAATACGAAGTCACCGAAGAAATCCAGTTTATCCAACGAGGTTTGCTCTGCGCTGGTGGACACTTTGTCACTGACTGCTTTTACATCTTTGGCTTTGCTTAATACCAGCAGCATATCGTTCAGTTGAAAGCTTGGGCTTTGCTCGGCTTTGATCCATTCACCTTTACGCAGCACACCTAAGTAGCTGACATCCGGCGACATATTCAGTTGCTGCCAGTCGCTGTCAACAATAGGTGAACCTTTGCCGACTTTGAAGGACAACACTTGCAGCAAATCATTACTGGCAACACTATCCAGTGTCATGGAATGATCCGGGCCTGGCTCTGGTGGTACTTCAAGCTTTAGCCAGCGCGCGACTGGTGCTATAGACCAGCCCTGAATAAGCAAGGATACAATCACCACGAAAAATGCGACGTTAAAGTATAAGTCTTTATTAGGTACACCAGCTAACCATGGGAATAAAGCCAGAATAATAGGTACTGCGCCTCTTAGCCCTACCCAACTGATAAATACCTGATCTTTCTTTGGAAAATGAAATGGCACCAGACTTAAAAACACAGCTATAGGCCGGGCTATAAAAATCATCACCAAGGCCAAAATTAAAGCCGGAACTGCGTATTCCATCAGTTTGCTTGGCGTCACCAATAAACCCAGCATCAAAAACATAATGATTTGACTGAGCCAGGCTAAACCGTCGTGCATACGTAAAATCTGCTGAATTTGTGGTAAACGGGCATTGCCTATTAAAAAGCCCATTAAATACACCGCCAGAAAGCCGCTGCCACCAAATTGGTTGGTTAAGCCATAGATCAGAAGCGCATAAGAGACGGCCAGTAAAGGGAAAAAGGCGGCGCTTAAAGGCAGTTTGCGACACAATAAAACAAAGAGGCGCCCTGCTCCATAGCCTACCGCAGCGCCAACGACGGCTTGTTGAAAGAATACAGTCGATAAGGACCAGTTTAATTCACTTTGGCCAGCCAAGACGCCAACCAGAGTGAAGGTCAGCATCACCGCCATAGGGTCGTTACTACCCGACTCTATTTCCAATGTGGATGCCACCCGCTCTTTGATATTTAAGCCGGCAGACTGGAAGATAGAAAATACAGCTGCGGCATCAGTTGAGCTCAAGATAGCGCCTAACAACAAGCCTTCGAGCAAGGTCAAATTAAACAGATAAGAAGCTGCCACACCTAAAATACCGCAGGTCAGTACAACGCCCAATGTAGCCAATACCGCAGCAGGCGCCAATACGACTCTCACTCTATCCGGATGAGTGCGCATACCACCATCAAACAGGATAATCACCAGAGCTATAGAGCCAATCAGCAACGCTACATCAGGATTGCCAAACTTGATGCCCAGTAAACCGTCTTCACCGGCCAGCATGCCAATAACGAGGAAAATTAATAATAAAGGCGCACCTAAGCGCGCCGAGATCAGAGTAGCAACGATACTGGAGAAAAACAGAGCCCCTGCAACCAGGATTGTTAAATTCACTGCATCCAAATAAAAGCTCCTTTTTTCTTAATGCGCGGGGTAAATCTCCCGGTAGATTTGTTGTAAAGCGGATAACGGATCGGCAGCTTTGGTAATTGGGCGCCCTATCACCATATAGTCTACACCAGCCTTTAACGCATCAGCTGGAGTCATCACCCTTTTTTGATCATCAGCAGTGGCAAAAGATGGACGAATACCAGGTGTCACTAAGCAGAATTCTTTACCAAATTGCTGTTTTAATTCAACAGCTTCTTGTGCAGAACAAACCACGCCATCCAAACCTGACTTATCCACCAGCCCAGCCAGTCTTAGTACCTGCTGCTGTGGCGTTAAATTAATACCCAGCTCCACTAAATCACTTTGCTCCATACTGGTCAATACGGTCACAGCAATCAACAGAGGTTTATCTTTACCAAAGCTTTCTAAGGCTTCACGGGCAGCTATCATCATACGGCTGCCGCCAGAGGCATGTACGTTTACCATCCACACGCCTAAATCTGCAGAGGCTTTCACTGCTTTGGCCACTGTATTTGGAATATCGTGAAATTTCAGGTCTAAAAACACATCAAACTTGCGCTGCTGCAGCTCTTTGACAAAGTCCGGCCCAAAGTGAGTAAACATCTCTTTGCCGACTTTTAAACGACATAAAGCCGGATCAAGTTGGCTGACTAAATTCAAAGCTGCGTATTTTTGTTCAAAGTCTAAGGCGACCACTATAGGGCTGGTGTTATTCATCAGGTTCTCTTTTTTTCAGATCAGCGACCGTCAATGCCGGTCATTGGCTCTACCGTTTCCCACTGCTGACAAGACGGACAGAGCCAATAAGGTTGCTTGGTTTTAAAACCACAATTGCGGCAATGATACAGCACTTTGGTATCCAGATAAGCCTGTACCATCTGCTCTATTTCAGCCAAATGCGGCTCAGACGGGTTCTGTAACCGTCTGATTTGAATAAACTTTAAAAATAAGCGGATATTCGGCTGCTGCTTTAATTTATCTGTTAGTAAATTTTCAGCTTGTTGCAGATTCTCGCCTTGTGCATAAAATTGTGCCAGCTCTGCGATAGCACTGATGTTTTTATGTTTGCGGCTCAGTTCCGTCAGTAGTGTTTGCCACTCTGCCGGTTCTGGCGTTGTTTGTTGCACTAAAGGCAACAACTCAGCGGCCCATTGTGGCCGTTGCTGCAGTATGGCCAGCAATAGCTCACGAGCTTCGATAAATTCTTCTTCGGCAATCAGCTTTTTTGCCAGCTCGTACTTGGGCCGTAAAGACACTGGATAACGTTGGATTAGCTGCCGGTACGCGTCGCTTGGCACCGGCTCTTTACGCCAGGCTTCACAGCTAAAATTCGCCACACCAATACGCAAGGAACGAGAATCTGTTTGCTCTACTACAGCACGGAAATCCATGGCTTTTTGCCATTCGTGTGTGGCGGTAAATAAGCTAAATAGTTGTTTTAAAACAGCTTCGCGTATGCTTTCAGCCTGCACCAGTGCGCTTAATAAAGGTTCTGCTCTATCGTATAAACCCGCACTAAAGTAATCTTTGGCCAGCTCAAACTGTATTTTTTGTGCCTGCTGTTTTGGCAGCTTTAACTGATGCAATTTTTCATGGATACGAATGGCTTTATCCCAGTCACCACGGCGGCGGAATAGATTGGCTAAGGCCAGGTAGGTATCAATAGTAGCGGCTTCGACATCAAGCAATTGCAGTAATTGCTCAATAGCTTTGTCTTCCTGATCAGTTAACAGGAAATTTAAGCCAGAGGATAAGTTTTTAGTGACAGAAGCCCTGCCCTTAAGCTCTTTTTGTTTTTCGCTGTTGCGTCCCATAAACCAACCGTAAGCGGCGGCGACAGGAAGTAACAGAAATAACAGTTCCAGCATAGGAGTCAGGTTTTATCTGAAGATTTAGCAAACCAACCTTTGGTTTTTGCCTTCAGGATAAAGGCCATAGACACACTCAGGCCAAGCAGAAAACCAGAGACTAAAAACAGAGCGGCGATATCCACCACTCTGAGTTCTGTTTTTGCAATAAGATAATTAAATTCAGCAACTTGCTGATTGAGGGAACCCAGAATAAGCCCGAAAACAATCAGGGCAATAATAAAGACAACATAAAAAAATCTGGTCAAAACTCCGTCAACCCCGTTTTTTTGCTGAAAAGAGATCAGGTGTTCGTTTTCACCCGGTCACGTAATTCTTTACCCGGTTTGAAATGAGGCACGTATTTGCCATCTAATTCCACTTTATCGCCGGTTTTTGGATTGCGACCTACACGAGGTGCGCGGTAATGCAGAGAAAAACTACCAAAACCACGAATTTCGATACGCTCGTTATTCGCCAGTGAGGTGGCCATTTGTTCCAGAATTTCTTTGACTGAAGATTCGATGTCTTTCACCTGGACATGAGAAAAATCAGTAGACAGTTTTTCGATCAATTCAGATTTGGTCATGGACCCTCCGCTGTATCAGTAGAATGAAGGACCGGAGCAAATGCTCCAGCCCTTCTATACAAGCATCAATTAGTCAGCTTTTTGAGCAGCTTTGAATGCTTCGGCCATAGCGTTACCACCAAAATCAGTATCATCCTGCTTTTTGATCGTATCCATAGCTTCTTTTTCTTCAGCTTCGAATTTCGCTTTGATTGACAGGCTGATTACGCGGTTTTTGCGGTCAACACCCATCAGGCGAGCTTCTACTTCTTCACCAACTTTTAATACTGTAGTAGCGTCTTCGATACGCTCACGAGCGATGTCAGATACGCGAACGTAACCTTCAACACCACCTTCCAGCATTACAGTAGCGCCTTTCGCGTCAACTGCAGTTACGTTGCCTTTAACGATAGCACCTTTTTTGTTATCAGCAAGGTAGCCGTTGAACGGGTCTTCGTCTAATTGCTTGATGCCTAAAGAGATACGCTCGCGCTCTGGGTCAACTTGTAACACAACTGCGTGTACTTCGTCGCCTTTCTTGAATTCACGTACAGCGTCTTCGCCAGTTGAATTCCAGCTGATGTCTGACAGGTGTACTAAACCGTCGATGCCACCGTCTAAACCGATGAAGATACCGAAGTCAGTGATTGACTTGATCTTACCAGATACGCGGTCACCCTTGTTGAAGCCCTTAGCGAACTCTTCCCATGGGTTGGCTTTACATTGTTTCAGACCTAAAGAAATACGACGACGTTCTTCATCGATTTCCAGGACCATAACTTCCACTGAATCACCTAAGTTAACAACTTTAGATGGGTGGATGTTTTTGTTAGTCCAGTCCATTTCTGAAACGTGTACTAAACCTTCAACGCCTTCTTCGATTTCTACGAAGCAGCCGTAATCAGTCAGGTTAGTTACGCGACCAGTGATGCGAGCACCTTCTGGGTAACGTGAAGCGATAGCGGCCCATGGATCTTCACCCATTTGCTTCAGACCTAAAGAAACACGTTGTTTCTCACGGTCAAACTTCAGAACCTTAACTGGAATTTCGTCGCCAACATTGACGATTTCGCTTGGGTGTTTAACACGTTTCCAAGCCATGTCAGTGATGTGCAGTAAACCGTCAACGCCACCTAAATCTACGAATGCACCGTAGTCAGTCAGGTTCTTAACGATACCTTTAACTTCCATGCCTTCTTCTAAGTTTTGTAACAGTGTATCGCGCTCAGCACTGCTTTCAGATTCGATCACCGCACGACGTGATACAACCACGTTGTTGCGCTTCTGATCCAATTTGATTACTTTGAACTCAAGTTCTTTGTGTTCTAAGTGTAATGTGTCACGTACCGGACGCACGTCAACTAATGAACCAGGCAGGAATGCACGGATACCATCAACTTCGACAGTGAAACCGCCTTTAACTTTGCCAGTGATGATACCGATAACAGTAACTTTATCTTCACAAGCTTTTTCCAGGCGAACCCAGGATTCATGGCGTTTAGCTTTTTCACGAGATAATAAGGTTTCACCGAAACCGTCTTCTACCGCGTCCAGAGCTACGTCGATGATATCACCAACGCTCACTTCAATCTCGCCAGCCAGGTTTTTGAATTGTTCAACCGGGATTGCTGCTTCAGATTTCAGACCGGCATCAACCAGTACTACATCTTTATGAATAGCAACGATGGTTCCTTTAACGATAGAACCAGGGCGAGTTTCGATAGTCTTGAGGCTTTCCTCAAACAGTAGTGCAAAATTTTCAGTCATATTCACTTTTTCAGTTTAAGTGCTCCACGCACAGTCCTGTGTCATGGGGTTGCTAAGTTAACTTGTCATCTTCCTTGCGACAAGCTGTCCAACGTGAAGGTCTAGGCCTGGTTCAACTTTTTACAGACGTTGAGAACCTCGTCCAACACTTGTTCAATGGATTTATTCGTCGAATCCAGCATGTATGCATCGTCTGCAGGCTTTAAAGGCGCTACGGCGCGATTCATATCCCGTTCGTCACGGGCCTGTATTTCGCTCAAAAGGTCGCCGATGTTAACATCATGGCCCTTTTCTTTCAACTCTAAATAACGCCGTCTGGCGCGCTCTGACGCGTCGGCTGTTAAAAAGATTTTAACTTCTGCCTGTGGAAACACCACAGTGCCCATATCACGGCCATCAGCAACCAACCCCGGAGCTTCTTTAAACGCACGTTGACGGCGTAATAAGGCTTCACGCACCCGTGGTAAAGAAGCAATTTTAGAGGCCACTGACCCCACTTCTTCAGTACGGATGGTATGAGTGACATTTTCGCCTTCCAGCGTAATGCGGGTATTGCCTTGTTCATCACAAGTAAACTGCACATCAAGGTGAGCAGCCAAAGGTTGTAATGCTTCTTCGTCAGAAGGGGCAATCTGGTGATGGATAGCAGCCAAAGCTAAAACACGATAAATCGCTCCGCTATCCAGCAGATGCCAGCCCAGTTTTTGGGAAACTAAACGGCAAATAGTGCCTTTCCCTGAGCCACCTGGTCCATCAATGGTAATTACCGGCGCTTGTTGCATTCTGCCTCCAAAACAGTCGAACACACAAAAAGATGCGGCATTATACAGAAATAAATGACAAAAAGCGCGGTTAAATCATGGAGTGCGCGTAACCATTTAGGTTACGCGTTATTTTCAAGCTAAAGTACTGAGAGTGCTAAATACTTCAAAGTATTGAGGAAATGTTTTACGGGTGCAATCCGGGTCTTCAATGGTTACAGCCGTATCACTTAATGCAACCAAAGAGAAACACATGGCCATCCGGTGATCGTTGTAGGTGGCTATGCTGGCATGTTTCAGCTCTGTTGGTGGAGTGATGATAATGTAATCTTCACCTTCTTCCACTTCAGCACCTACCTTGCGCAGTTCAGTCGCCATAGCATTCAGACGGTCGGTTTCTTTCACGCGCCAGTTGTAGACATTACGAATGGCGGTTGGGCCTTGTGCGAACAAAGCAGTAGTCGCAATGGTCATAGCTGCATCAGGAATCGCATTGTAATCACGATCTATCCCCTTTAACTGGTTACGAGTAACCGAAATGTAGTCATAACCCCAGTCTACTGTCGCGCCCATCGCCTCTAACGCATCGGCAAAGTGGATATCCCCCTGCACCGCATTTTTGCCAATGCCTGTGACTTTAATGGTGCCGCCTTTAATCGCAGCAGCTGCGAGAAAATAAGAGGCAGAAGATGCATCTCCTTCCACCAGAAAATCACCTGGTGACTGATACTGCTGATTACCTTTAACAACAAAGATCTGATAGTTCTTGTTCTCGACAGTAACGCCAAACCGCGCCATCAAAGCTAAGGTAATATCGATATAAGGTTTAGACACCAGCTCGCCGCTAATGACAATTTCGCTGTCTCCTGACAATAAAGGTGCCGTCATCAGCACTGCAGTCAAAAACTGACTGGAGACTGAGCCATCAATACTTATTTTGCCACCAGCCAGGGCTTTACCGCGAATACGTAGCGGCGGATAGTCTTTGTGCTGCAGGTACTCAATATTGGCATTCCACTGCAACAAGGCATCCACTAAATGGCCAATAGGCCTTTCATACATCCGTGGCTCACCTGTTAAGGTGACATCGACATTGGATACAGCTAAAGCGGCAGTTAAGGGCCGCATTGCTGTGCCAGCATTGCCTAAAAACAGCTCTAACGGCTCTTTGTGCTGAAATACGCCCGCTACACCAGTGATTTCGCAGACTGTTTTATCAGCAGATAACGAAAACTGTACGCCCAGCGCTGTTAAGGCGTTAAGCATATGACTGACATCGTCGCTGTCGAGCAAATTGGTGATACGGGTTTTGCCTTTGGCCATAGCGGCCAGTAATAAAGCGCGATTGGAGATACTTTTTGAACCAGGTAAATGCACCACGCCTTCTACTTTAGCGATAGGCTCTAGAGTTAAGGTTTTCATTAGCCGTGCACCCGCTCAAATTCTTTCATAAAGGTCACTAAAGTTTGTACACCTTCTAGTGGCATCGCATTATAGATACTGGCGCGCATACCACCGACCATACGATGGCCTTTTAGCGCCAACAAACCATTGGCTTCAGCTTCGTTGACAAACAGGTCATTCAGGCTTTCGTCACCTAATAAAAACGGCACGTTCATTGATGAGCGGAATTGCGGCGCTACGTCATTACGATAAAAATCGCTTTGGTCGATATAGCCATACAAAGTTTGTGCTTTGAGTGTATTACGTAGCTGCATCGCTTCTACACCACCCTGACGCTTCAGCCACTGGAAGACTAAACCTGCCAGATACCAGGCATAAGTAGGCGGTGTATTAAACATACTATCGTTGTCAGCAGCCAAACGATAATCCAAAACGCTAGGAATACTGCTACCTTTGGCTGGTAACAAATCTTCGCGCACTATCGCAAGGGTTAAACCTGAAGGCCCGATATTTTTCTGAGCACCTGCGTAAATCACACCATAGCGGCTGACATCAATAGAACGCGACAAGATAGTGGATGACAGATCGGCCACTAAAGGCGCTTTAGTGCTGGGTAAATCGATAAACTCCATGCCATCTACGGTTTCGTTTGGACAAAAATGCACGAAGCTGGCGTTGTCATTCAGTTGCCACTCAGAGGTTGGTACTAAAGTGCGAAGACCATCTTGCTTAAACTGAATAGCCTGAGCTTTTAATGCCGTGAATTTTTCTGCTTCTTCAACAGCAGCCTTAGACCAAGCGCCTGAGACAATATAATCTGCAGTTACACCGGTTTTGGCTAAATTCAGTGGCACAGCTGAAAACTGACCACGGCCGCCACCATGCATAAACAGCACTTTGTAGTTGGCGGGTATGCTCAGTAAATCACGCAGGTCCTGCTCGGCTTGGGCCGCAACCTGCATAAAATCTTTGCCTCTGTGACTCATCTCCATAATGGAGCAGCCGCGACCGTGCCAGTTGATCAACTCTTCCTGTGCCTGTTGCATCACTTCCACCGGCAACATAGCCGGGCCAGCACAAAAGTTATAGGTGGTCATCTCTTGCTCCTGTTACAACGCTTTATCGAATGAAAAACAAATTAGAAAACGGCTTTGGGTCATCTTGGGATGATCTTTATTTAGTGGCCTTGGTGTTACATCTGACATTGCTTGACGTCTGGACGGCTCTTTATCGGACGCTACTTTAACCCACTTTTACAAGCGAGCAAATAATAAAAAATCGTATGGAACGATTTTTAACAACGCGTAGCGTTGGCCCACAGGTAAGCGCCATGGATGGCAGCAAATAAAAAATTGTCAGGATCAATTTTTAACAATGCGAAGCATTGGCCTGAAGGGTGAGCGCCAGGGATGGCTGCGAATAAAAAGGACGCCGCAGCGTCCTTCTTTATCACAATTATTCTTCTTCGCCGTCCGCTACAGTATCCTCTGTCGGATTTTGTGCGGCTAAGGCTGCAGCTTCCGCTTCTGCGGCTGCTACTTCGTCCTGGTCCTGAATTTCGTCGATGCGTTGTACACCTACTACTTTTTCACCTTCGATGGTGCGGATCAGGATAACACCAGCGGTGTTACGGCCTACTTGTGATACTTCGCTGACGCGGGTCCGTACCAGTGTGCCTTTGTCAGAAATCAGCATGATTTCATCCAGCGCATTCACTTGCACTGCACCTACCACCAGACCATTACGTTCGGACACTTTAATAGAGACCACACCTTGAGTCGCACGGCTCTTCTCTGGGTATTCCTGCAATGCGGTACGTTTACCGTAGCCGTTTTCAGTCACAGTCAGAATAGCGCCTTCACTCTTCGGAACAATCAAGGACACCACAGAGCCGTTTTCGCGTAAGCGAATACCACGAACACCTGTAGCGCCACGGCCCATTGGACGGACCTGATCTTCTTTAAAGCGTACGACTTTACCGTCGTCCGAGAACAACATGATCTGGCTGTTGCCGTCTGTGATATCAACACCAATCAGCTGATCGCCTTCGTTCAGGTTCACGGCAATAATACCGTTACTACGTGGACGAGAGTATTCAGTCAGTGAGGTTTTCTTCACGGTACCGTTGGCTGTCGCCATAAACACATACTTGCCTTCTTCGTATTCACGAACCGGCAGAATAGCGGTGATACGTTCGTTTTCTTCCAATGGCAGTAAGTTCACTATCGGCTTACCACGCGCCTGACGGGAGGCCAGCGGTAATTGATACACCTTCATCCAGTACAGACGACCCCGGTTAGAGAAACACAGAATCGTATCGTGGGTGCTGGCGATCAGCAGCTGGTCAACAAAGTCTTCATCTTTGACTGTAGTTGCCGCTTTACCACGACCACCACGACGCTGAGCTTCATAGTCAGACAGAGCCTGGTACTTGGCGTAACCTAAATGCGATAAAGTCACGACCACGTCTTCTTCGGTGATCAAGTCTTCCATGTTGATATCCATCGCGTTGTCCTGAATTTCAGTACGACGGGCATCACCATATTGGGCTTTGGCAGCTTCTAACTCTTCACAGATCACTTCCATTAAACGCTCCGGGCTCCCCAGAATGTGTAACAGTTCAGCAATCAGCACTAATAACTCTTTGTACTCGTCCAGAATCTTTTCATGTTCCAGACCCGTCAGTTTGTGTAAACGTAGATCAAGGATGGCCTGAGCTTGTTGTTCAGTCAGGAAATACTCGCCATTACGGATACCAAAATGTTCTTCCAGCCACTCAGGACGGGCGGCGTTTTCACCGGCACGCTCTAACATGGCGCTGACATCACCTAACTGCCAGCCACGGGCGACTAAACCTTGTTTTGCATCGGCCGGGTTGATGAGTTTTTGATTAAATCAATAATTTCATCAATATTGGCAAGAGCGATAGCCAAACCTTCTAAGATATGAGCGCGGTCACGGGCTTTACGTAAGTCATAGACTGTTCTGCGTGTCACCACTTCACGGCGGTGCAACACAAAACATTGCAGCATATGTTTTAAGCCCATCAACTTCGGCTGGCCCTGATCCAGAGCTACCATGTTGATACCAAACACAGTTTGCATCTGAGTTTGGGTATACAAGTGGTTGATTAAAACGTCTGACGATTCGCCACGTTTGACTTCAATGACAATACGCATACCGTCTTTATCAGACTCGTCGCGTAATGCTGAAATACCTTCGATGCGTTTTTCTTTGACCAGCTCGGCGATTTTTTCAATCAAACGGGCTTTGTTGACCTGATAAGGAATTTCATCGACAACAATAGTCTCACGACCGGTTTTTTCGTCGGTTTCGATATGAGTTCTGGCGCGGATATACACCTTGCCCCGACCAGTACGGTAAGCTTCTTCAATGCCACGACGGCCATTGATAATAGCTGCAGTCGGGAAATCTGGTCCTGGCATCAGTTCCATTAATTCAGGAATGCTGATATCCGGATTAGCAATCAAGGCCAGACAGGCATCAATCACTTCATTTAAATTGTGTGGCGGAATATTGGTCGCCATACCTACTGCAATACCAGAAGAGCCGTTGACCAGCAGGTTTGGGATCTTCGTTGGTAATACAGCCGGGATCATCTCGGTGCCGTCGTAGTTAGGCACATAATCGACTGTTTCTTTGTCCAGATCGGCTAACAGCTCACCGGCAATGCGAGACATACGCACTTCGGTATAACGCATTGCTGCTGCAGAGTCGCCGTCGACTGAACCGAAGTTACCCTGACCGTCGACCAGCATGTAGCGTAAGGAGAAAGGCTGGGCCATACGAACTATGGTATCGTACACAGCGCTGTCGCCGTGCGGATGGTATTTACCTATCACGTCACCGACAACACGGGCAGATTTTTTGTAGGCTTTGTTCCAGTCGTTGCCTAACTCTTTCATCGCAAACAAAACGCGACGGTGAACTGGCTTTAAACCGTCCCTTACGTCCGGTAAGGCTCGTCCCACAATAACGCTCATTGCATAATCGAGATAAGAATTCTTTAATTCTTCTTCGATATTAATGGGAACAATTTCTTTGGCCAAATTTGTCATAAAAAGCTTTTTTCCCTTAAATCAACAAGATACCCGCGTTTTTTACTGTAATGGGTCGCGGGACAAAGGCGGATTCTACCACAGAAAAAATACCTTGCCAGTTCTGTTGTGCTTTGTACAGATGTGTCTGGTGATTGCTCAAACAGATCAAGGCTTTATAATAGGCAAAATTTTAAATGGATACGCTTATGAACCCCTCTTCCAATGTTGATCCGGCCGAAATTGCCAAGTTTAATGAAATTGCATCCCGCTGGTGGGATCCAACCGGCGAATTCAAACCATTACACCAATTAAACCCTTGTCGTCTGGCCTTTATCAGCGATCAGGTGCAAGGCTTGTTTGGTAAAAAAGCCGTCGATGTTGGCTGTGGTGGCGGTATTCTGGCTGAGGCGATGGCAAAAGCTGGTGCAGAAGTTACAGGCATTGATATGGCCGATGAAGCTCTAACAGTGGCTAAATTACATGCATTAGAGTCTAAGGTCTCAGTTCAGTATCAACAAAGCACAGCGGAAGATTTTGCTGCAGCCAATCAAGGCAGCTTCGATTTAGTGACCTGTATGGAAATGCTGGAGCATGTGCCAGAGCCAGCTTCTGTAGTGAAGGCTTGTGCTGATTTAGCCAAACCGGGCGCGACACTGGTGTTTTCGACCTTAAATAAACCTGGAAAGCTTATCTGATGGCCATAGTTGGCGCTGAGCAAGTCCTCAAACTAGTGCCTAAAGGTACGCACGAATTTGAGAAATTTATCCGCCCTTCTGATCTGATGCGTTTTATTGATGATGCAGGTTTACAGGTAGTCGATGCCACAGGCCTCCACTACAACCCTATTAATCAGTCTTTTCGCACAGGCCCTGGGCTGGATGTGAATTATTTTGTGGTAGCGAAAAAGTCGGTATGAATAAGATACTAACCAAGCCTGCTGCTGTTTTATTTGATTTAGACGGCACGCTAGTGGATACAGCAGAGGATTTAGGTGCTGCACTGAATTTTGTGCTGCGACAGCATGGTATGGCTGAAAAAAGCTATGAAGAATATCGCCCTATGGCCTCGCATGGTGCTAAAGGTTTGCTCCAACTTGGTTTTGGCGAAGCGCTAAAAGACATTGATTTTGGTAAAGCCCGCCAGAACTTGTTGGATTATTACCATCAGCATAGTGGTGTACATAGCTGCTTGTTTCCGGGGACTGAACAGTTATTCGCTGCACTTGAGGCTCGAAATATCCCCTGGGCTATAGTGACCAATAAACCTTATAAGCTGGCGGCCAAAGTACAACGTCAGTTACCCGCTTTACTTAAAAGCCGTTTGTTAGTAGGCGGCGACAGTCTGGCACAACGTAAACCCGATCCGACTCCTTTATGGATGACTGCTCACTCTATGCAGGTTCCTGCAAACCAGTGTTGGTATATAGGAGATGCTGAACGAGATATAGAAGCAGGACGTCGAGCTGGCATGCAAACCGTGATGTGCGATTTTGGCTATGTTGGGCCAGATGATAAAACTGAACTCTGGGGCGCAGATTTACATATATCCCACTTCACAGACCTGATCCAATACCTCGATTAAGTTCAGTTTTTTCATATTTTGTTCAATTAAAAATCACCTCTTTGCAGGTGATTTTTTTTAGTGACTTAAAATTTAGCCGAACAGACAAAATAGATTTTTTACTGAAAAACTATTGCTTCCCTGCAGAGGTTTTTAAACGCCTATTTCGCACGTTAGCGGGCACTAACATGCTGTTTTTTTCGCCCGCTGGCAGGGGTTGCAATTGCTATTGATCCACTCTATCTTGTGATCCGTTCTTCTTTCACCCCTAGATGTTGTGTCGCTCTGTTGAGTTCGACCTAATGAAGCCAAAGGCGGGTGAATTCGCTGCACAGCAGAAATTCTGTGCACAAAATAATAACAATTGAGATGGAATTTTCGGCGGAAAAATATGACTCAAACATTATACGTAACCAAAAGAGATGGTCAGCGCGAACCATTAGACTTAGACAAAATCCACCGTGTGATAGATTGGGCTGCTGAGGGGTTACAAAACGTATCAGTGTCTCAGGTTGAGTTACGTTCGCACATTCAGTTTTACGACGGCATCAAGACCGCCGACATCCATGAAACCATCATCAAAGCCGCTGCCGATTTAATCTCAAAAGAGACGCCGGATTATCAATATATGGCTGCTCGCTTGGCTGTATTTCATTTACGTAAAAAAGCCTATGGTCAGTTCGAGCCACCAAAGCTGTATGATCATGTGGTCAAAATGGTGGAAGAAAAGCGTTATGACGCTCATATTCTGGCGGACTACAGTAAAGAAGAATTAGAGCAGTTAGATAGTTTCATCGTCCACAGCCGCGATTTAGATTTCAGTTACGCTGCGGTAAAACAGTTAGAAGGTAAATACCTGGTACAAAACCGGGTGACAGGTCAGATTTACGAAAGCGCCCAGTTCCTTTACATATTGGTTGCCGCCTGTTTATTTGCAAATTATCCAAAAGATAGCCGCTTGAGCTACGTGCGTCGTTTTTACGATGCTGTATCTATGTTTAAGATTTCGTTACCTACGCCTATTATGTCTGGCGTACGTACTCCAACCCGTCAGTTCAGCTCTTGTGTGTTGATTGAATGTGGTGACAGCTTAGATTCCATCAACGCAACCAGCAGCGCGATCGTGAAGTACGTCAGTCAGCGTGCCGGTATCGGTATTAATGCAGGCCGTATTCGTGCTTTGGGTAGTCCTATCCGTAACGGTGAAGCTTTCCATACAGGGTGTATTCCTTTTTACAAGCACTTCCAGACCGCAGTGAAAAGCTGTTCTCAGGGTGGTGTTCGTGGTGGCGCAGCAACACTGTTTTATCCGCTGTGGCATTTAGAAGTCGAATCCTTACTGGTGCTGAAAAACAACCGTGGTGTCGAAGAAAACCGTGTACGTCACTTAGATTACGGTGTGCAGTTTAACCGCCTGATGTACACACGCCTGATTAAAGATGAAATGATCACCTTGTTCAGTCCTTCTGACGTACCAGGCTTGTATGACGCATTCTTTGAAGATCAGGAAAAGTTTGAAGCGCTCTATGTTCAATACGAAGCAGATGCTTCTATCCGTAAAAAGCGTATAAAAGCTGTTGAGCTGTTTACCCTCTTTATGCAGGAACGTGCCAGCACAGGTCGTATCTATTTACAGAACGTTGATCATTGCAATACACATAGCCCGTTTAATCCGAAGTTTGCTGCTGTGCGTCAGAGTAACTTGTGTTTAGAAATTGCGCTGCCAACTAAGCCATTGAATGACATCAACGATCCAAACGGTGAAATAGCGCTTTGTACACTGTCGGCCTTTAACTTAGGTGCTATTGAACATTTAGATGAGCTGGAAGAATTAGCTGAGCTGGCAGTACGTGCTTTAGATAGTTTACTGGATTATCAGGACTACCCTATTCTTGCTGCTTACCATGCCAGTATGAACCGCCGTACTTTGGGTATAGGCGTGATTAACTATGCGTATTACCTGGCGAAAAATGGCGTCAAGTACTCCGATGGTTCTGCCAATGGCTTAACGCACCGTACTTTTGAAGCGATTCAGTATTACCTGATGAAAGCCTCGAACAAGCTGGCTCAGGAATTTGGCTCTTGCCCTAAATTTAACGAAACCACCTATTCAGAAGGCATTATGCCTATTGATACCTATAAAAAGGATCTGGATAAAGTTTGTGCTGAACCATTGCATTATGACTGGGACCAGCTGCGTAAAGATGTGGTTGAGCACGGTTTACGTAACTCCACTTTATCTGCCCTGATGCCATCTGAGACCTCTTCGCAAATTTCAAATGCGACTAATGGTATTGAACCACCACGTGGTCACATCAGTATAAAGGCTAGTAAAGACGGCATTTTAAAGCAGGTTGTGCCTGAGTATGAGCGCCTGAAAAACCAGTATGAGTTGTTATGGGATATGCCTAACAACGACGGTTATATCAGCTTAGTGGCTATTATGCAGAAGTTTGTTGATCAGACGATTTCTGCCAATACCAACTACGATCCAGGCAAGTTCGAAGGCGGCAAAGTGCCAATGAAGATCTTGTTAAAAGACTTACTGACGGCTTATAAGCTGGGTGTTAAAACCATGTACTACCACAACACCCGTGATGGCGCTTCTGATATACAAGAAGACATCAAAGCGACGCCGGAAGACGATGGTTGTGCCGGTGGCGCCTGTAAAATTTAAGTCAGGGGCTGCATTGCAGCCCTCTTTTTGTATGCATAACAAACAATAAACTGGATGTTGCTGATGAGTTACACCACCTTTAGCCGTACGAACAATGATCAAATGAAAGAGCCGATGTTTTTCGGCAACCCGGTGAACGTGTCCCGCTATGATCAACAAAAATACGGTATCTTTGAAAAACTGATTGAAAAACAATTGAGCTTTTTCTGGCGCCCTGAAGAAGTAGATGTCAGTAAAGATCGTATCGATTTTCAGCAGCTGCCCGAACATGAAAAGCATATTTTTATCAGTAACTTAAAGTATCAAACTTTACTTGATTCAGTGCAAGGCCGCTCCCCGAACGTAGCTTTGCTACCTATCGTCTCTTTGCCAGAGCTGGAAACCTGGATTGAAACCTGGGCCTTTAGTGAGACCATCCATAGCCGTAGCTACACTCATATTGTGCGTAACATTACCAATGAACCGCACAAAGTATTTGACGATATATTGCTCAATGAACGCATCATTGAGCGCGCTGATGATGTTACGCGTTACTATGACGACTTAATTCATTCAGTGAACCTCTATCACTTATGTGGTGAAGGCACTCATGTGGTCGATGGTCAAACCCACACTATCAGCTTACGCGATCTGAAACGTAAGCTTTATGTCTGTATTTTGTCAGTCAACGTGCTCGAAGCTATTCGTTTCTATGTCAGCTTTGCCTGTAGTTTTGCCTTTGCTGAGCGTGAGCTGATGGAAGGCAATGCAAAAATTATCAAACTGATTGCCCGCGATGAAGCTCTGCATTTAACAGGCACTCAGCATATGTTGAATATTATGGCCGCAGGTGAAGACGACCCGGAAATGGCTGAGATAGCTAAAGAGTGCGAAGACGAAGCCTACGCCATATTCCGCAAAGCAGCTGAGCAAGAAAAAGACTGGGCTGAGTTCTTGTTTAAAGATGGTTCGATGATTGGTTTAAATAAAGATATTTTGTGCCAGTACGTTGAATACATTACCAATAACAGAATGCAGGCTGTGGGCTTAAAACCAATTTTTGGCACAACACAAAATCCTATTCCATGGATCAATGCCTGGTTGGTGTCTGATAATGTGCAGGTAGCTCCGCAGGAATCTGAAATCAGCTCTTATTTAGTCGGTCAAATCGACAACGAAATGGATGGCGCTGACTTCGGCGATTTCGATCTCTAAGCTGCGACAACTGATATGGTAAAAGTAGTGGTGAAGGATGTGCTCAGTCTTGAGTTTGAGCCTGAGCAACGCACCCTGCTTGATGCATTGGAGGCGAAACAACAGCAAGTGAACTATCAATGTCGTGAAGGGTATTGTGGCGCTTGTCGTTGTAAGTTGTTGTCTGGTTCTGTTAGTTATCTGAATGAACCCCTAGCTTTTGTCCGCAAAGGCGAAATTTTACCCTGCTGCAGTATTCCCATCACAGATATAGAAATAGAATTACCCTGAGTATCGCAAGGATACTGCAGGGCAATTTCTTAGAGGCCTGGTGTTACATTAAGACTTCTTGATGCCTTCCACGCTCAGATCCAGATGCACAGTGGCAGATGCTGGGCCAAGAATGTTTTTAATAGCGAAATCTTCTAAGTTAATGCTGGTTGTGCCAGCAAAACCAGCGCGGTAGCCACCCCATGGATCAGCACCTTCACCCAGCTTAGTGGCGTTAATCACGATTTCTTTCGTCACACCGTTTAAGGTGAAGTTACCTACTACATCGAAATCAGCACCTGCTTTTGGTACTATCTTTGTACTAACAAAAGTAGCTTTGCTGTTTTTGTCTACGTTGAGGAAATCCGGGCTGCGTAAGTGCTTGTCGCGCTCAGCATGGTTAGAATCGATACTTTTAGTATCGATCTCCAGCTGGATTTTAGAGTCTGCTAACTTGGCAGCGTCATAGCTGAAGTTACCTTTAAAGGTATTAAAGCGGCCATATAACCAGCTGTAGCCTAAGTGGCTGATCTTAAATTGAACAAAAGCGTGCGCGCCTTGGGTGTCAATCTCATATTCAGCAGCTTGTAACGCCGGCGCTGCCAACATAGATGCCATCAAACTGGCTATTAATAACTTCTTCATTCCAATCTCCTTTTAAATTAAGGTTTAAGCATGCGTTTTAACGTATTGTCTTTATCGAAAAAGTGATGTTTCAATGCAGCCAAGGCATGTAATACCACCAGCGTAATCAGGCCATAAGCCGCAAATTTATGTACCAAACCTGCTTTATCTGCTTGTTCAGCAAACAACTCACCTGCCGAAGGTAAATCAAACAGCCCAAATACCTCTATTGGCCGGCCATCCGCAGTAGAAATCAGGTAACCACTGCAAATAATCAAAAATATAAGTGCGTACAATGTCAGGTGTGTGAAATGACTCGCTCTTTGTACGGCTTTACTGTGACTGGCTAAAGGTGTGGCAGTTCCATTTAACACACGCCACAACACTCTGTAGCCCATCATCAATAGTAATAACACTCCGACACTTTTATGCCAAAAAGGTGCGGTTCTATACCAGCTACTGTAGTAGCTTAAATCCACCATCCAAAAGCCTGATGCAAAAAGTCCGATCACCACCACAGCGACCAGCCAGTGCAGCACTATACTGGTCCAACTGTATCCGCTATTTTCTGTTGCCATAGGTTCTCCTCTTAATAGAAACAGCTTATCTTTCCAGAAGATAGTTTAAAATAACAAAAATAAGCACATTTTGTTCTATTTAATAGAAGATTAGTCCATTTAACTGCGAACTTCAGACATAAAAAAAGAGCCATGAAGGCTAATGCCAGTCAGTTAAGCTGACTGGCATTATTTTTTGTACGCATATTTGCTGGATTTCCTTTTGATTTGCCTTGGATAACTTCGCT